>JAQYLE010000037.1 GCA_028720205.1 Clostridia bacterium
ACGCGTTTAATAATAACCGGGCCGATATTTCGTAAAAAAAACAGTTGGCGCGGGGCGATTCGTAAAGTTATATTTTCCTAATCGCCCCGATTTTGCCCTTAAAAATATCGGAACGCTTGCAAACAAGGAGACAAGCAATTCTTTGAAAAATCTTAAAATAGGCGTAAAAAGGAGCAACGGCGTGATTTTGCTTGCTTATTTTACCGATTGGTGTTATAATGAAGAAAAATTTGAAAAATCTTTTTGTGGAATCGGCGCTTTTTTAAGTTGACCGTTTAAGTTGACCGTAAAGTTTTTCGTTTTCAGAAGAACGACGCGTTCGGGCAGACCGCAAAAAAGAGAGATACCGATGGAAGTAAGTTTTTCCCCTCCGGATATATCCGAGCTTGAAATACAGGAAGTTATAGAAACCTTGCGTTCCGGTTGGATTACCACGGGACCGCGGACGAAACTCCTGGAACGCGAAATTGCCGCCTGGATAGGCGTAAACAGATGCGTTTGTTTAAATTCGCAAACTGCCTGCGCAGAAATGGCGTTGCGGTTATTGGGCATAGGCGCGGGCGACGAAGTGATTACGTCCGCGTATACGTATACGGCTTCGGCTTCCGTCGCGTGTCATGTGGGAGCGAAACTCGTTCTGATCGATACGCAGAAAGACGGGTTGGAAATGGATTACAACGCGTTGGAAAACGCGATCAACGAAAAGACGAAAGCGATAATTCCCGTGGATATCGGCGGCGTGCCCTGCGATTACGACCGCATCTTTTCTATCGTGGAACGGAAACGGGGGATATTTAAGCCGGAAAGCGAATTGCAAAAAGCATTGGGAAGGATTGCGGTATGCGCGGATACCGCTCATGCGTTCGGCGCCAAGCGGCGCGGAAAGATGATCGGCGCCGTCGCTGATTTTTCGAGTTTCAGTTTTCATGCCGTTAAAAATTTCACTACGGCGGAAGGCGGCGCGCTTACCTGGCGGGAGATTCCCGGCGTTTCCGACGAAGATATATACCGCCAACTTCAACTTTTCAGTTTGCACGGACAATCGAAAGATGCGTTATCGAAGATGAAACCCGGGCTTTGGGAATACGATATTGCAGGCACCTGGTACAAGTGCAACATGACGGACGTTGCCGCCGCGATCGGCTTAAAACAATTCGAGCGCTATCCGGGAATGTTGAAACGCCGTAAAGAGATTATCGGGCGGTACAACGAGGCGTTCCAACCCTTCGGGGTGAAAGTGTTGCCGCATTATACAAACGAGTACGAGTCTTCGGGGCATTTGTATATTACGGAAATTCCGGGCGTCACCTACGAAGAGCGCGGGGAGATAATCGAAAAAATGGCGGAACGCGGAATAGCGTGCAACGTGCATTATAAGCCGCTTCCTATGCACACTGCATATAAAAACCTCGGGTTCGACATTAAGAATTATCCAAACGCTTACAGGCATTTTTCCCGCGAAATCACCTTGCCGTTGCACACTTGTCTGACGGACGAACAAGTGCAATACGTTATTGATAATTATATCGATGTCTTGCGGGAGTATCTTTGATGTTGATTAAAAAATGGGAAAAACTTCCCGCCGGAATGCAGACGGAAGAAGTCCGCGAATATTACGATATTCTTAAAAAAAAGCAATTTTCTCTGTTTTTAAAAAGGGGGTTCGATATCGTTATTTCGGCGGTGATGCTTATCGTACTTTCGCCGCTTTTTCTTATTCTTGCTCTGGCGATAAAAACCGATTCGAAAGGCCCTGTATTTTATAGGCAGGAGCGAGTGACGCAGTACGGAAAGCGATTTAACATTCACAAATTCCGTTCGATGAAAACCGGCGCCGATCTGAGCGGTACGCAGGTTACCGTGGCGAACGATAGTCGCGTTACGAAAGTGGGACGGTTTATCAGGAAATGCAGGTTAGACGAGATCGCTCAACTCATCGACGTGTTTTCGGGAAAGATGACTTTTGTGGGAACGCGCCCGGAAACGCCTAAATTTGTTGCGGCATATACGCCGGAAATGAAGGCGACGTTACTTTTGCCGGCAGGCATTACCAGTGAGGCGAGTATCTGTTTTAAAGACGAGGAGAAACTTTTGCAACGGGCGGAAAATGCGGAAGAGGAGTACGTAAAAAATATTTTGCCGGCAAAAATGCGATACAATCTTGAAGCGTTGCGCCGATTCAATCTGTTTCGCGAAGCGGGCATATTATTTAAAACGGCGTTCGCCGTATTAAGAAAAGATAAGCAGAACGGAAAGAACGGCGAGGCGCGTAAAAACGAGCGTCGGCAGGAGAGCGGCACGGACGAGCCGAAAGAGTGAATTATGAAGTTTTCCGTATTATTGTCGCTTTACGTTAAAGAGCAGGCGAATTATTTTAAAGAATGCATGGAAAGCGTTTTAAAACAAAGCGTGCCGCCCGACGAAATCGTCGTTGTAAAAGACGGACCGCTCACCGAAGAACTCGAAAAAGTTCTGGAAGAGTATGTAAACGCCAATCCGAAATTGTATAAAATCGTCGCGCTTGCGGAAAATCACGGGTTAGGTTACGCGCTTGCGGAAGGAGTAAAGCGATGTTCGTATGAATTGATCGCCAGAATGGATACCGACGACGTTTGCCGAAACGACCGGTTTGAATTGCAGTTAAAGGAGTTTGAAACCGATCCCGATCTGGATATTTGCGGCGGGCAGATATACGAGTTCGAAGAAAACGTAAATAACGTTGTGGCAAGCCGTACGGTGCCTTTGGAAGACGAAGAAATTAAAAAATATCAGAAACGACGCGACGCGTTTAACCATATGACGGTAATGTATAAAAAATCCGCCGTGTTGAAAGCGGGGAATTATCAGACGTGTCTGCTGATGGAAGACACTCTTTTATGGGCGAACATGATAATGACGGGCGCGAAATGCAAAAATATCAACGAAAGTTTGGTATATGCACGCATCGGGAAGGATATGTATGAGCGCCGCGGAGGATTTTCCTATTTTAAAAAATACAAGGCGGGCAGAAAAAGACTGAAAAATATCGGGTTTATCGGGGGGTGGAATTATTTTTCTTCGCTTGCCGTTCAGTTTATCGTGGCGTTGCTGCCGAATAAATGGCGCGGATGGCTTTTTAAGCGGGTGTTGCATAAACGGAAATAATGATATGAATGAACGATTTATCGATTTGAAACAACTAAAAAAAATCGAATGTAATCTTTTGAAACAGGTTGACGGGATTTGCAGAGAAAACGGGTTCCGCTATTCGCTGGGCGGCGGCACGCTGCTTGGCGCGGTCCGGCATAAAGGTTTTATTCCGTGGGACGACGATATCGATATTATGATGCCGCGCCCCGATTATAACGCGTTTATCGCTTATTGCCGGGAACGCGAAGTGCCTTTCGGCGTAAAATGCTGGGAAACCGACCGTTCGTACGTTGATTTTTCCGCTAAAATTTACGATAAAAATACGGAGATAAAAGAGGATAACGTTACCGGAACGGAGGCGACGGGCGTGAGTATAGACGTGTTCCCCGTGGACGGATTGGGTAACACGCGCCGCGAGGCGGTTAAAGCGTTTAAAGCCACGGCTTTCAGAAGAGAACTGCTGGGAGCGGCGCAGTGGAAAAAGTTTTTTCGTTCGAAAACGCACGCCTGGTATCTTGAACCCGTGCGCTTTGCGATTTTTATAATGAGTCGGTTTATTAACAAAGAAAAAACGTTTGCGAAAATTTTAAAAAAATACGAAACTATCGATTTTAACAACGTGCGGTTTGCCGCCGCGGTGGGGGGATCGTATAGGGAAAAGGAAATTTTGCCGCAAAACGTGTTTACTTCTTTTATCGAGTTGCCTTTCGAAGAATATACTTTTCGGGCAATCGCGGCGTGCGATACGTATCTTACTTCCCTTTACGGCGATTACATGAAACTCCCCCCGGAAGAAAAGCGCGTTTCGCACCACATGTTTAAAGCCTGTTATAAAGACAACGCCGCAAGCGAGACGACGGAAAAAGAGGAAATTTAAAAAGGCGAGTGAATGATATGTTCAGAGTGGCGGTTCTGATGAGTACGTATAACGGCGAAAAATATCTTCGCGAACAGATCGATTCCGTGTTGAATCAGGAAGGGGTGGAAACGGAACTGTTCGTGCGCGACGACGGGTCGTCGGACGGCACGCCGGAACAGTTAAGCGCCTATGCCGCGGAAAATAAAAAAGTACACGTTTTCTTTGAAAAAAACGTGGGCGTAGGCAACAGTTTTATGAATTTGTTGTATTCCGTTCCCTCCGATTTCGATTATTACGCATTTGCCGATCAGGACGATATCTGGTGCAGGGATAAGTTGCAAAAAGCCGTTGAAACGTTGTTACAAAGCGGTAAATTATTGTATGCGTCCAATCAGGAATGCGTGGATCAAGACGGCTGTTCTATCGGAATAAGGTATTCGGATAACGCCGATATTCATTTATCGCCGATAAGTATTCTTACCGAAAATATGCTGGCGGGTTGCACTATGGTGTTTCCGCGCAAGTTTTACGAAATTCTTTCCGATAAAGAGCATCGGCCGGGCGAAGAACTTTTAAAAAACAGAATTCACGACGTATGGGTGGCGATGGCGGCGGCGTTGTACGACGGATTGATATACGACAAACGTTCTTTCATAAAGTACCGTCAACATGCAAATAATGTAGTAGGCGCCAAAAAGCCCTCTTTGAAAAAGCGGATTAAGGCGAAATTACAAAAATTTTCAGATAAATCTTTAAGATGCGGCAGAAGTAAATTAGCGCGGGAAGTTGTAAAAAAATTTCCGCTACAAGCCAAAAACTTCGCGTTGATCGGAATTTGCGCAGACGCAAAAACGTGTAAGGGGAAAAGATTGCTTTTGAAAAACGGAAAAATATTGCGGACGTTTTCCAAAGAAAGCCGATGGAGTTTTGGCTGCAAAGTGATTTTCGGCTTGTTTTAACGCCGAACGATAAAACGAAAAAAAGATAACAGAGGTATTGATGGAAATATTGACATTCTGTTTTTTAGCCGGATTTATGGCGATAGCGTATTTATACGGAAAAAGAGATTTGCTTTCTCCGTGGTTTTTGCTGTGCTTTATGATATTCGCAACCTATTGCGTGGTATTGTTGAATTTCCGCAACTGGAACGTCGTTATTCATCCTTTGTTCTTTTTGTATCTCGGCACGGCGATCGTATCGTTCGGCGCCGCTGCGGCATTCGTTTCGAAGTACGCGAAAAAAACCGCGGAAAACGCGGGCGCAGGCAAGCCTTTGCCGTTGGCAAACGAGGATAGGTATCCGCTGAGAACGACGATAGAAAACGAAAGACCGCTCGCAAAATATCCGGCGTGGATATTCGCGGCGGCGTCGGCTGTTTGTGCGGGAATATATATTTTTAAAATGTTTTACGACGTAAGAGGCGCAGGATCGCTTTCTCACAAACTCAGTCAAATATACGTGAACGTCGTGGACGGATATTCGCCCGGCGTGTTTTTTACGCAGATGCTGGAAATCGTGGTGGGGCTGGCATACGTAAGTATGTACAGATTTTTTCTTGTTCTGTTTTGTAAACGGCGCGGGAAAAATATAAAAGAAGCCGTTAAATGTCTGATCCCCGTCGCGGCGTTTATGCTTGTGTCTCTGGTGTCTACCGATCGGAACAGATTGTTACGCTTTGTTTTTTACGCGATTTGCCTTTGGATACTGTTTTACCGAGATAAACACAAAGAAAAAAGGGTAAATGTGAAGATTGCGGGCGTGGTATTTCTCATGCTGCTTGTCGCCGTAGCGCTTTTCTACGCTTTCGGCAAAGCCAAACGGTATACTTCAGACTTATTCCGCATGGTAAGCATTTATTCCGGTTCCGGGTTGTATAATTTTAATTTATGGATACAGGAATTCGAAAACACTTACTATCTGGGGCAGGCAACTTTTCTCTCGTTAATCAATTCTTTGGGAACGTTATTGAATCCTTTGGGAATACGCCTGGAAGGAATTATGGACAGATTCGATCCGGCGATAGAGTTCGTTTCGCCTAACGGATATTGTTATTCTTCCAACATTTATTCCGCGTTAAAGCCGTATGTGGAAGACTTCGGCTATTTCGGCGCGATTTTATTTCCCTTTTTAATGGGGGCGATTTTTCAGGCACTGTACGAAATTTTAAAGACCAACGGACGGGGGCTGGCATGGATTTTGTATTGTCAGTTGATTTACTCCGTTTTGTTTTTTCCGATTGCGGAACAGTTTTACAGAAGATTACATCTCGGATATTTCTATGAAATATTCTGGGTAGCGGCGATTTATTATTTAGCAAAAGCGTTTTCCCGAAGAAAATGCAAACAGAAAACGCCGTTAGAATCAAAGCGTTTATGCCCGGATAAACAGGATAAGTAAAGAGGAAAAAATATGGATACGAATGAAACGATAAATATCGGCGTTATCTTCGCGGGGGGCGTCGGCAACCGTATGCACAGCAAAGAAACGCCGAAACAATTTTTAAAAGTGCACGATAAGCCTATCATCATTCATACGCTGGAACACTTTGAACATAATCCGGAAATCGAAGCGGTAGCGGTGGCTTGTATCGAAGATTGGATTCCGCATTTAAAAGAGTTACTGTATAAATACCGCATCGAAAAAGTAAAGAAAATCGTACCCGGCGGAAAGACGGGGCAACTTTCTATTTATAACGGACTTTGCGCGGCAAAAGAAATAGCGGAAGGGCGCAGGGCGATCGTACTCATTCACGACGGCGTAAGGCCTTTCATCAATTCGAAAGTACTCTCCGATAATATCGACAGCGTTAAAAAAAGAGGATCGGCGATCACTGCGGGAGTTATGAAAGAAACGGTGGTTATCGGGGACGACGAAGGCAACGTAATTCAGGTTCCTGAGCGCAAGTATGCCCGTCTTGCAAAAGCGCCGCAGAGTTTCTGGCTCGACGATATTTTAAGCGTTCATAACAAGGCGCTGGAACAGGGAATCGACGATACTATCGATTCGTGCACGTTGATGCAAAGATTCGGGCATAAATTATATCTGGTAGACGGCCCGTACGAAAACATGAAAATCACCACGCCGGACGATTATTATACGATGCGCGCCATTCTGGACGCGAAAGAGGATAAACAGATTTACGGCATAGAGGACTGAGGCGAAAAAGAGCGGCGGCGGAAAATGCGGCGCGGAAAAACGACGGGTGCTGACAATGAATTTCGACGTATTTGAAAATTCGAAAATACTGATTACGGGCGCAAGCGGGCTGATCGGCGGCACGCTTGTGCGTTTGCTTGCGCAGCGCGTGAAAAACGTTACAATCGTAGCGCAGGTACGTAATAAAGCGAAAGCGGAAACGCTGTTTAACGAATCGGAACGAAAAAAAATAGAATATCTGGAGGGCGACGTGTGCGAAATGCCCCTGCCGGATATGGGAGTGGAATACGTTATTCACGCCGCAAGCATGACGGCGAGCGCGGATTTTATAAACCGCCCCGTAGAAGTGATGAAAGTGGCGGTGGAAGGGACGCGTCGCGTTATGGAATTTTCGCGCGTAAATAAGATTAAATCGGCGGCGTATCTTTCTTCGATGGAAGTGTACGGCGCGCCGCAGAGCGAAGAAAAAATTTACGAAACCGCGCCGACGAATCTGCAAACCACAACGCCGCGTTCGGCTTATCCCGAGAGCAAGAGACTTTGCGAGTGTATGTGCGCCGCATATCATGCGGAATACAACGTGCCCGTAAAAATCGTACGTCTTACCCAGACGTTCGGCGAGGGAGTCTCATACGCCGACAAAAGGGTATTTGCCGAGTTTTCGCGATGCGTTATAGAAGGGAGAGATATCGTTTTAAAAACGAAAGGCGAAACCAAAAGAAATTATTTATATACGGGCGACGCCGCAACGGCGATATTAACCGTATTGACGAGCGGGAAAGACGGCGAGGCGTATAATGCGGCGAACGAAGAAACGTATTGCAGTATTTACGAAATGGCAAGGCTTGTGGCGGATACGTTCGGAAACGGAAAATGTACGGTAAAAATAGAGGAGAGAGACGCCGCCTCTTTGGGCTATGCGCCTACGTTGCGTATGAATTTAAGCGCCCGGAAACTCAACGAACTCGGCTGGGAAGCGAAAGTGGGGTTAAAAGAAATGTTTGCCCGAACGATACGATCGATGAAATACGGCAAAGAAACGGTTGAAGAATTATGTCAGAAAGAATAACGGCAAAAAAATTTACCGCTAACGTCGTTATTTCGCTCACGGTGCAGGCGGTTTCTTTGGCGGTGGGGTTTCTTCTCAATCTTATCGTTCCGAAGTTTATCGGCGAAGACCAGTACGCCTATTGGCAGATGTACCTGTTATACGTGGGATACGTGGGAGTATTGCATTTCGGGCTTCTCGACGGAATCGTTCTGCGTTATTCGCAATACGATTACGAAGAACTCGATAAAGAAACCGTACGATCGCAGTTTAAAATATTGTTTGTTTTTACCACGATTCTCGCCGTTGCCGCTATTTTCGCGGCTTTTGCGTTTACCCGTGCGGAATCGCGATATATCGTTGCGTTCGTCGGCTTGGGGATTGTATCCAAAAATATTCATACGTATAATTCGTATAGTTTCCAGATTACCAACCGAATCAATAAATACGCCGCGATCGTTATCGCACAAAAACTTTCTTACGGCATAGCCGTTACGGTTTTACTGGCATGCAAAGTAAACGATTTCCGCTTTTATTGTCTTGCCGATCTTTCAGGCGACGCGGTTGCCGCGGCAATTTCGCTGGCGTTCAATCGCGGCATGTATTTCGGAAGAAGTTTGCGGGGCAAGGAATCTTTTGCCGAATTAAAGCGTAATGTTTCCGCCGGGATTATACTGATGCTCGCCAATTTTTCGGCGCTTCTTATCGTTGGCGGCGCAAAAATGATCGTGCAATGGCGTTGGGATAAATTCGTATTCGGCAAAGTGTCGTTTTCGTTCAGTCTGGCGAACGTTTTTACTACTTTTATTTCCGCAATCAGCGTCGTTTTGTTCCCATCGTTAAAGCGCCTGGAAGCGAATACTTTACCGAAGTTATACAAGAACATCCGCTCGGCGGTTTCGTTGGTTTTGTTCGGCGTGATGTGCGCTTATTTTCCCGGATGTGCGATTTTGAATAAATGGCTGCCGAAATATTCGGAAAGTCTTATCTATCTGGGGTATTTATTGCCGTTTATTATATTTTCTTCTAAGGTCAGCCTTTTAACGAACAACTATTTAAAGGTATACCGTAAAGAAAAGGCTATGATGGCGGTGAATCTCTGTTGCGTCGCGGGGGGATTCGTTCTCTTCTTTGTTGCGGCGTTTGTTTTTGACAATCTTATTTTGTTGTTGCTGAGCATTGTGGCGGTGATTATGGTAAATTCAATGGCGTCGGAAGCGGTTGTGGGCAAGGTAATCGGCGTTCGCGTTGCCGCGGATTTTGTTGCGGAAACGGTTATGGTGATAATCTTTATCGTTTCCGCCGCAAGTTTTTCTTTATGGCAGGGGTTCGTGATTTATTTGTTGGCTTTTATCGCGTATTGCATTTTTAATTATAAAACATGGGAAACTTTTTTCAGGAAAATTTTTAAAAAAAAGGAAAAACAGAAATGAAAGGTATAATTTTGGCGGGCGGCGCGGGAACAAGACTGTATCCGTTGACGATGGTTACCAGTAAACAGTTGCTTCCCGTGTACGATAAACCGATGATATATTATCCGCTTTCCACGTTGATGCTGGCGGGAATCAGAGATATTTTGTTGATTTCCACGCCGACGGATCTGCCGAATTTTAAAAAATTGCTGGGAGACGGGAGCGAATACGGCATTGAAATTACATATATTCCGCAACCTTCGCCCGACGGACTGGCGCAGGCGTTTTTGCTCGGAGAGGAATTTATAGGAAACGACGCCTGCGCGATGATTCTGGGCGACAATATTTTTTACGGCAACGGGTTTAAAAAACTTTTGCTTGCGGCGCGCGAAAATGCGGTAAATCATTGCCGCGCAACGGTGTTCGGCTATTATGTGAACGATCCGGAAAGGTTCGGCGTGGTTGAATTCGACGGGAAAGGACAGGCGGTTTCGATTGAAGAAAAACCGGAAAAACCGAAAAGCAATTATGCGGTGACCGGGTTGTATTTTTATCCCGCGGGGGTGAGTAAAAAGGCTGCATTCGTGCGCCCTTCGTCGCGCGGCGAACTTGAAATAACCTCGTTGAACGAAATGTATCTTAAACAAAACATGCTGGACGTTCAACTTCTGGGGCGCGGCTTTGCCTGGTTGGATACGGGTACGGTGGATAGTCTTGCGGAGGCGACGGGGTTTGTGCAAACGATACAAAACAGGCAGGGAATACAAATTTCCGCTCCGGAAGAAATCGCTTACAATAACGCCTGGATCAGCAAAGAAAAATTATTGGAAGCGGCGCAACGGTACGGAAAATCGCCTTACGGCGCCCATCTTTTAAAGGTCGCCGAAGGTAAAATCAGATATTAGTTTCGGATACTATATCCGAGAGGAGAAAAAAATGCGTATATTGGTGACGGGGGCGAAAGGACAACTCGGCTTCGACGTGGTAAACGAAACAAAGCGGCGCGGACATATCGTGAGGGGCGTAGACGTGGAAGAAATGGACGTCACTGATCGCGAGGCGGTACGGCGCGTAATCGGCGGTTTTTCTCCCGACGCGGTAATTCATTGCGCCGCCTGGACGGCGGTGGACGCGGCGGAGGAACAAAAAAACGCCGGATTAGTCGAAGATATCAATACGAACGGCACGGCGTATATCGCCGAAGCGTGCAAGGCCGTCGGCGCAAAAATCATGTATATTTCCACCGATTACGTGTTTGACGGAACAGGAGAAGCGCCCTGGCAGCCCGATTGCAAGGCGTATCGCCCGCTTTCCGTTTACGGAAAAACCAAACTCGGCGGAGAACTTGCGGTGAAAAATACGCTCGACAATTTTTTTATCGTGCGCATCGCCTGGGTGTTCGGCGCGCACGGGAACAATTTTGTAAAAACAATGCTGAAACTCGGCGAAACGCACAGCAGTCTGCGCGTGGTGAACGATCAGATAGGAACGCCCACGTATACGTTCGATCTTGCACGGTTGCTTGCGGATATGATTGAAACGGAAAAATACGGGTATTACCACGCGACGAACGAAGGCGGATATATTTCCTGGGCGGATTTTGCAAGGGAGATATTTTTACAGGCAAAGAAAAACGTAACGGTTGTTCCCGTAACCACGGCGGAATACGGACTCAGTAAAGCGCTGCGACCGTTGAACAGTAGGCTGGATAAAAACAAACTGATTGAAAACGGGTTTTTGCCTTTGCCCGATTGGAAAGACGCGTTGAAAAGATATCTTAAACAAACGGAGAGGGAAAATGGGGCAGATTAAAGTAACGAGATTGGAAATCGAAGGACTGTGCGTTATCGAGCCGGCGGTGCACGGCGACGAACGCGGCTATTTTATGGAAACGTATAATAGCAGAGATATGCAAGAGGCGGGGCTGAATATGCGGTTTGTACAGGATAATCAGTCCATGTCGAAAAAAGGCGTGTTGCGCGGGTTGCATTTTCAGAAGCGGTATCCGCAAGGGAAACTCGTCCGCGTAATTTCGGGCGCGGTTTTCGACGTCGCCGTAGATCTTCGTAAGGGCTCGGAAACGTTCGGCAAATGGCACGGGGTAGAATTAACAGCGGAAAACAAAAAGCAGTTTTATATTCCCGAAGGCTTTGCGCACGGATTTCTGGTGCGGAGCGAAACGGCGGAATTCTGTTATAAAGTCACCGATTTTTACCGCCCGGACGACGAAGGAGGCATTATGTGGAACGATCCGGATATCGCCATCGATTGGGGGGACGTTTCCGATATACTTCTCAGCGAAAAAGACAGAAAGCATCCTTTTTTGCGGGAGTGCGGTTTTTCGTTCTGTTTAAAATAAACGCCTGATTTAAGGTTTGAATTGCAAAAGAAGCGCCGTACGAATTTTTCGTAAGGCGCTTCTTTGGCCGATTATAACTTTTTTCGTTTATAATTTTATAAATTTTTCGCGATAAAGTCTTCCAGAACGCTTTCCGGCACAAAGCCGAGATTGCTTGCCGCCACGTTACCGTTTTTAAATGCAATGACGTTGGGTATGGACGAAATGCCGTATTTCATCGCCGCGTCTGTTTCTTCGTCTACGTTCACTTTCACGAATTCCGCCTGATCGGCGTACTTTTCCGCAAGATTTTCGAATACGGGCGCAAGCATACGGCAGGGCCCGCACCACGTCGCCCAGAAATCCGCGAATACCGTTTTTTCGCCTTTCAATAATTCTTCCAGTTCTTTTTCGGTTACCTGTTTCATACCGTTACTACCTCCGTAAAAATACGTTTTCTTAAAATTATATTGCTTTATTTTCCCGCAAAATATTCCGCCACTTTTTCAAAAGGCACTTCTTCCGTTTCGCCCGTCGCCATGTTTTTCACCGAAACGGCGCCTTTTTCAAGTTCGCTTCCGCCGATTACCGCCACGAATTTCGCCCCCGTTTTATCCGCATATTTAAACTGCGCCTTTACCGAGCGCTGCATATGGTCGCATTCCGAGGCGATTCCGTTGCGCCGAAGCAACGCGGTAAGTTCAAACGCCTTTTCGCGGCAGATATCGTCCATACCCGCAAAATACGCCGTAACCGCTTCGTTTCGCGGAATTTCCACGCCCGATTGTTCCATTACGATCAGCAATCGCTCGATGCCGGCGGCAAATCCCACGGCAGGCACGTCGCCTCCGCCTAAGGTGCGGATGAGTCCGTCGTATCTGCCTCCGGCGCACACCGTGCCCTGCGCGCCTATGCCGTCCGCTATAAATTCGAACACCGTGCGCGTGTAATAATCGAGCCCGCGAACGATACGCGGATTTATGGTATACGGCACGCCCGCCGCCGTAAGGCGCGCGCACACGTCGGTGAAATGCGCTTTGCAATCTTCGCACAGATACTCTAAAATAGAGGGCGCGCCCGCGTTGATTTCGCGGCAACGTTCTTCCTTGCAGTCTAAAAGGCGCAGGGGATTCTTTTCGTAGCGCGTGCGGCAATCTTCGCACAAATCGTTAAGACGGGGCGCAAAATATTCTTTGAGCGCTTTGTTGTACGCCGCGCGGCAGGCGGGGCAGCCGATGGAATTGATCTGCAGTTTTGTTTTCAGCCCCAGTTTCTTTAAAAAAGTATCGGCAAGCAGAATGGTTTCCGCGTCGGTATCCGCGCCTTTCGCGCCGAATATTTCCACGCCGAACTGGTGAAATTCTCTGAGTCGCCCCGCCTGCGGTCGCTCGTAACGGAAAGCGGGAATGATGTAGTACATTTTAACGGGCAGAACGCCGCTTGCCATGCCGTTTTCGATAAACGAACGCGCCGCGCCCGCCGTGCCTTCCGGCTTCAACGTAACCGATCTGCCGCCTTTATCTAAAAAGGTGTACATTTCTTTCGTCACCACGTCGGAGGTGTCGCCCACGCCGCGGTTGAAAAGTTCCGTGTGTTCGAACACGGGCGTGCGGATTTCTTTCAGGCAGAATAACCGCGAGATTTCTCGCGCGGTATCTTCCACGAAACGCCATTTATACGAATCTTCGGGTAAAACGTCTTTCGTCCCTTTGGGAATGTTGATCATATTCGGCTTCCTTTTGTCACGTATTAAAATTCCGATTGGTTACAGCACGTATTTTTTCAGATCGCGGTTGCCCGTCAGTTTAGATAAATGCTCGTCCACGTACGCGCCGGTAATTTTTACGGGCACCGGTTCTACGGTATCGATTCCGCCTGCGTTGAACGATACGTCTTCTAACAGATATTCCATAACGGTATGCAGCCGCCTCGCGCCGATATCTTCGCTGGTGGTATTCAGTTCCACCGAAATTTCCGCGATGCGTTCGATGGCGTCCGGTTCGAAAGTAAGGTCGATTTTATCCACGGAAAGCAACTTGGCGTACTGAAAGGTAAGGGAGTTCTGCGTTTCCGTCAATATGCGGATAAAATCGTCTTTGGTAAGAGATTTAAGTTCCACCGATACGGGGAATCGGCCTTGCAGTTCGGGAATCAGATCTTCGATAGAGGAAACGTGGAACGCGCCCGCGGCGATAAACAGAATGAAGTCCGTTTTTACGGGGCCGTATTTGGTTACCACGGTAGAGCCTTCCACGATGGGCAGAATGTCGCGTTGCACGCCCTCGCGCGAAACGTCGGCGCCGCGCTCGCCCTTGCCCGCGATTTTATCGATTTCGTCGATGAACACGATGCCGTCGTTTTCCGCGCGGTATAACGCCTCGGCTTTAACGGCGTCTTCGTCCACCAGTTTATCCGCTTCTTCGGTAAGCGCGATTTCCATGGCTTCGCCCACCGTCAGGCGGCGTTTTTTCTTCTTTCCGCGAAACATATCCCCGAAAATCGTACCGATGGAAACGGAAGCGCCGCCCGGCACCAGTTCCATGGGTTGAGGAACGTCTTCCACGTCCATTTCGATAACGAACGAATTGAGTTTCCCCGCGCGCAAATCGCTTAACATGCGCCCTTCGAACACCTCTTTTGCCGTATCGCCGCGCTCGGCTTGCTTTGCTTCCAGCACGATTTTTAAAACGCGCCGTTCCGCCGCGGCAACGGCCCGGGCTTTTACCTCTTCTTCCTTTTCCGCCTTTACCAACCGATACGAACATTCCGCCAGATCGCGGATCATGCCTTCCACGTCTTTGCCCACGTATCCCACTTCCGTGTACTTGGTGGCTTCCACTTTAATAAAGGGCGCGTGCACCAGTTTGGCTAATCTTCGCGCGATCTCCGTTTTGCCCACGCCCGTAGGACCTTTCATAATGATGTTTTTCGGCGTGATTTCCTCGCGGACTTCTTTGGGCAGCATACTGCGCCGATAGCGGTTGCGAAGCGCGATCGCTACCGCTTTTTTCGCTTCGTCCTGCCCGATAATGTATTTATCCAGTTGTTCTACGATTTGTCTGGGGGAGAGATCCATTTATTTATCCTCCTTCTTTGCGCCTTTTTTCGTGCGCGTTTCCGCTGCCGCCTTTTCTTTTTTTCGGGGCGCGGCGGGGAGCAAAGGCGTTCCCACCGATTCGCAACGAATATTGTCGTTTGTGAAAACGCATATTTCCGAGGCGATTTTAAGCGCTTTTTTCGCGATATCTTCGGCGGAAAAATCCGTTTCGCAGTACAGCGCGCGCGCCGCCGCTAAGGCATAGTTGCCGCCTGAACCGATCGCGCACACGTTGCCGTCCGGTTCGATGACTTCGCCCGTGCCGGAGATGATTAAAAAGTTGTTTTCATCGGCGGTGATCATCATCGCGTCTAACTTTCTGCCCACTTTGTCGCTTCGCCACAGTTCCGCAAGTTCTACCGCGGAACGCATTAAATTCCCGGCAAATTTATTCAGCATGCCTTCGAACCGTTCGGTAAGCGAAAACGCGTCCGTCACCGAACCGGCAAACCCTAATATAACTTTTCCGCCGTAGATGCGCCGCACCTTTATCGCGGAATTTTTAAATATCACCGATTCGCCCATCGTTACCTGACCGTCGCCCGCAATCGCCGTTACGCCGTTCCGTTTCACCGCGCAAATCGTTGTGCCCCGAAATTCCATAATGTGTTTATCTCCTTGTGTTGATAAGAATATTGCAGTTTATAAGTTGTAAAAACGTTATAACGCGCCGCTTTTCATTACGCTTGTACTTACGCTTTGTCCGCCCATTTTTTCATGGCGGCAAGCGCGCGAGAGGCAAGCGCGCGGTAACGTTCTCTTTTATCTTTTATCCGCGTATCGAGCGGGGGAAGAATGCCGAAATTAGCGTTCATCGGCTGAAAATCGGCATTCGGCGTTACCAGATATGCCGAAAGCGCGCCGATCATCGTTTCTGTCGGCGCAACGCCGCGGACATTACCCGTAATTTCGTCGAATAAATACGCCGCCGCAAACAGCCCGGAAGCCGCGCTTTCCACGTATCCTTCCACCCCTGTGATCTGCCCGATAAAACGAACGTTCCGATTATATTTAAACGTAAAATCGCTATTCAAAACGGCGGGGGAGAGAATAAACGAATTTCTGTGCATTACTCCGTAGCGCAGATATTCGGCGTTTTTCAGCGCGGGAATCATGGAAAACACCCGTTTTTGTTCGGGGAATTTCAGATTCGTCTGAAATCCCACCAGATTGTATGCCGAGCCTTCCTTATTTTCTTTGCGCAGTTGCGCCACCGCAAAAGGGCGTTTGCCGTCCTCGGATAACCCCACGGGCTTTAACGTGCCGTATCTGAGCGTGTCCTTTCCGCGCGACGCCATAACCTCTATCGGCATGCAGCCTTCGAAAATCTCGCCCTTCTCAAACTCGTGCAACGTCGCTTTTTCTGCGGAAACAAGCGCCGAAACGAAATCGTAATATTCCTCTTTCGTTAACGGGCAGTTTACGTAATCGCCCGTGCCTTTATCGTACCTGTCCTGTGTAAAGGCGTGGGAATAATCGACGGAATCCGCGGCGATCACGGGCGCGGAAGCGTCGTAAAAATGCAGATTTTTTCCCGTCTTTTTTTCGATATCGGCGGCAAGTTCGTCCGCCGTCAACGGACCTGTGGCAATAAACGCGTAATCGCTTCCCGATACGTCTGGAATGGCGCGCGCTTCTCCTGTTTCTACCGTAATATTTTTCTCTGCGCGGATTTTATCGGTAACGTACGCGGCGAATTTTTCTCTGTCCACCGCTAGCGCCCCGCCCGCGGGCACGGCGCTGTTTTCCGCCGCCTGCATCGTAAGAGAGCCGAAAAGCCGCATTTCTTCTTTCAACAGTCCGCACGCGTTGGCGTATACGTCGTTGCTCTTTAACGAATTGGAACACACCAACTCGCAAAACAGCGGACTTTTGTGCGCGGGAGTGTATTTTTCCGGTTTCATCTCCGTCAGCGTCACCTTTACGCCCCGCTTTGCGAGATAATATGCCGCTTCGCAACCCGCAAGTCCCGCGCCGATCACGTTTACGCGCGCGTTTTTTATTTTTTCCGTTGTTCGATCGTTATTCGTCATCGCCGTATACAGGTTCGTCCATCAAAGGCGGCGCGTCGAAATCTTCCGATTGCAGAGGCGTGAAATTCCGTTTGGCAAAAGCCCTGTTCTCGTCTCCCCGCGCCGCGTTCTGCGCGTTGTTATCGGTTGCCTTGCCTTCTTTATAATTGCATTCTTTATTGGAACAGCGGATATATCCGCGCGCCGTGCGCACGATCGCGCCGCCGCATTTAGGGCATTTTTTGCCCGTGGGAATATCCCACGAAAGAAATCTGCAATCGGGATAAGCGGAGCAGCCGTAGAAAATTTTTCCTTTTTTCGTCTTTTTCTGCGACATGGGCGAACCGCATTCGGGGCAGACGCCGTAGAATTTTTCCTCGCCGTTTTCCTCGGGGTAGGGGCGGGTGGTCTTACAGTCCGGATAGTTGGGGCAGGCGAGAAATTTTCCGAATTTTCCCGTTTTTACCACCATATTTTCGCCGCATTTGGGGCAGGGAACGGCGGAAATTTCCTGTTCGCTTTCGCTTACGATGTTGCGGCATTCGGGATAGCCGGAACAGGCGAGGTATTTGCCGTATTTTCCGTTGCGGCGGATCATGGGTCTGCCGCATTTTTCGCATTTTATTTCCGTCAGTTCGTCGCCGTAGGTAGAGGCGTTTTTTAAATTTTTTTCGAATTCGGGGTAGAAATCGGCGATGACGTTCTGCCATTTCTGACCGCCTTCTTCTATTTTATCCAACTTGGTTTCCATGCCGGCGGTAAAGCCGACGTCCATCACGTCGGGGAAGCATTTTACCAACATATCGCACACGGCGTACGATACGGGCACGGGCTTCATGTATTTGCCCTCTTTCTTCACGTATTTCTGGTTGAGTTTGGCGATAATGGTAGCGTAAGTGGAAGGGCGACCGATGCCTTTTTCCTCCATGGCTTTCACCAGCGATGCGTCCGTATAGCGCAGGGGCGGTTTGGTGAATTTCTGCTCGGTGGTAATCTTTTCGCAGTCTACCGTTTCTCCCTGTTTCAGATCGGGCAGCAGTTCGGAAGATTCCGCAGAATCGTCGTCCTCTTTTTTCGCTTCCGTTTCGCGGTAGACGGCGGTGTATCCGGGGAAGAGCATGATTTTTCCGCTTGCCTTGAAGGTATACGAAGAATTTTCTATCTCCATCTGCGTGCTGTTGTATTTCGCCTCCGCCATCTGCGAAGCCAGAAACCGTTCGTAAATGAGTTTGTACAGCGAATAGTGTTTTTTATCGAGCAAAGTTTTCGCCTTTTCGGGCGTCATCGAAACGTCGATGGGGCGTACCGCTTCGTGCGCGTCCTGCGCGTCTTTTTTCGTGGAATAATAATTGGGCTTTTCGGGCGCGTAATCCTCGCCGTATACAGAGCGGATATACGCAAGCGCGCTTTGCTGCGCGTCGGAAGAAATACGCACGGAGTCCGTACGCATATAGGTGATAAACGCGACGTGGTCGCCGTTTTCCGTACCGATACCTTCGTACAAATGCTGCGCAAGGCTCATCGTTTCGGGCGCGGTAAAGCCGAGTTTGTTCGAGGCTTCCTGTTGCATGGAACTGGTGGTGAACGGCGCGGGCGCGTGGCTTTTCACCACCGATTTTTTCATCGACGTCACCGTGAATTTTCCTGCGTTCAGCGCGGCGAGAACGCCGTCCGTTTCCTCTTTGGAAGACGGCTTGTATTTTTTACCGTTTTTCTTTTCCAGCGCGGCTTTGAAAGGCGCGTATTTTTTTAAAGTATCGCTGAGAAGCGCGGTGATATTCCAGTATTCTTTGGGGACGAACGCCTCTATCTCCCGTTCGCGTTCCACAATCAGGCGGAGCGCCACCGACTGCACCCGCCCGCCGGAAAGCGTTTTGTCGCCGCTTTCGCTTTCTATTTTGTGATTGAGCAACGTGGAAAGTTTGTACCCCACCAGCCTGTCAAGCACGCGGCGCGCCTGCTGCGCGTCCACAAGGTTGTAGTTGATGGCGCGCGGCCGGGTAAGCGCCTTTTCCACCGCCTTTTGCGAAACTTCGTTGAATTCGATGCGGTTTTTTTCCTTCTCGTTTAAGCCGAGCACCGTCTGCAAGTGCCACGAAATAGCCTCGCCTTCGCGGTCGGGGTCGGTGGCGAGAAATACGTGGTCGGCTTTTTTCGTCTCTTCCTGCAAGCGTCTGATTAACTCTTCCTTCCCCTCGGCGTTCACGTAGCGCGGCTCGAAGTTGTTTTTAACGTCCACGCCCAGGGAATGTACGGGCAGGTCGCGGATATGCCCCGCGGATGCGTCTACCTTGTATTTGCCTTTGAGGTATTTCGATATCGTCTTTGCTTTTGAAGGAGATTCTACGATGATAAGATCCATTTTGTTTTTTTGCCTTTTTTTTAGAGTAGTAATTTTTTTTCTGATTTTTTTATCTTATTCCGTAATATTTTTGCGAACAATCAACCGTTGAACAGAGGAAGAAAAACCGCAAAGAATAAAACGCAAAAGGAATTAAACGAGGCAAACGAAGTTTCCGCCCGTGCGCGTTAAAACGCCTTTCACTTCCAGCGCGGCGATCACGCCCGAAAGTTTCCATACGGGCAAGCCCGTTACGCGGCAGAGGGCGTTTACGTTGGCTTTTCCCGTATCTTTCAACGCCTCGTACACCGTTTTTTCGTCGCCCGATAAAACCGTTTTCGTCTTTTCCGCACCGTTTGCGCGTATCTTGTCTCCGCGCGATACGCTTAGTTTTTCAAAGACGTCGTCGGCGCACTCCGTCAGGTACGCGCCGTCCTTGATTAAACGGTTGCATCCGCGCCCCGCCGCGGCTTCGGGGGAATACGGAAAGGCGAACAGCGGCTTTTTTCCCTGCCTGACGTATCGCGCCGTAATCAACGCGCCGCTTTTTTCTCCCGCGCTGACGATCAGCGCGCCTTTGCCCAGGGCGGCAAGAAGTAAATTACGCCTTTCGTACGAAAACGTTCGGACAGGGGTAAAATACGGATGTTCGGAGACGTACAGGTTTTTCGAAAAATCGCACCGCGCGTTTTCGAGGGCGCACAATCCGCCCGCCAGAACGGAAATACCTCCGCCGTTTTGCTCCGCGCCGGAAAGCGCGGCTTCGTCCGCGCCGTCCGCATTGCCCGTTACCACCGTAAAACAATCGGAAAGGTCCGCGGCGATCGTCCGCGTGCGCTTCATTGTGTCGCTGTTCGTTCTGCGCGAACCGACAATAACGAATTTATCGCGGTTTTTCAGCGCGGCGTTGCCTTTTTCGTATTGCACGAGAGGCGGCTGAGGCAAGTCTTTCCACGCTTCGAAAAATCCTTCGGATACGCGAGGATAGGCGGTAACGCCATGTTCTTGCGTTGCGGCGGTTGCGTTTTTATAAAAACGGTCGTCCTTTAAAGAGTCAACCATATCTTTATATACGCCCGAATCATTGTGTTTAACCGTTTTTTCCAAAATTTCCGCGCAATTTTTTACAAGATTCACGGCGCTCCCCGCTATTTTCAGCAGCGCGTTTTTTTCCGCGAGCGGCAGGGAAAAGGCGTCCAGCCACAGGAAAGCGCGTTCTTCGGCGGAATACGATTGCATGCTTTTTCTCCTCTGTTTTTACTCCTCTTCCGCGCCGTAAGTGCGGTACGAAACCGCTTCCAGAATATGTTCGGGCAGGATTTCTTCTTCCAACGCCAGATCGGCGATGGTGCGCGCTACTTTTAAAATACGCGAACGCGCACGGGCGGATAAACGTAGCGACGTAAACGCTTCGCGCAGGATATCGTCGCATTCGCGGGATAAGCGGCAATATTTTTTAATATCGTTCTCGTTCATCTCGCTGTTTGTGGTAACGTGTTCGCCCGCGTAACGCTCGCGCTGAATAGAGCGGGCGCGGTCGGTGCGCTCTTTCACTTCCGCGCTGGTTTCGCCGCTGCCGCCGCCCGATAAATCGTCGTACGTCACGCCGTCCACTTCCACCTGAATATCGATACGATCGAGCAGAGGACCCGAAATTCTGGCGCGGTAGCGTTTGATTTCGGAAGGCGTGCAGGTGCATTGGCGCGAAGAAGAGCCGTAGTTGCCGCAGGGGCAGGGATTCATACTGGCGCACAGCATAAACGAAGCGGGATAAGTCACCGTGCCGCCCGCGCGGGAAACGGTGATTACGCCGTCTTCCAGCGGCTGACGCAGCGCTTCCAGCGTGGAACGTTTGTATTCGGGTAATTCGTCTAAAAACAGCACGCCGCCGTGCGCAAGCGAAATTTCGCCGGGATGCACGGTTTTGTTGCCGCCGCCGCAGAGCGAAACGGTGGTTGCCGTATGGTGCGGCGTGCGGAACGGCCGTTCCGTTACTATGCCGCTTTCGCCCAGCGTTCCCGCCACCGAGTGGATTTTGGTGATTTCCAACGCCTCGTCGAACGAAAGATCGGGAAGTACCGTGGGAATCGATCGGGCGAGCATGGTTTTTCCGCTGCCGGGAGGCCCCACGAACAGAATGTTATGCCCGCCAGCCACCGCCACTTCCAGGGCGCGCTTGGCAACGTCCTGCCCTTTTACGAACGATAAATCGTGCGGCGAAACGCCGCGCTCCGTTTCGCCGTTGAAGGGGGAATCTCCGCCCGATCGGAACGGCTCGCTTTGCACGGGGGAAAGGAGAGACAGCGCGGAAAGATGGTCTACCACGGCGCGTAAATTTTTCGCCGCGTACACGGTAACGCCGCCCACGTATCCCGCTTCCTTTTCGTTGCCTTCGGGCACGATAAACGTTTTGTAACCCTTTTCCCGCGCGGAAATCACGGCGGGCAGAACGCCGCGCACGGGGCGCAGATCGCCGTTGAGGGCAAGTTCGCCTAAAAAGATAATGCCGTCGGTATCCGCCTGCAAAACGCCTTCGCCTTTCAGAAGAGAAACGGCGGTGGCAAGATCGAGAGCGGAACCTTCTTTTTTTACGTATGCAGGGGCGTAGTTTACGGTGATTTTGTGATTCGGAAATAAAAGTCCGCTGTTTTTCACCGCGCTTTTCACGCGTTCGCGCGATTCTTTCACGGCGGCGTCGGGCAAACCCACCATATCGAAAGAAGGTATTCCTTTGGAAATATCCGCTTCCACCGTAACGGGCACGCCTTCTAAACCGAACAACGCGTAACTTTCCACCCTTGCTATCATAGCGTAATCTCTCCTTGCCGCGCGGTTGAACCGAGGCTTCTCGCGAAACGACGGGCGCGGCGCGTATATGCGCGTTATAGTAGTATTGCCCCGTGAAGTATTGCCGTAAAAACGAAAAAATCAAAACCGTCAGGCAACCGCTCTATTTTCTATTTTACAGGAAAATCGCAAAAATGTAAACGAAAAAGAGCGCGAAAGAACAAAAAATATTTTTCTTTTGTCGCGCGTGTACAATAAATACGAAAAAACTGCGTAAGGGACGCATGCCCTTAGGTTATACGGAATATTTTACGAAAAGTTGCGGCGAAACGTTTAAATAAGGATAACGGGGGGTACAAATAACATTGAAAAGAAAGAACAAAATAAAAAAAGCGAAAAGCGCGGGCGGATAACGAAAAACCGCACGGAAAATAGGCGGGCGACGCGCGGCGCGTTATCGCTTTGAATTTCGAACGGGGAGGGCAGAATTATGGATATGAAAAAATTTACCGAAAAATCTTCGGAGGCGTTGATAGGCGCGCAGCGTATGGCAACCGAATACGGCAACGCGGAAATTTCGCAGTTGCATTTATTGTTTACGCTTTGCGCCGATAAAGACGGGCTGATCGCCACGTTGCTGACAAGGCTGAACGTAAACGTGCCCGCGTTAACGGAAAAGACGCGCGGCGAAATCGCGCGGCTTCCCAAAGTCTCGGGCGGAGAAAAATACGTTTCGCGCGCGTTGAACGATTTGTTGGAAAGCGCGCAGAGCACGGCGGAACAGATGGGCGATTCGTACGTATCGGTGGAGCATTTGTTTCTTGCGTTTTTCGATAAAGGCGAAAGCGCGGTGAAAAAACTCTTCCGCGAGGCGGGCATAGAAAAAGACGCGTTCCTGCGCGAACTCGCTTCCGTGCGCGGAAACAGCCGGGTGGACAGCGAAAATCCCGAGGATACCTACGACGTTTTAAACAAATACGGCAGCGATCTGGTGGAACGGGCGCGGCAACACAAACTCGACCCTGTGATCGGGCGGGACGAAGAAATCCGTTCGGTGATCAGAATTTTGTCGCGTAAAACCAAGAACAACCCCGTGCTGATCGGCGAAGCGGGCGTGGGCAAAACGGCGATTGCCGAAGGGCTTGCCATACGTATCATGAAGGGCGACGTGCCCGATTCGCTGAAAGAGAGAAAGGTGTTTTCGCTGGATTTAGGCGCGCTGATCGCAGGCGCGAAATTCCGCGGCGAGTTCGAGGAGCGCTTAAAAGCCGTGCTTGCCGAAGTGAAAAAGAGCGACGGCAAAATCATACTTTTTATCGACGAATTGCACACCATCGTGGGCGCGGGGAAAACGGACGGCGCGATGGACGCGGGCAATCTGTTAAAGCCTATGCTGGCGCGCGGCGAATTGCACTGCATAGGCGCTACCACGTTGGACGAATACCGCAAATACATCGAAAAAGACCCCGCGCTGGAACGCAGATTTCAACCCGTTTTAGTGGGAGAACCCACGGTAGAAGACACTATTTCCATTCTTCGCGGTTTAAAAGAAAGGTACGAAGTGTTTCACGGCGTGAAAATTCAGGACAACGCGCTGATTGCCGCCGCCACTCTTTCCGACAGATATATAACGGACAGATTCCTGCCCGATAAAGCCATTGACCTTGTGGACGAAGCGTGCGCCACGATACGCACGCAGATGGAATCCAGCCCCGAAGAGATGGACGCGCTTTCCAGAAAAACGATGCAACTGGAAATAGAAAAGAACGCGCTTTCGAAAGAAACCGACGCCGCTTCGAAAGAACATTTAAAAGAAATAGAAAACGAACTTGCGGAAATGAAGGAAAAATACGCCGCGCTTTCCACGCGCTGGGAAGCGGAAAAGCGGGATATTTCTTTGGTGCAGTCGCTCCGCGAAGAATTGGAAAAGGCTTCGGCGGAGTTGGAAAAAGCGCAGCGCGAATACGATTTGCAAAAGGCTTCCGAATTGCAGTACGGCACGATTCCGCAACTGAAAAAACGACTGGAAGACAGCGAGAAAAAGGCGGCGGCGGACGGCGCGGCGGACGGCGGCGGTTCGCTTCTGCACGATAAGGTAACGGAAGAGGAAATTGCCGAAATCGTGGCGAAGCGCACGGGCATTCCCGTAGCGAAACTCGTTCAGGGCGAGCGCGAAAAACTGCTTCGCCTTGCCGATACCCTGCACCTTCGCGTGGTGGGGCAGGACGAAGCGGTGGACGCGGTGGCAAACGCCATTCTGCGTTCGCGCGCGGGAATTGCCGACCCTAACCGCCCCATAGGCTCGTTCTTGTTCTTAGGCCCTACGGGCGTGGGCAAAACGCAACTTGCCAAAACGTTGGCGCAGTGCCTGTTCGACGACGAAAAGAACATGGTGCGAATCGATATGAGCGAATATATGGAAAAATATTCCGTTTCCCGTCTGATCGGCGCGCCTCCCGGATACGTGGGGTACGACGAAGGCGGACAACTCACCGAGGCGGTGCGGCGGCACCCGTATTGCGTAGTATTGTTCGACGAGGTGGAAAAGGCGCATCCGGACGTGTTCAACGTGTTGTTGCAGGTGTTGGACGACGGGCGTATCACCGACGGGCAGGGGCGCACGGTCAACTTTAAAAACACCGTGATTATTTTAACGTCAAACCTCGGCTCGCCCGCTATTTTAGAGGGAATCGACGAAAACGGCAATCTTTCCGCCGCGGCGAAAAGCGAAGTGGAAGGGTTGTTGAAAACTTCGTTTCGCCCCGAATTTTTAAACCGTCTGGACGAAACGGTGATTTTCAAACCTCTGCAAAAGGGCGAAATCGAAAAAATCGTGCGGCTGTTCGTATCGTCGCTGAAAGAGCGGTTGTCGGAAAAGCGACTTACGTTAACCGTAACCGACAGGGCGTGCGCGTATCTTGCGGAGAACGGGTACGACCCCGTGCTGGGCGCGCGGCCGTTAAAGCGGTATATTCAGCAAACGGTGGAAACGCCCCTTGCCAAAGAACTTCTGGCGGGCAGATTCCTGCCGGGCGACGAGGTGAAAATCGACGCGGACGATAACGGCGTGAAAATAGTAAATCCGCGCGAGGCATAAGACGTAAAAAGACGTAAAACGCCGCGATAAACGAGCGACGCGAAACGATAAAAACGTTCTTTTCCGCAATAGGGGAAGAACGTTTTTTATGTCTAAGAAATCCACTCGCCGAGCGAGTGGATAAAGAGCTTAAACTATGGACAAATAAAAAGTCCTGTAATATAATAAGAGCGACTGACAATCGCACAAAATTATAATACAGGAGGTGTCCCATGGAAGAGGACATAACAAGTTTAACACAAGGTAAATATCCTTGGGAATAAATTAAAAATTAGAAACAAACAGCAAGTTCGTAAACAGAGGAGTTGTCGCAATTGTTTTTGCGGCAGCTCGTTGTTTTTGTGTTTATTACCATGTGAATTCAGCAATTTTATTTGGTGTGTAGTTTTCTGTATTCGCTTGGTGTCTTGCCCGTGTACTTTTTGAATACGTTTGCAAAGTGACTTTGCGAGGAAAAGCCGAGATAGACGGCGATAGCGGTTGCGTGCTTATCGGTGTAACGTAAAAGTCGTTTGGCTTCTTCCACTTTTTCTTTCAGGATAAAATCGGTCAGCGTTGTGCCCGATTCCTTTTTGAATTTAGTCGCTAAATAAGTCCTGCTTAAAAACATCGATTTTGCAAGAGCTTCTACGTCGATAGGTTCGGATAAATGGTGCTGGACGTAATTGCTCACGTCGATAACAAGTTTTGAGGGGGATTTCCCCTTTTTTAATTTTTCGACCTGTTCCGTATAATCAAGAATCATGTGGTATCAAAGCGTTTACGGACTCGTTGAAAGCGGTTGGGAGAGAAAGGAGGGGAAGACGGTTTATACCGTAACCGTACCGAGTAATTGCACTGCTGAAATTAAATTGCCGAACGGCAAAAACCAAACGGTAGCAAGCGGTATGCATAAAATTTTAGAATAGAGGTTGTTTGTGGAAACGAATTGTTATCATAACCGAAGAAATCCGGTATTGCCCGTATCGATTCATATACCCGATCCTGAAGCAAGGGTAATGCCTGACGGGAAACTGTATATTTACGGCAGTCTTGACGTAAATTCTTTTATGTATTGCAACGATCGTTATATAACCGCAAGCACGTATGATATGGAAAACCGGGAAGTTTCCGACGAGATTTTTAATGCGAAGCAAGTTTCTTGGTATGGAAATAATAGTGAGCCGCAAGTAATTCCTAAAGATTCGCCAACGCTTGCTCAACTTATGAAACTTGAAATGAAAATTGCCGTAAAACATCCGAAACGGTGCATTGAGAATATTCGCAAAAACAAACAATTGAAAAAAGAAGGAAGTCCGTTATTGTTTGCTCCCGACTCTATTTATAAAGACGGTAAATATTATCTTTATTTTTGTGCGTCAGATAACAGTGAGAGAGTAGCTGTTGCCGATAATCCTACGGGACAGTTTGTTAACCCATATATAAACAACTGTATGAGTAAAGCCAATATGGTTTATACCGACAATAACTTAGCGACAGTTGAAGGACAGACTTTATCTGTCGGCGGCATACTTGGTGCAAACGATACGTTGTATGGTATAATGGGATATGCGTATTTCTCAATTCCCGACGCCCCGCCCTACTTTTTCACTTTTGCCTCTTACCTTTTCACTATAATCAAAAGCCACCCTTGCGGTGGCAACATCAGAAAAAAAGACGCAAGCTATTCGCCTGCGCCCTTTTTCTTGGTCGTTAAAAGCCACCTATACGGGATGCTTGATATTTGAACTACGAACATCTTTTCTTTCGATCTGCCTTGATTTAGCCTTTTCGATCTGTTTATCCGTCGTTTTCATTGTAAATCTGGTGAATTCCAAAAGATTTGTGGTTTTGGTTCCCGTGTTTATGAGGTCGCTGACGTCATATTTTCTGTAAGTCAGTTCGTTAATTATCGGAACGAATATGAACGTTGTTTCCTCCGTTTCGGTAAACGTCAGAACGGGTGCGTCGTCAACAAGTTCGTATTGCGGCAGTAAAAATCCCGAGACGCATACGCTTTTCACAACGTCGGGTTCGTCTTCTTTGTATGCGACCATGTAAGTTACAGAATACGATGATTCCTCTCCGTCCTCGGGTTTTATAATGACTTTTCCCGTATTGTCGTTATACATCACCAGAATATAATAATCATACTTACCCGCAAAATTATAGGTTTCGTCTACGGATGACCCCACTACGTATTTATAAAACATTCTTTCCAGTCCGTAGATACCGGTCACGTCTTTCGAGGATTCTCCCGAACAACCCGTCATTGCAGGCGAAAGAGTTATTATTATCAAAATAATAATTAAAAAAGAAACGAATTTTTTCATAATTATTTTTTAAGATTTATCCGGCTTTTGTTATCCTATCGGGGTGAGGTTGCCTTTATCATCGACGGAGAAGATCATTTCGGGTCTGCCGTCAACGATAATGCTTACGACGTTATCGGTCTGTTTCCACTCGGCATAAGTTAAAAACTCTTTTGTTTCCTCGCTTGTGTCGGGGTCGGTTGTTACGTTGAAGAGATAGATCTTACCGTTGTCATTGAACTGGTAGACGAACTTCCAGGAGGAATGGTCCTCGACGTAGGTGTAAACCGTTTCGCCTTCGATATAGACGGTAAGCTCGTTTGTACCGGGAACAACCGAGAGAATCATTCCCTGTAATTCAACGGTGCCGTCGCCGAGTACGCACTCGCTTGTCGAGTTGTAGTCGTAATCTTCATCGTAGGGCTCGTATATATCCGCATAGGATACGCCGTTTTTGGTGTAAATTTCAACCTTATAGCCCTGGAAGAAGTAAACCGTCGGCTCAACTCCGAGCATGGAGCCTCTGAAGCGGACGAATGCTTTTTCATCCTCGTTTATGAAGTAGAGGTCGTCGTCAATATTGTAAATACCGTTTGCCTCATCGAAAATTTCGAAGGTATAGGTGCTTCCTCTATATACGATATAGCCCATATCGTAAACTTGCGCCGCGAAGATTTCGCCCCAACACTCCATCGTGTATTCCTCGCTCTCGTAGAGTGAGAGGTCGGGTATGAGCATAAGCTCAAGCGTGTAGGTTGCGTCTTTGTAGGTAAGCGGTATCTTTACCTCGCCTGGCTTTGTAAAGTCGTATTCGGACACGTCGCCGACGGTAACGTCATTAAAGTCTACCCTCTCGCTGTAAATCGGCAAATATGCGGAGAAATGTACGTACTCATAATAGTAGAAGTACATTTTTTCAATCTGCGACATAACGTATTCGTAACTGCCGCAAATTGCCGTGTCGTCGCCGCCGCTGAACGACTGCAAAACGTCGCTGTCCGAGTAAATAATCAAGGATATTCTGTCGGAGGTAAGCTTGCCTCCGTATTCTACCCTGACGTCATACCAGCCGTTTTCCGACGAACTCATATCGAACTTTTCCGAGCCGAGATAGAACATATCCGACGTTAAGGGGACGTAGTAGTAGCCGCCGTCGTATGCTGAAACCTTTAAGAAATATCCGTCCAGAACCTTGTCTTTTGCGAGTATCTCACGTACGTTGCCGCTTTCTTTGGTGCAGACGGAGAAAACGGAAACGTCCTTTTCGGCTATCTTGAACTCGAAAGAGGTTATAGCGCCCTTGTAGGTTACGGTTATGGTGCCGGACTTGCCGTCCTCGCCCATGCTTGCGGTCCACATATCCGGGCCCAGCTGAACGTACTCCTCGGTGCCGTCATTCAGCTTTGCACATATATATAAATAGGTGGCGTCTAATATCACGTTGCCTTCCGCGTCAACCTCGCACAGTATCGGCGTATCAAACGTAACGTATATATAAATTGCCGATAAGTTTTCGGGGTCGTAGACGTTTATGCAAAGGTACGTGTCAAAGCCCTTTATCCTTGCGGTGACTTCATATGAGCCAACCGTCGTGTTATCAAATGGGTTTCCGCTGTTATAACAGTCGGGGTTGATTATCGCATAGGGCGTTAAGGTAAGGTATTCCTCCGTTCCGTCGTTATACTGAACCTTGACCTTAAACGTGCCCTCGCCGAGTGCCATATATACGTTGCCGTCAACGCCCGATATGCTCCTCGGGTCAACGACCTCGACGGTAAAGGTTTCCGTGGCAAAGCCGTCCTTTGATTTGAGAGTAAAGGTATACTTGCCGACGGTATCCTTGTCAAACGCGCCGTCGGTCATATCAAACGCGGAAAGCGCATCGGTATATCTTGTGGTATCGTCGGTATATTCTATTCTTATCTCGGGATACTCGCCGAGGTTTACCTTGTCGTCGTAAGTCGATATCTTTCTTACGACCTTCCTGTTTACGTAGGTAAAGGAGAGGGCGTATTCCTCCTCGTCGTATGTGAACGAGATGGTGTAGACCTTGTCGCCGTCTGCAAAGTCGTAGTCGGGGTTAAAGCCGCCGTCGTCCGTTACCGTCATGTATGAGAGGGATGTATAGCCCGAGGTGTATCCGCTGTTGGACACGAATTTGAATCTTATATCGCCAAGATCCGTAAGATAGCCCTTTTGATATACGGTATATTCGGGCACCGCTTCCTCGCTGTGAAGGTCAAAGGTTATCTCTACGTCCTTCGTGAAGTTGCGCATGGAGAGCGTAACGGTTTTCGTAACGGGGAATACGCCCGCCTTTTTAAGCTCCTGTACCATATCGTAAAATGCGTCGGTATCTATATACGATATGATGCTATCCTCCGAGGTCGAGTCGTTCTCGTAAAGCACGGACATATAGAACATGTACAGATCGTATCGGTCTACAAGAAAGCTTCTTATGGGGGTAATGTCGGCAATCTTGTCAAACGCAGATCTCTCGGTCTTGTAGGCACAAGCCTTGCATTTCTGGTACTCGTACCACTGACCGTTTTCCTTGACGTACTCTGTCGTCAGGTCGTGGTCCACATATTCTTCTACATAGGAGCATACCGTGCAGACAAAATAGTGCTCCGAGAAGTTGTATTCGGGCTCGGCAGACCATTTGTGCGCGGCGGGAATGGTTAAATCGTCTATTTCGTTGTAGTCAATATCGAAATATTTGCCCGCGCACGATGCGTCGGAGCAGGTATAATAGCCCTTCATTCCGTTGGTTGTACAGGTTTCGGGTACTTTTGCGGTCCACGCACCGAAGGTATGATCCGAGGGAAGTTCCAAAACGGTTATCTCGTTATGATCTGCGTCAAAATACTTGCCGCAGACAGAGCATTGATAGTGGTCTTTCTTGCCACTTTCCTGTATAAGATTGCCGTAGATGTGACCGGTTGTTTCAATTTTAAGTTCGTCGTCGGTCTTTTCCACGCCGTCAATAAAGTTTTTGTCGCAAACGGTACAATGCTCGTGTGCTAAAACTCCGTCGGTTGTACAGGTCTTTGCAACCTCGGCAACGTCTTCAAGCTCGTGACCTGCGGATATTTTAAGCTCGCTATCGGTCTTTTCTACACCGTCAATAAAGCACTTACCGCAAACGGTGCAACGCTCGTGCTCTATCACTCCGTCGGTCGTGCAGGTCTTCTCGGCTCCCGAAACGGTTACAAGACTGTGGCTTGCGGGTATTTTAAGCTCGCCCGCGGTCTTTTCAACACCTTTTACGATATTTGAGCCGCAACCGTCACAATGCAGATGCGCGATAGCTCCGTCGGTCGTGCAGGTAGCGTCAAGTGCTTCAACCGTATAATAGTTGTGTCCGAGCGCGTCCGTTTTAAGCTCGTCGTCCGTTTCTTCCACACCTGCAATGAAGTTCTTACCGCAAACGCTGCAACGGTCGTGTGCAAGAACGCCGCCCGAGGTGCAGGTAGCGTCAACCTCGGCAATAAACTCAAGCGTATGATTTACGGGAGCTGTTTTAAGCTCGTTGTCGGTCTTTTCAACACCGCCTATGAAGTTTTTGCCGCAGACGGTACAATGGTCGTGCGCCGCCACTCCGTTAGTCGTGCAGGACACAACCTCGGCAACAAACTCAAGCTTGTGGCTTGCGGGTATTTTTGCCTCAATTTCCGTGCCGCTTTGTGCAAAATCTTTTCCGCATCTTGCACAATGATAGTGCTCGGTGTAGCCGTCCTCGGTACAAGTCGGCTCTTTTGACGGGATAAGGGCTCCCAAATCGTGACCGAGAGCCGAAACCGTTTCCGTCTGAACGTCGTTGCATTTTGAGCAGGTGCGCGTTTTCTCACCCGCCTCGGTACAGGTAGCCTCTCTGGTTGTTTGCCACTCGGAATATGTATGCTTACAGCTACAAGAAGCGAGCAAAAGCACGCACGTAAGCAATACAAAAGCGAGCGACGTGATAGCAAATTTTTTTTTCAAAATGTTTCCTCCTGTTTTCTGCTTTATTTTTAATTCTCTCTTAAAAGTACGCCGTATTTTGTCTTTCGCAAATTTCGTCTTTATAAAGAAAAATATATACGAATATATTTATATAAATATATACGAATATATTTATATTTTTTATTGTATAAAACATGCTTATTAGGCAGTATTACGATTTTGCCGTTTGTTTCAGTTTATGCTTGAGATTTAAATTTTTCGTACAAGAGAGCGATGCTTTGCTTTAAGAACCTGAGTTGTTCCTGCAAATAGAATTCGTCCTCGTATAAAGCGTAATGCACGCAAGCGCGCACAAAGACGAAAATCATCGGGCGGAGGACGTCTGAGGGAATCTTCAAAATATTTACAAGGCTGTCGGCATATTCGGAATAGCGTTGATTGACGCCCTCGAAAAATTTCTTTCCGTATTCCCGGTATTTGGGGTTGGTGTAAATCTGATACATCAGTCTGTATTTTTTGCCGTGCCGTTCTGCCGTCCAATAAGGTACTTCGCTGATGAACCGTTCCAGATCGTCCGCTCCCTTCGGCGCAAGAGACATAAACTCGTTTTCGACTTTACTCATACAATGCTCGGTGGCTTGGATAATAAGGTCGTCAAGATCGTTGAAATACCCGTACAGGTTAGCAGGCGAAACGCCGCAGAATTTGGAAAGCCCTTTTATCCCTACGTTGTTCAAGCCGTATTCCGCATAGCATTCGAAACAGCGCTCCATCAGTTCGATCTTCTTTTTTCCGTGCAATTCTTCGTTGACCGTTCTCATTAGCAACCCTCTTTTAAAAACCGAATGTTCGTTTATATTATATCACATACTTTTTTGTTTTGCAACAATAAATTAACATAAAAACAAATAAACTTGTAAGATTTTTTTAGGCTATACAACGTGTTTTACCTTTTCGGTATAACGCCCGTAATATAAAAAAACGCCGTCGGATAGTTTACAAACGCCGTTTTCGTTTTCTTCCGTGATTTTCCGTTAAGTTTTCTACGCGCCGCAAAACGTTAAAAAAGTTCACGGGAGTATTTCCCGTGAACTAATCATCGTTTGAAAGCGCAATTCTATAAAGATGTACTTTTAATCCCTATGGGAACTGCGCTCTCGCCCAATCCTTTTACGAACTCGCTATTTGCTTATATTGAATTTAATTCTTCTGAATTCCCCACGAGTATTTAACTAAAGTTAGACGCTTTAGGAGGTGGATATTTATTCGCGCGGTTTTTCTCTCGCTTTTTTTCATAAAGAGAACGGCTTTTGCATACGATAAACAGAATACTTCAAAAAGAATACGTCAAAACGACAAACGGAGGGGATTATGCCTGCGAACGCATACGAAAAACCGTTTACCGCCGGGAAAGATTTGTACGGCCTCAGCGAAAAGGAAGTGCTTTCTTCCCGCGAACGACACGGCGAAAACACATTGAAAAAACGTAAAAGAAAAGGATTTTTCCACCAATATCTCTCTTCTTTTTCCGATCCGATTATCCGTATTTTATTAATCGCGCTGGCGATCAATCTGCTGTTTTTAATCAAAAGCCGCAACGTTACCGAAACGGTTGGAATCGCCGTTGCCGTTTTTGTTTCCACGTTTGTTTCCACCGTATCGGAATACGGCAGCGAGTCGGCGTTCGAAGCGTTGATGGCGCAGAGCGAAAACGCGGTGTGTCGCGTGCGGCGCGAAGGGAAAACGCTGACGGTGAACGTTTCCGAACTGGTGGTGGGCGATATTCTTCTTTTAGAAGCGGGCGAACGCGTCCCCGCCGACGGGACGGTGCTTTTCGGGAAACTTACCGTTTCGCAATCGCCGCTGACGGGCGAGAGCGCGGAAACGGAAAAAACGCCCGAAGTCTTACGCGGCGCGGAAGGTTTTTCGCGCCGCGAAAAGGTGTTTGAGGGCAGCGTGATTACCGCGGGCGAGGCGGTGATCCGCGTCGGCGCGGTGGGCGAACGCACGTTTTACGGACAAATGGCGTCGGCGCTGAAAGAGGATAAAAGCGACAGTCCGTTAAAGCGTAAATTAACGAGGCTGGCAAATACGCTTTCGCGCCTGGGGTACGCGGCGGCGGCGCTGGTGGCGATAGCCGATCTGTTCAACGCGTTCTTTTTAGACAACAATATGAATCCGGCGCTGATCAAAGCCGATTTTGCAAGTCCGCTGACGGCGTTTTCCTATCTGATGCACGCGTTGACGCTTGCCATTGCGGTAGTGGTTGTGGCTGTGCCCGAGGGCTTGCCGATGATGATCGCGGTGGTACTCTCTTCCAACCGCGTGAAAATGGCGAAGGACAACGTTTTGGTAAAGCGCGCGGCGGGGATCGAAGCGGCGGGCGGCATGCAGATTTTATTCACCGACAAAACGGGTACGCTTACCAAAGGAACGGCAGCGGTTACGCAGGTGATTACGGGCGGGGGAGAGGCGCTGTCTCCCGAAAAACTGCCGCGGCTTCTGGGAAAAAAACTCGCCGCGTGCGCTTGTTTGAACGGCGGAAACGCCGAAGACGGCGGAAACGCCGCCGACCGCGCGCTTCGTGCGGCTTTGAAAGAATACGGCGGCGCGGCGGAACAAGGCGCCGCCGCGCAAGGCGCGGAACCTAAGGAACTTTACCGCGAAAAATTCGACGCAAAAAACAAATACGCGCTCGTTTCGGTTGCGTATGCAGACGGCAGGCGCGTCACCTATTTTCAGGGCGCGCCCGAAATGATTCTGCCGCGCTGTTCCTCGTATTTCGACGGAGAAAGAAACGTCCCCTTTACCCTGCGCGAAACGGAAAAGCGACTGCACGAACAAACGCGGCTCGGCAAACGCGTGATCGCACTGGCTTGCCTGGAAGAAAAGCGCGAAGACGGCGATGATAAGAACGCAACGTCGGCGGGAACGGGAAGCGGTTTGCCCGAAAACGCCTCGCTGCTTGGTCTGGCGGTGCTTTCCGACGAACTGAGAAAAGAGGCACGCGGCGCTGTGGAAGATCTGCGTAAGGCGGGCGTGCAGGTGGTGATGATAACGGGCGATCATGCGGAAACGGCAACGGCGATAGCAAAGGAAGCGGGGTTGTTTCTGCCCGTGGCGGGCAGGGAAAGTCAATCGTCTTTGCCGCCGCTGATCGTAACGGGAAGCGAACTTGCCGCAATGACCGACGAAGAGGTGATGAACGCTTTTCCCCGACTGAAAATCGTGGCGCGGGCGCTTCCCACGGATAAAAGCCGATTGGTAACGCTGGCTAAGCGGCGCGGCTACGTTACCGGCATGACGGGCGACGGCATCAACGACGCGGCGGCGCTGAAAAAAGCGGACGTGGGTTTTGCGCTCGGCTCCGGTACGGAAGTGGCCAAAGAAGCGGGCGACGTGGTGATTACCGACGACAATCTGTCCTCGGTGGTAAAGGCGGCGGCGTACGGGCGCCGGGTGTTTAAAAGCATCCGGCAGTTCGTGGTGTTTCAATTAACGATGAATCTGTGCGCGGTGGGCGTTTCGATGATCGCGCCGTTTATCGGCTACGATACGCCGATTACGGTGATGCAGATGTTGTGGATTAATATGATTATGGATACGCTGGCCTCGCTTGCTTTTGCGGGAATAAAGGTTGATCCGCGCGATATGACCAGGCCGCCGAAACCGCTTTCCGAACCGGTGCTGACAAAAACGCTCGCCCGCCGCGTGGCGGCTACCGGAGCGTATTGCGTGCTGCTGTGTATGGCCTTTTTAAAAATTCCCGGTATTTCCGCGTTTTTCAGCACGGGGGTTGCCGAAAACAAGGGAACGGCGCGTTTTTACACGGCGTTTTTCTCGCTGTTCGTATTTTCCGGGTTGTTCGGCGCGTTTCACGCAAGAACGGATTCGCCCGACCCGTTTTCCCGTTTGAAAGGCAGCGGATCGTTCGTGCTGTTTATCGCCGCCACGTCCGCCTGTCAGATAGCGCTGTTATACTTCGGAGGAACGCTGTTCCGCACTACGGCGCTTACGTTTACGCAGTTGGCGGCGAGTCTGTTGCTTGCCGCTACGGTACTGCCCGTGGGTTCGGCAATAAAATTTGCGGAACGACTGCTTGCCGCGAAAAAAGCCGGGCGACGGGCGGAAAAAGCGGCGAAAGCGGCGAAAAACGCCGCCGTAAACACAAATATAAGGGGAAAAACAAGAAAAATTCGGAATGAAAAAGCCGCTTAGAGCGCATAATATAGTCAGAAGCGGCGCGAACGCAGATGGCGGAAAGCGCGGGCAAGGGAGCGAAGATGACGGAAGCGAAAAAAGCGGCGATGCTGTTGTATCTGAACGACGAATGTAAAGAGGACGGCTACGAAATTTTTTCCGACGACGATTTTTTAACGCTGTATCCGCCCGCGCTGGGCGTAAAAAAAGAGGAAATCGAACGCGCGGTGCGCGCGTTGAACGAAGAAGGGTTTATCGACGTGCGTTACGCCGAGGGCGGTACGTACTGTATTTCCGTGCTGGATAAGGGCAGAAATTACGAAACGCAGGCGCTGTGCGTAAAACCCGCCGCGTGGCGGCGGGTGTCGCCCGCGTTCTGGTATGCGTTTTTCGGCGGAGCGTGCGGCGGCCTTGTCGCCGCCGCGCTTTCGGGAATATTCCGGCTGATTTTCGGTTGATATTCGGCTGATTTTCCGCCGTGCCGTTTTAATAACGCCTATGCTGAATAAACGGGAAGAAAAAATTATGGACGCGATTTATTCGCTTTGTAAAGGCGACGGAAAAAGTCTGATTTCCGCCGCCGATTTCGCGCGTTTGTTTCCGCAAAAGGACAGGCTTTCGGAGGCGGCGATTGAAAAAATTTTAGAAGATTTAAAAGAGGACGATTACGCCGAAACGCTGTTTTCGCACCGCAAGGGCGAAAAGATGTATCTGTTTACTCTGCGCGCGCGCGGTTTTTGCTTTCCGCGCGAGAAGGAAAATAAAAAGCGCGACAGAGCGTTGCTCGTTTTCAAATCGGTGGCTTCCGCTATTCTGGCGTTTCTGGTGGGCTTTATTCTGCGCCGCATTTTCAATTGAGGCGGTTCAATCGCATTGTTGCGGAAAATGCGGCGAAAAATGCGGAAGAAAAGGAGAAAAACCGCGGAAAAAGGCGCTTTGAAACGTTGCCTTTTTTTTTAAAGCGTGGTATAATAGTACGGTGGTTACAAACGAATGTTCGTTTTTATCTGCATGCCGGTTAATATTCTATCTGCATGGCAGTGAATAAAGGAGGGCGCACGGGAGATGGAAACAAATCGGGCGGCGGCAAACGCGGCGGAAAGAATGCGCGCGGAAGAACAAACGGCGGCAAAGGCGTTTATTCTGCACGCGCCGTACGCGCCCACAGGCGACCAGCCGCAGGCCATTGAAAAACTTACGGAGGGTGTGAACGACGGCGTGCGCACGCAGGTACTCATCGGCGTGACGGGCAGCGGCAAAACGTTCACCATGGCGAACGTGATAAAAAACGTCAACCGTCCCACGCTGGTAATTGCGCATAACAAAACGCTCGCCGCGCAACTTTGCAACGAATTCCGTGAATTTTTTCCCGAAAACCGCGTGGAATATTTCGTTTCGTACTACGATTATTATCAGCCGGAAAGTTACGTTCCTTCCACCGATACGTATATCGAAAAAGATTTATCGATGAACGACGAAATCGATAAACTGCGCAACAGCGCCACGTGCGCTTTAATGGAGAGAAACGACGTTATCGTAGTGGCTTCCGTTTCGTGCATTTACGGCTTGGGCGCGCCCGAAGAATATTTCCGCCTTTCGATTTCTCTTCGCCCCGGCATGGAATTTCCGCGCGACGAACTGACGCGCAGACTCATCGAATTGCAATACGCGCGTTCGGACGCCGATTTCCGCCGTTCCACCTTCCGCGTGCGCGGCGATACGCTGGAAATTTTTCCCGCTTCAGCTTCGGAAGTGGCGATCCGCGTGGAGTATTTCGGCGACGAGATCGATAAAATTTACGAAGTGGAGGCGCTGACGGGGAATCGGGTAAACGAACTTTCTCACGCGGCTATTTTTCCCGCTTCGCAATACGCCGTGGGCACGGAAAAACTGCGCGCGGCGCTTTGCATGATCGAAGAGGATCTGAAAGGCGAAGTGAAGGCGTTTGAAGAAAGCGGCAAATTGTTGGAAGCGCAGCGGCTGAAACAGCGCACCGAACACGACGTAGAGATGATGCGCGAGATAGGCTATTGCAGCGGCATAGAAAATTACAGCCGCTATTTCGACGGCAGAAACCCGGGCGAGCCTTCGTTTACGCTGCTCGATTACTTTCCCAAAGGCGAATTTTTAGTGTTCATCGACGAAAGCCATATGACGATTCCTCAAATCCGCGCGATGTACCACGGCGATTATTCACGCAAAAAAAATCTGGTGGATTACGGCTTCCGCATGCGTTCGGCATACGATAACAGGCCGCTTACCTTCGAAGAATTCGACGCGCGCGTGCCGCAACTCATCTGCGTTTCGGCAACGCCCGCTCCGTACGAACTGCAACAGGCGGGGCAGGTGGCGGAACAACTCATCCGCCCCACGGGACTGCTCGACCCCGAAATATCCGTGCGGCAGACGCGCGGGCAGATCGACGATCTGCTTTCGGAAATCAATAAGGTAAAAGAAACGGGCGGCCGCGTTTTAATCACCACGCTTACAAAGCGTATGGCGGAAGAACTCACCGATTATTTAAAGGAGCACGGCATAAAAGTGCGGTATATGCACAGCGACATCGACACGCTGGAACGGGTGGATATCGTAAACGGCTTGCGCGCGGGCGAGTTCGACGTGCTCTGCGGAATAAACCTGTTGCGCGAAGGGCTGGATATGCCCGAAGTGAAACTGGTGGCGATCCTCGACGCGGATAAAGAGGGTTTTTTGCGCAGCGATACGGCGCTGATACAAACGATAGGAAGAGCCGCGCGCAACGCCGAAGGGCGCGTGATTATGTACGCCGATACGGTAACGGACAGCATGCGCCGCGCCATCGACGAAACTTCCCGCCGCCGCGCCGTGCAGAAGGCGTATAACGAAGCGCACGGCATTACGCCCAGAACCATCGTGAAAGAAATAAAATCCACTCTCGTCATCAGTAAAAAGGCGAAGAACGCGGACGAAATCAAGGCGAAAGATATTCCCGACGAGATTGAAAAATTAAAAGCGCTGATGCGCGTTGCCGGCGCCAATCTCGATTTCGAACGGGCGATAGAGATCCGCGATAAAATTTCGGAATTAAGGGCGCGGTTGGCAAAATTGACGAAAAAATAAACGACGTAAAGCAAAAGAAGGGGTAACCATGCAGGAAAATATCGTAGTAAAAGGCGCAAAAGAAAATAATTTAAAAAATATAACCGTAACGATTCCCCGCAACAAACTCACGGTGTTTACGGGGCTTTCGGGCAGCGGTAAATCCACGCTGGCGTTCGAAACGATTTTCGCGGAGGGACAGAGGCGGTACGTGGAAAGCCTTTCTTCCTATGCGCGGCAGTTTTTAGGGCAGATGGAAAAACCGGACGTGGAGAGCATAGAGGGCTTGTCGCCCGCCGTTTCCATCGATCAGAAAACCACTTCGAGAAACCCGCGCTCCACGGTGGGCACGGTGACGGAAATTTACGATTATTTCCGTTTGTTATTTGCGCGCGTGGGGGTGGTGCATTGCCCGAAGTGCGGCCGTGAAATCCGCCGCCAGACGGTGGACGAAATCGCCGACAGGGTACTTGCCATGCCCGCGGGCAGTAAAATTTTAATCAACGCGCCCGTGGTGCGCGGCAGAAAGGGAGAATACGTAAAGGAACTGCAAAACTATAAAAAAAGCGGCTACGCCCGCGTGAAAATAGACGGCAACGTCTACGATTTACAGGAAGAAATTCACCTGGAAAAAAATATAAGGCATAATATTTCCGTCGTCGTCGATCGGCTGGTGGTGAAAGAGGGCGTGGAAAAGCGGCTTGCCGATTCGCTTGAAACCGCGTTGAAACTTGCCGACGGTCTGGTGATTATCGATTGTAACGGCAACGAGGAATTGTTTTCCACGTCGTACGCCTGCCCCGATTGCGGCGTATCCATCGAAGAGGTGGAACCGCGGCTTTTTTCGTTCAACACGCCTTACGGAGCCTGTCCCGAATGTCTGGGGCTGGGCTTTAAACAACTCGTCGACCCCGATCTGATCTGCCCCGATAAAACGAAAACGCTGCGCGAGGGGGCGATTCACGTGGCGGGGTGGTGCCTGGAAAGCAGCGCGCAGACGCAGATGTATGTAAATTCGCTTGCGAAACGTTACGGATTTTCGCTGGACGTTCCCGTCAAAGATCTGCCCAAAGAGGCGTACGATCTGCTGATGTACGGCAACGGCGGCGAACAGTTCGATATGTCGTACGAAACGCGTACCTTTTCGGGTAGTTACAAAACGTCGTGGGAAGGGTTCGTAAACAATCTGCAACGCCGCTACCGTCAGACCTCGTCGGACGGGGTAAAATACGATATAGAGCGGTATATGCGCACCATGCCGTGCGAGGCGTGCGGCGGAAAGAGGTTGAAAAAGGAAGCGCTCGCCGTTACGGTGGGCGGAAAAAACATTTACGAACTGACTTCGCTTTCCGTAGAAAAACTGCTTGATTTTTTAGACGGCTTGCAGTTTTCCGCAAGCGAAACGCTGATTGCGGAAGGAATTTTAAAGGAAATAAAAAGCCGCCTCGGTTTTTTGAAAAACGTAGGCCTGCAATACCTTACTCTTTCCCGTTCGGCGGTGGGGCTTTCGGGCGGCGAGGCGCAGCGTATACGGCTCGCCACGCAGATAGGCAGCGCGCTGACGGGCGTTTTGTATATTTTAGACGAGCCGAGCATAGGGCTTCACCAGCGCGACAACGAAAAACTGCTTTCCTCGTTGCAGGGGCTTCGCGATCTCGGCAATACGCTGATTGTGGTGGAACACGACGAAGATACGATACGCGCGGCGGATTATCTGGTTGATATAGGACCTTACGCGGGCGTGCACGGCGGAGAAGTGGTGGCGTGCGGCACACAGCAGGATATTATGAACGAGCCGCGTTCGATCACGGGCGATTATCTGGCGGGCAGGCGCAGGATCTCCGTACCTGAAACGCGCGCTCTGCCGGATAACAGGTGGCTGAAAGTCAACGATTGCAGGCAGAACAATTTAAAGGGGATTTCCGTTGCTTTTCCCGTGGGGTTGTTCACGGCGGTGACGGGGGTTTCCGGCAGCGGCAAATCGTCGCTCATCAACGAAATATTGTATCCCGCGATGGCGGACGAACTCAACGGCGCGCGCCTGCCCAAGGGCAAATCGGGCGCGATAGAGGGCATGGAATATTTCGATAAAGTGATAGCGATCGATCAATCGCCCATCGGCAGAACGCCGCGCAGCAACCCCGCCACGTACACGGGGGTGTTCAATACCATTCGCGAACTGTACGCCGCCACGCAGGACGCGAAAGAGCGCGGGTATAAGGCGGGCAGATTTTCCTTTAACATGGCGGGCGGCAGGTGCGAGCACTGCTTCGGCGACGGCATTATCAAGATAGAAATGCACTTTCTGCCCGATATTTTCGTGCCGTGCGAGGTGTGCGGCGGCAAACGCTACAACCGCGAAACGCTGGAAGTGAAATACAAGGGCAAATCGATCGCCGACGTGCTGGATATGACGATAGACGAGGCGTGCGAATTTTTCCGCCCCCTGCCCTCCATTTACAACAAGATAAAAACGCTGGAAGAAGTGGGACTGGGCTATATGAAACTGGGGCAGAGCGCCACCACCCTTTCGGGCGGAGAAGCGCAACGCGTAAAACTCGCCGCCGAACTTTCCAAACGTTCCACGGGCAGAACGGCGTATATTTTAGACGAGCCCACCACGGGGTTGCATTCGTACGACGTGGACAAACTGTTAAAAATTCTTATCCGCCTGCGCAACGCGGGCAATACCGTTATCGTAATCGAGCATAATTTAGACGTGATCAAATGCGCCGATTATATCGTGGATTTAGGTCCCGAAGGCGGCGACGGCGGCGGCACGGTGGTGGCGTGCGGCACGCCCGAAGAAGTGGCGGCGTGCGAAAAGAGTTACACGGGCGCGTTTTTGAAAAAAATACTGCCGCGCGTAAAAGCGTAAACCGTAACCGAACAAGACGAAAGGGGCTGTCGCGTTAAACATTTTTTATGCAATATGATATAAAAACGGCTTAAAACACTATAGTTCAAAGCCGTTTTTTTGCATAATTATTTATTTTTTAGCGTTTATGCGCTTAACGCGACAACCCCGGTTTTTTCGTGCGTTTTACGCCGGTATACATGCGCTTTTCGCCGTTATTCCTGCGTTTTCAGTTCGTCGGGGATTTTTTTATCGCGGTAGTAATACGTTTTGTCTTTTTCGCCTATTTCGCGCAAAATACGGCAGGGGTTGCCCGCGGCGACTACGCCCGCCGGCAGATCTTTCGTTACCACGCTGCCCGCGCCTACTACCGTGTTATCGCCTATGCTTACGCCGGGAAGAACGATTACGCCCGCGCCCAGCCAGCAGTTTCTGCCTATTTTTACGGGCAGATTGAACTGATAGCCTTTTTCGCGCAGAGGCGGATAAACGGGGTGTCCTGCGGAGGCAAGCGTAACGTTGGGCCCAATCATTGTATTGTCGCCCACGTAAATATGCGTATCGTCCACCGCGGTAAGGTTGAAATTCGCGTATACAAAGTTGCCGAAGTGGCAGTGTTTTCCGCCGAAGTTGGCGTGAAAGGGCGGCTCTATGTAGCATCCTTCGCCTATTTCCGCAAACATTTCTTTCAGCAGTTTTTCGCGCTTTTCTTTTTCTTCGGGGCGCGTGGCGTTAAAATCGTACAGTTTGCTTAAACACGCCGTCTGCTCCTTTAAAATTTCAGGGTCGTTCGGGGCGTAAATTTCGCCCGTGTGCAGTTTTTCTTTCATCGTACTCATGGTTATGCTCCCCGCGCGGCGTAAATCTTTTTTTTGCGTTTTTTTGCGTTTTTTCCGCAATCTTTTCGCTGCGCTTTTACGCAGATAGTATAGCACAAAATTGAAAAAACTGCGCGGAAAAAACAGCGGAAAACGCAATTTTTTTTCGCGTTTGAAAAATTATTATGCCTGTCAGAGTATTTTTTTTATTTTTACCGCGCCGCAAAGCAGATCGGAATACGAGTACGCCGTTTTCCCCAGAAAGTTTTTTTCGTCCGGCTGTACGGTGAAAAGAGCGGGGTATACCCCCGAAAGCACGCCCGAAAACGTGAGGGATTTGTTTCTGCCTAAATTTACGTTGACGCTTACTTTCGAAAGCGCGCACGTCTTTACGAATTCTTTTACTGCGGTTAAATTACGGGTATTTTTCAACATACTTTTATTGTTTCTGATTTTTCTTTTCTTTATTCCCGGAAAGAAGAAACGGTGAAAGCATATTTTACGCTTTTACGGCGATGTTTTTCCTTTATGTCATATTTCGTAGGCGCGGCGAATAGAATAGTCAAGGACGAAAAGCCGATACAGGAGGCGATAAAAAATGATCAAACCCGAATATGCAACTTACCGTTATACGAAAAAGACCGGCTCCGCCGCGGCGCAATCGAAAGTGGAATGCCGCGTTTCCGGCAGCGAAATCAGCGAGATTTTAGCGGTGCGCGCCGAAGCGTATCCCGCGCTCTGTACGTGCGGAGATAAGCAGGTGGATTACGGCGGCAAGGCGCTTTTTACCATTGTGTACGTCGACGGCGAAAAGCGTATCTGCCGCGCGGAACGCGGCGTGGAATTTTCTCACCGCATTGCGTGCGACGAAGCGGAGGAGGAATGTTTCGCCTCGATTGTATGTAAGGTAGACGACGTATCGCATCGCAGAGAAGGTTCGAATATAGTGGTTGCGGCGGTGGTGCGGGCAAACGCCGAAATCTACCGCGACGAAGAGTTTTCGTATCTGACGGGCGGGGAAAATTTAGCGGTGAAAAAGGAAGGAGGCACGTTTACCCGTATTTCTATAACGAACGTAGACGGCGAAGAAAACGACGAGTTCGAAACGGACTATTTTACCGACGTGCTGGTGCACGGCGAAACGATTTACGTTAAAAACGTGTCGTGCGAAAACGGCACGGCGAAAGCGGAAGGAGAAATCGCGCTGAACGTGTGCGTTTTAAAGGGCGACGACGCGCCCGCTTCGTACGAACGGCTGATTCCGTTTTCGGTAGAAACTCCCGCGCCGTATTTCTGCGACGAGAACTGGCAAAGAGAAAACTCCTCCGGCGCGGAAAGAAACGAAACGTAAGATAACGGCGGCGGAAAAGACGGAACGAACGGGGTAGAGGCGAAAATAAGCGCTCGCGCTACGTTGAAATCGGCTAATTTATCGGTGGAGACGTCGGAAGAAAAAAACAAGAGCACGGTGCGCGCGCAGTTAGCCTTTTCCGTGCAGATTACGCAGTTCACGCCGGAAAAGATAGATTTCTGCACGGACGCGTTCTCCACAAAACAGCAGGTGCTGCTGCGTACGGAACAGAAAACGTACAGGCGTTTGAAAGGAATAAAAACGTATGTTAAAAAAGCGGAGGGTATCGCCGCGCTGAACGCGCCGATCGATTATACCACGTCGTTTCTGGCGGCGGCGTTGCCGAAAGCGGAAATCGAGGTAAAACCTGCGGGCGAAAACGCGATAGAAATAGAAGGCGCGGCTTCGGCGCGGGTGATTTTAACGGATAAAGACGGCGTGCGTTCGGCGGATATGACGTTGCCCTTCCTGTTTAACGAAACGTGCGACGCCTCGTTGCTTTCGGGCGAAACGGAGTTTGAAGCGGAAGCGATTGCCTGCGGCATTTCGTTAAAGCAGAAAAAAGAGGGCGAAGCGGAAGCGGAAGCCACCATAAAAATCACCGTGTCTTTTTACGAAACCGTGTCCGTATCGTACGTCGCTTCGGCGGAAGAGGGAGAAGAATACGGCGAGGAAACCGGCGCGATGTCGATATTTCTGCCGCGTTGCGGCGACGGACTCTGGGAAACGGCGAAAGCGCTGCGCAAAACGCCCGAAGAATTGCAACGCAGCAATCCCGATCTTACGTTTCCTTTAAAAGAGAAAGAACGTATTTTAATTTATAACCGAAAACAGTAAAATAAGGCGTGACGAACGGCAGACGCGTGCAAGCGTTAATCGTACGGCAACGGATTCGGCGTATTCAAAAACGCGGGGTTTCTCGACGGGGAAACCCCGCGAATTTTCTGCGCATATAATGTATACGACGAAGATACAACGGGAAAACCTTAAAAAGGCGTTTTACACGGTAAACAAACTTCAAATTAAACGAAAAACGCGGTAAAACTCCGCAAAACGCCTTAAACCTGTTGACGAAAAACGCCGTTTATGCTACAATTAACAAGAATTATAAAAGAATGTTAAGGCGGAAGAACCGTGAACGGTTCCGCCGCCTTCGCGGATAGAGGAGCAGGTAAATTTTATGCGGGAAAACGCAAAGGAAATCGCAAAGAAAAACGCGGAAAACAGCGCGGAGAATCATACGGACGAAAGTCGGGAAAAAGGGGAGAGATTCGGCGAAACGCTGTTTCGCGCGGCGAATGCGGCGGCGGAAGAACTCGGCTCGCACGAAAAGGTGAAAGACCTTTCCGGTCTTTGTCTGTTTGAAGAGACGATAAAAGAACTGATCGACGACGTACGCGCCGCGTTGTTTCCCGAAGTGTTTTGCTGTAACGACAGTGCGGCGGCGCTGTTTTCCGCGGCTCAGAAACTGCGTTGTACGTTGTATTCCGCTCTGGGCGGCGACGAGGGAAAAACGGAGGAGATTTCTTTGAAATTTCTGGACGAACTGCCCGAAATGCGGCGCGTTTTATATACAGATTGCGTCGCGGGCTATCGGGGCGACCCGGCCGCCACAAGCGAAAAGGAAGTGGCGCTTTGCTATCCGTATTTTTACGCGATGTGCGTGCAACGGATCGCTCATTTTCTCTATACGGAAAAAGTGCCCGTCCTGCCGCGGATGATGAGCGAAATAGCCCATGCCGGAACGGGCATCGATATTCACCCCGGGGCGCAGATCGGCGAGTATTTCTTTATCGATCACGGCACGGGCGTGGTAATCGGCGAAACCGCCGTGATCGGTAAAAACGTAAAACTCTATCAGGGCGTTACGCTGGGCGCGAAAAGTTTTAAAGTGAACGACGACGGCTCGTTGGTAAAGGGCATCAAGCGCCACCCGGAAGTACGCGACGACGTAGTGATTTACGCGGGCGCAACGATCCTGGGCGGCAACACGGTGATCGGAAAAGGCGCGGTGATAGGCGGTAACGCATGGGTGACGCATTCGGTAAAAGACGGCGAGGCTATACCTTCCAATTACGTTGGATAATCGTTTGCGGAAGAGGTGCGCGCGGTTTTTGAAAAACAGGGAAAACGGCTTATGTATTCATGCAAAGAAAAGGCGTATGCCAAAGTCAATTTAACGCTGGATATTCTGGGCGTAAAAGACGGATATCATCAACTCGATTCGTTGGCGGTAGCGCTGGACTTGTACGATTTAATCGCGGTAAAAAAACGGAACGACGGAAAGATCCGCCTGTATTCTTACGGCGAGGGCAGCGAATACATTCCGGAGGAGGAAAACAACGCCTACAAAGCCGCCGTTGCGTTTCAGAGCGGATTTTCGTGCGGCGGCGCGGAAATAAGCGTTTATAAAAACATTCCCGTCGGGGCGGGGCTGGGCGGGTCGTCCGCGGACGCGGCGGGCGTGCTCCGCGCCATGAAAAAACTGTTCCGCATTGCGCCCGCGCCCGAAAACGAACGGAAAATTCTTGCAATCGCCGATGAAACGGGCAGCGACGTCCGCGCGATGTATACGGGCGGCGCGTGCCGTATGCGAGGCAGGGGAGAATGCGTAACGAGTATCTTTTCCGACTACGGAAAGGAGCGAGGCAAGGATGATTTTTGCAAAACGGACGGCGGACAAGCCCAAGCGGGCAGATTCGGGGCGGGCGAAACCGGAGAAAACGTAAAACGCACGTATTTTTTGCTGATTTGTCCGCGGACGGGGGTATCTACGAGAGATTGTTTCCGCGTATACGACGAGCGGAAAGAAACTTACGCCCCCGCCACAGACGAGGCCGTGCGGCGGTACGTATGCGGCGATATCGAAGGCTTGGGCAAGGCGATTAAAAACGATTTGCAAAGCGCCGCGTGCGCGCTGAATTCCGACGTGAAAACGGCTCTGGAAGAGGCGGCGGCGTTTTCTCCGCCCGGCTACGGCATGACGGGCTCCGGCAGCGCGGCGTTCGCGATGTTCGACTCCCGGGAAATGCTGGATTGGGCGAAAAGCCGTTATCATGGCGCGTTCCGCGCGATTGCCGCCGAAAGCGTCGTTCCGAAAAAGAAAACTTTATTTTCCGCTTTTACTTTGCATAAATAAATGATAACTTGAAAAAGCGTAAGAAATTATAACTTGAAAAAACGTAAAAAAACGCGCAAAAAACCGCGGCGCGACATAGGCGCGGCGCGGGGACGGGAGGATAAAAAAATGGAAGAAAGAATTATCGACGACGAATACGGACGGGGCATACGTTTAAAAAAGACGAAAGACGGTTACGTAGACGCGACGGACGAACTTGCCGAAGATAAGAAACGGCAAAGCGCGGAAGCGGAAGGCGATCTGACGGAGGGCCTTGAAGAAGAACTCGAAGCGGAAGAAGAGAACGAAACCGACCGCGAGGGCGACGAGGCGGAAGCGGCGGACGAAGTGTTGTTTGAATTTCCCGAAGAGGACGACGAGGAACTTGCCGCGCTTTCCGCCGAGGAAGCCGCCGCTCTTTTAAAAAAGCGGGAAGAGGAGCGGAAACGGCGGGAGGAAAAAGCGAGAACGCTGTGCGAAGAAGGCGAAGCGCTTTTACAGAGCGCAAACGACGAGACGATTTATGAAAAAGCCGCCGCGGCGTTCGACGAAGCGCTGTGCGTTCTTCCCGACTGCGAACGGGCGGCGTTGGGGTTCTGGCGCGCGAAAACTTACGGCGGAAGGAATCTGCAACCCATGCTTGACGAATGGGCGGCGGCAGGATACGACGAATTCGAGGCGACGTTCGGGGCGGAATGCGCCAACGCATTGAAAGAAGAATGGAAAGAGCGTTTCAGAGAGGAAAAGAAAAAGCGCGACGAAGCGATTGCGCCTTTGAAAAAAGACTTTGAAGAAAAAACGGAAAAGCGTCGCGCGATTTTAAAAGAAAGGACGTACGAAGCGCGTAAAAAATTTATTCCGCTGATGTCGGTGGAAATCGCGTTGCTGGTGTTTGCCGCGGTGTTCGCGCTGAACATCTTTTCCCGCGCGGACGCGACGTTCGTCTGGTTGACGGCGGTATGCGGCGCGGCGTTCGTTCTGGTTCTTCCCTTCTTCTGCATCGCCGCTTCCCGCTTTTTCCATGCTTCGTCGCTTGCGCACGCCAACGAGGTGAAAAGTTCCACTAAGGAAGGGCGCGCTCTGGTACAAGCGGAAGACGAAAGCGAATTTTTATCGCGAATGATCGGATAGAAAAATCCGGAGTCGCGCCGGGCGGGCCTCGCGCGGCTTTCGCGTTTATTTGCGTATATTTTTGCGGCGGATCCGCCTTATGCTTTGTTCTATGAAAAAACTGTTTCCCTATTTTAAATTTTATAAAAAAGAATGCGTTTTAGCGCCGCTGTTCAAATTGCTGGAAGCCGCGTTCGAATTGCTCGTGCCCGTAGTTGTGGCGCGAATCGTCGACGTCGGTTTAGGCGCGCCGCTTGAAGGCGGCGGGTATAACGCGGATAACGGCTATATCGTGCGCATGTCGTTTCTGCTTATTGCTCTGGGCTTGGTAGGCCTCGTCTGTGCGGTGGCGGCGCAGTATTTTGCGGCGAAAGCGGCGACGGGCGTGTCGTACAAAATCAAAAACGCGCTTTTTTCAAAATTGCAGTCGCTTTCTTATGCCGATTACGATCGGCTGGGCACGTCCGCCATGCTCAACCGTATGACGGGCGACGTGCAGCAGTTTCAGACGGGCGTGAATATGTTTTTGCGCCTGTTTTTACGCTCTCCGCTCATCGTATTCGGCGCGATGATCGCGGCGTTTTGCATCGATCCGCCTTCCGCCTGGGTATTTGCCGCCGTGATCCCCGCCCTGTTTTTAGCGGTGGCGGCGATTATGGGAATCACAACTCCGCTCTATAAAAAGGCGCAGGAAAAATCCGACCGCGTAGTGCTTGCCGCGCGGGAAAACTTAACGGGCGTGCGCGTGGTGCGCGCGTTTTGCAAAGAAGAAGAAGAAAAAGAAAATTTCCGCGAGAGGAACGCCGCTCTTACGAGGGGCAGAGAAAAAGCGGGCGCAATCGGCGCGCTGATGAATCCCGTTACCTTCGCGCTTGTGAATATCGCGGTGATTTTCCTTTTAAAAATCGGCGCGATACGGGTGAACGGCGGCGCGCTTACGCAGGGGAGCGTAATCGCGTTGTACAATCTGATGTCGCAGATACTCGTGGAACTTGTAAAGTTTGCCAATCTTGTGGTGACGGTGACGAAAGCGGCGGCGTGCGGTTCTCGCATCGAGGGCGTGCTGAATATGAATAGTTCGCTTTGCCGCATGAGCGAAAACGACGCGGACGCCCGCACGAAAAAGCGGGGATATATCGTGTTCGACAACGTTTCTTTAACTTACGGTAACGGCGCGGAAAGCGCTTTGAAGAACATTTCGTTTACCGTGGAAAAAGGCGAAACGGTGGGGATTATCGGCGGTACGGGCAGCGGGAAATCGTCGCTTGTATCGCTGCTTCCGCATTTTTACGACGTAACTTGCGGCGGAGTGTATCTGGAAGGCAAAAACGTGGCGGCGTATTCCACGCGGGAACTGCGTAAAAAAATAGCGATCGTACCGCAGAAAGTCGCATTGTTCAAAGGTACGGTGCGTAGCAATCTCGCCTGGGGAAATCCCGGTGCAAAGGACGACGACGCGGCGCTGTGGGAAGCCCTGGATTGCGCGCAGGCCAGCGACGTAGTGAAACAGAAAGGCGGTCTGGACGCGGCGGTGGAACAGGGCGGCGGCAATTTTTCCGGCGGACAAAAACAACGCCTTTCCGTGGCGCGCGCGCTGATGAAAGACGCCGAAATCCTTATTCTGGACGATAGTTCTTCCGCGCTCGATTATGCCACGGAACGGGCGATGACAGACGCGATCGCGCTTCGCCGCAAACGGAAAAATCAAACGGCGTTTATCGTTTCGCAACGCGCGTCTTCTCTGATCAACGCCGATAAAATCATCGTACTTGACGAAGGCGAGGTAATCGGCGCGGGCACGCACGAGGAACTGTTAAAAACGTGCTCCGTCTACCGTGAAATTTACGAATTTCAGTACGGTAAAAACGGCGACGGCGCAACCTCCGGGCGTATAAGCGGGGAAAAGGAGGCGGAAGATGAATAAAAAAACGTTGAGAAGAATTCTTTCGCTGGTGAAGAAATATCCCTTATCGCTGATTGCCGTGGTGATATTCGCGGCGACGGAAGTGGCGGCGACGTTGTACGTGCCCGTGCTGGTAGGCGACGGCGTAGATCTGATAACGGGCGCCGGACAGGTGGATTTTTCCGCCCTTTCCGCCGTGTTTTTAAAAACAGGCGTTTCGGTGGCGGCGGGGTTTGTAAGCAAATGGCTGGTGGGCGTGTTCAACAACCGCCTCGCCTTTTACGTGGTGCGCGATATCAGAAACGCCGCGTTCGATAAAATTACGGCGTTGCCGCTGAAATATCTCGATTCTCACCCGCACGGGGATACGCTTTCGCGCATCGTATCGGACGCGGACGAGGTTTCCGACGGGCTGGTGATGGGTTTTACGCAACTGTTTACGGGCGTTATCACCATAGGCGGCACAATCGCCCTGATGATGATTACCAACTGGAAAATCGCGCTGATAGTGGCGTTCGTTACGCCGCTTTCCGTTTTTACTTCGCGCTTTATCGCCAAGCGTTCGTATACGTTTTTTAAAAAGCAGACGATTGCAAGAAGCGAGCAGGTTTCGTTTACGGAAGAGGCGGTGAGCAATTTAAAAACCGCGCAGGCGTTTTTGCACGAGGAGGAGAACGCGCGCGATTTTAACGCGTATAACGCCGCGTATAAGGACGCGGCGATGTCCGCCACTTTTTATTCGTCGCTTACCAACCCGTTGACGCGGTTCGTAAACAACGCGGTATACGCGCTTGTGGTGCTGTTCGGCGCGTTGCAGATCGCTTCGGGCGGCGGCCTTACCGTGGGCGGACTCACCAAATTTTTATCGTACGCCAACCAGTACACAAAGCCGTTTAACGAAATATCGGGCGTAATCACCGAACTTTCGGGCGCTTTTGTGTGCGCGGGGCGTATCTTCGAACTTCTGGACGAGCCGGAAGAGGTTTCCGATAAAGGCAACGCAAAACTGAGCGTAACGGAAGGGAACGTAGAACTTACCGACGTAAGTTTTTCCTATACGAAAGGGCAGCGCCTGATCGAACATCTTACGCTCGGCGCAAAAGGGGGGAAACGCGTTGCCATCGTAGGCAGAACGGGCAGCGGAAAAACCACGCTCATCAACCTTCTGATGCGTTTTTACGACGCGGACGCGGGCAAAATAACGGTAGACGGGCAGGATATTAAAGAGGTTACCCGCGAATCGCTGAGAAGCCGTTACGGAATGGTGTTGCAGGAAACCTTTTTAAAGACGGGCACAGTGCGCGAGAATTTGAAAATCGGCAGGGAAAGCGCCTCCGACGAGGAGATGTTCGCCGCGGCGAAAGCCTGTCACGCGCACGGGTTTATCTGTCGTCTGCCGCAGGGTTACGATACGTTCATTACGGAAGAGGTCAACCTGTCGGCGGGGCAGAAACAGTTGCTTTGCATCGCGAGGATTATGCTGTGTATGCCCGATATGCTGATTCTGGACGAGGCGACTTCTTCCGTGGATACCCGTACGGAACAGAAGATTTCCGACGCGTTCGATAAACTGATGAAAGGCAGAACGTGCTTTATCGTGGCGCATCGTCTTTCCACCATAAAAAACGCCGATATCATTCTGGTGATGGAACAGGGCAACGTGGTGGAACAGGGCAATCACCAAGCCCTTTTAAAAAAGCGCGGCGCGTATTACAAACTTTACAGCAGTCAGTTTGCGGGCGGCGCGGAGGCAAGCGAAGAGAATTAACAAGCGAAGAGAATTAACAAGCGGCGCGGCGAAACGGGGCATAGAAGGCTTGTTCCAAGCATATAATAATGCGGTGGAGAGGGCGAATAATGCAACTTTTCGGTGAAATCGGTCGGAACATTCTCGGCGACGTACTGCCTTGCGGGCGCTGTCTGTTTTATGCGGGCGGAGGCGGATATTTTCAGGGCGTAAAGTCGTTCGACGATTTTTCGCAGAAAGGTATTACTCTGCGCTTTTCGGGCGGCGATTTAGTGGTGAGCGGAGAAAAACTTTCCGTGGGAAAATACCGCGCCGGAGATCTGGAACTGAGCGGCAGAATTTTATCTCTTTCCTTTTACCGAAAAGGCGTGCGCGCCGCCGTAAGCGGACAAAGCGCCGCGGCCGTTGACGGAAAAAAGAACGAGGAGCGCGGCAGATGAGCGGCGCGGGCGTATGGCGGAGAGAAAAACTCCGGATTCGGGGCAGAGAGCCCGAAAAAGCGTTGCAACGGTTGAAAAACGCGGGAATAGTTCTGTTCGATGTAAAAAAAACGCAAAAAGACGCCCTCACTTTTTGCGTAAATGGAAAACAGGCGCAAAAAGTTTTTGCAATTTATCCTAAAACGTGGTATAATAAAGCGGAACGGGGCGGTTACGAGGTTACTTCGCTGGGCGAAAAAGGTTTGTACGTCCGGCTGAAACGGCTGGAAAAACGTCCGGGGCTGATTGCGGGCGCGGCGGCGTTTTTACTGATTACCGCTTTCTGCGATAATTTCGTTTTTGACGTAAGGTACTCCGGCGACGCCGCGTTGTGCGATCTTGCCGAAAATATCGTAATCGCGCACGGAATAAAACCTTTTTCGAAATTCAGCGAAACGAATGCGGAAGAAGTCGCGGCGGAAATACTTTCGTTGCAAGGCGTAAGTTACGCCAACGTTAATAAACGGGGCACGGTGGTGTACGTGGAAGCGCGGCGTTCGTCGTTTGCCGGAACAGGCGGCGTGACGGAAGGCGACATGCTCGCTTCGCACGAAGGCACGCTGATAGAGATTACGGCGCTGCGCGGCGAAAAAGCATGCGACGCGGGGGAAAAAGTAAAAAAAGGCGATTTGCTCGTTTCGTCTACGCTGAAAACGGGCGAGGGCGAAAGCGAACGCCGCCTGTCGGTAACCGTGGTTGCCCGCGCGGAAATTTTATGCGTGTATCAATGTTCCGTTACGGCGGAAAGCGAAGCCGTTGCCGCCGCTGTCGCCGGATTTTACCTTGGCGAACGGGAGAAAGAAAATTATTATACGGTACAGAGCGTGAGTACGCAGTCGACGGGCAGGGACGAATACGCCGTGACAATCGAGTATGTCGCAACGGAAACGATAAATTATTAGCCGCCGTGCGGTATCGGCCGTGCGGACGTAACGCCCACTTGGTATAAGGATTTGAAACGCCGGCGGCGGAAAACGGCAGGAAGAAACGGGAAAGGAAAAAGCGGTTAAAAAGAACGACGGAAAGGTGCATGAAAGAAGAAAAGAAAGTTACGAAAAATTTTAACGTTCCGTCTGCGGACAAGTTATACGAGATTCTCGGCGCGTACGACGAAAATTTAAACGTTTTGTCGAGGGAACTTGCCGTGGAAATTTACGTAGACGGTCTTACGTTACGCATTACGGGCGGGGAGAAGGAGACGGCGCTTTGCGAAAAAGCGCTTGCCGCCGCGCTTTCCGCCGCCAAAAAAGGGGAAAGAATAGACGAGCGACAGATAATATATTGCGCGGAAATCGCCAGGTCGGGCGAATCGGAAGCCGCCAAAACGCTGTACGACGGCGTAATCGCCACAACCGCCGCGGGCAAAAAGATAAAATGTAAAACGCTGGGGCAGAAACTGTACGCCGAAGCGATAGATAAGGCTTACGTGACGTTCGGAATCGGCCCTGCGGGTACGGGGAAAACATATCTGGCGGTGGCGAAAGCCGTTGCTGCGTTCAAGGCGAAAAAGGTGGAGCGTATTATTCTTACGCGCCCCGCCGTGGAAGCGGGAGAAAATCTGGGCTTTCTGCCCGGCGATTTACAGGAAAAGGTAGACCCTTATCTGCGCCCGTTATACGACGCGTTGCAGGAGATGTTCGGCGCGGAAGCGTATGCGAAACTGATGGAGCGCGGCGTGATAGAAGTGGCGCCGCTCGCCTATATGCGCGGCAGAACGCTTTCTTCCGCGTTTATCATTTTAGACGAGGCGCAGAATACCACGCGCGAGCAGATGAAGATGTTCCTCACCCGTATGGGCGAAGGCAGCCGCGTAGTGGTGACGGGCGACGTAACGCAGGTGGATCTGCCGCGCGGAAAATCCAGCGGTCTTACCCACGCGGCGGAAATTTTAAAAGACGTGGAAGGGGTAAACATCTGCGTTCTTTCCGAAAAGGACGTAGTGCGCCACCCGTTGGTAATGCGCATTGTTCGCGCATACGAGCGCGACGAGCGTCGGGAAGAAGAGCGCGAAAAGGCGATGCAAGAAAGCGGGCGTGCCTTACGCGCGGTAAAAACAAAGGAGAGTACGGAAGATGAATGCTGACGTATCGAAAATGCGCCGTTGGACGAAGAAAGAGGTATGGAGCAGCGCTTTGTTGTTTTTGCTCAACCTTCTTATTCTTCTTTTAATCGTGGCGGCGCTTCTGGTAGGCGGTAACCTCGGCAATTTAAAACAGACGCTGGAAGCGAATAAAGCAAACTATATCTATATTGCTTTTTGTCTTGTGCTTCTGGCGGTGATAACGTATTTTTATTTCTTTTTCGAAGATCGCAACGTGCTTTCGGAAGGAAAGAACATTATATTGTTATTCATGATTTTAGACGTCAGCCTGGTGGTGTGCGTGTTGATGGGCAAATGGCTGAATATATACGCGCGTCCGGTGGCGCTTTGCGCGTTGTTAACTTTTCTGCTTCTGGGCAGGCGAAGCGCAATGTTTATGAACATAATTTCCGCGCTGACGCTTTTTATCGTGGATAATTTTTCTTCTTCCGCGCCGTCGCCGCAAAGCATTTATTCGGCGCTTATGATCGCGTTTACCGCGGGTATGGTGGCTATTTTTGCGGCTAACAGATTAAGAACCAGGCTCCGCGTGGTGCTGGTGGGAATTCTGATCGCCCTGCCTATGGATTTTATGATTTTTCTTCTGGAAATTTCTTCTCTGGCGATGCAGGGGACTTCCGTTTCTCAGGCGGGCGCGGCGCGAAACATATGGATGAATCTGGGGTACGGCTTTGCGGGCGGCATTTCCTCGGCGATTTTGTTTTTATTGTTGTTGCCGGTGTTCGAATGTTTGTTTTCCGTGTTGACGGTGTTCCGTCTGCGCGAACTCACTTCGCTCGATTCGCCGCTGTTGAAAAAACTCAAAGACGAAGCGCCCGGTACTTACAACCATTCGGCGGTGGTTTCGCAACTCGCGGAAGAGTGCGCGGCGGCATTGGGCGAAGACGCGGAACTGGCGCGCGCGGCGGCGCTGTATCACGACGTGGGAAAATTGCATCATCCCGAATATTTTTCCGAAAATCAGGGGGAGTATAATCTGCACGACGAACTTACGCCCGAACTTTCCGCGGATATTATCCGTTCGCACACTACCGACGGGCACGATTTGATTCTTGCCAATCATCTGCCTCAATTTTTTGCCGACGTGGCGATTCAGCATCACGGCACGCTGGCGATAGGCTACTTTTACGGCAAGGCGCAGAAGATGTACGGCGGCGAAGTGAACAAAGAAGATTTTTCGTACACCGGTCCGAAACCGCAGAGCAAAATCGCCGCGATCATCATGATTGCGGACGCGGCGGAGGCGGTAACGCGATCGATGGCAAGCAAAAAGCCGGAAGACGTGGAAGTCCGCGTGCGCGGCATTATCGAAGAACGGATGAATCAGGAACAGTTTGCCGAGTGCAACATTACCATGGAAGATTTAACGATTATAAGAATCACCCTGGTAAACGCTCTGACGGGCGTTTACCACAAACGCGTGGAATATCCTTCCATTCGTTACGGAAAAAAAGAGGAAGATTAAACGGCGTGAAAAAAGCGGAAGATAAAAAATTTATTCTGGACGCGTCGGGCGGATTGGACGAGCCATCGGTAAAAGAGATCGAAAGCGCGATGCAGGCGTTCGTGGCTACCGACGTGCCGTTAAAAATCGAATGCGTGTTTGTCGGCGAAGAGGAAATCCGCGCGCTCAACAGAGAAAAGCGCGGCGTGGATAAGGTGACGGACGTTTTATCCTTTCCCGAACTCGACGGCATAAAAGGTAAAAAAATTTTAAAAAAAGATTTTCCGTACGATCTCGACGAAGAAGGCGCGCTTCTGATCGGTTCTATCGCCGTATGCACGAAAAGGGCGGAAGAACAAGCGGAGGAATATAACCATTCCTATCGCCGCGAATTATATTATCTTATCGTGCACGGCATACTGCATTGTCTCGGGTACGATCATATGGAAGAGGCGGACAGGGCGGAAATGCGGAAAAAGGAAGAGGAAGTTCTGGGCGCGATGGGCGTTACGCGAAACGATTGAACGCGAGAAACGATTGAACGCGAGAAACGATGTAAAAAAGCGACGAAAAACGAAAACAGGGAGTACGGCAGGCAGTATGAAAAGCGGATATGTGGCGGTGGTAGGCAAAGCCAACGCGGGTAAGAGCACGTTGATAAACGTAATGGTGGGCGAGAAAGTTTCGATTGTTTCTCCCCGCCCGCAAACCACGCGCGACAGAATTTTGGGGGTATTGACGGAAAAAGAGTATCAGATTGTGTTTGTGGATACGCCGGGCATTTACAAATCGAAAAACGCTCTGACGGAGATTATGGCGAAAACCGCGGAAGAAAGCGCGAAAGACGTGGACGTATTGCTGTACGTTATCGACGGCCATATGCCGATTACCGACGACGATTTTAAACTGATCGACAAATACCGCGCGGCGGCCGCGGGCGCGCCGTTCATCGTTGCGTATACCAAAACGGATATTATGCCCAAAGAAAAAATTCCCGCCGATCTTTCCCTGTTTGCCGAAAAAGCGGAGGGGGTGGACGTGTTTCCCGTTTCCGCGCGGAAAGGGAAAAATATCCGCGCGCTGAAAGAATTTATAGCGCGACTTTTGCCCGAAGGAGAAAAAATATTCGAGCAGGATATCGTATCCGATCGCAGCGAAAAATTTATGCTGGGCGAGATTATGCGCGAGAAAATTTTGCTGAAATTCGAGCAGGAGATTCCGCACGGCGTCGCCGTGGCGATCAATTATTTTACGAAAAACGATAGGGGCGTGTACGAAGTGAATCTGGACGTTATCTGCGAAAAGCCCGCTCATAAAGCGATTCTCATCGGCAAACAGGGCAGGGCGATAAAAGAGGTGTCTTCTTTCGCGCGGCAGGAGATGGAAAAATTTCTGCAGGGCAAGGTGTTTCTCACCACCTACGTAAAAGTAAAAGAAGATTGGCGCGAGCGCCCCGCGTTGCTGAAAGAATTCGGCTACGAAAAACCGCGCGGAATATAACGGGCGGGTATAAACGGAATAAAACCTCGCGTTTTCCGCAAACTAATCGTGCGTAACGCCTTCCGCCCGACGCGGCGGGCGGCGCGCGGGAGGGAAAAGCATGCGGAAGGAAAAGGACGATACGAAAGCGGCGAAACTTGCCTGGGATCTGTTTGCAAAAACGGGAAGCGTAAGTTATTATATGTTGTATCACGAACTTTCGGATAAGAATTTACGAAAGTAAAACGCGGCGGACGGGCGCGTAAACGCAACGACGGGGAAAGTAAGGGAAAGCGGCTATGGAACGAAAGACTGACGCGATAGTGCTCCGGGCGACGGAGTATAAAGACGCGGATAAAATTTTAACCCTTCTCACTCCCTTCGAAGGCAAGATGACGGCGGGAATAAAAGGCGTGAAAAAGGCGGGGGCAAAACTTGCTTTCGCCGCGCAACCGTTCGCGTTCTGCGAGTACGTATTAGCGGAAAAAAACGGCAGAAACACCGTGGTTTCCGCATATTTACACGACGGATTTTTCGCTCTTCGCACCGATATCGTGCGGTTTTACGCCGCCTGTTCCGTTACGGAATGTTGCGAAGCGCTCTGTGCGGAGGGAGAGGAAAGTCAGGGCTTGTTCGTAGCGGCGGCGGAAGCGTTACGCTCGCTTGCCTACGCGAAAGAGCGCGGGGAAACGTGCGGCGAGTCGTTGTGTTGTTTTCTGCTTACCGCGCTTTTCGAATCGGGATATATGATCGATTTGAACGGTTGCGGCGCGTGCGGCGAAGAAATTTTCGGTGCGCGGTGTTATTTCGATTTTTCCGCCGGGCGGTTTTTGTGCGGAAATTGCGGAGGAAAAATCGCGGAAAAGGAAATCGCGCGGGCAAGCGCGTGCACGTATCGTTTTTTACGCCGATGCGCGGGCGACGTAAGCGAAACGGGCGGAGAAGAGGAAACGGCGAAAAACGCAAAAGAGGCGGAAATTCGCGCGTTGCGGCTTTTAAAAGCATATCTCGTTAAAAAGACGGAACGGGAATATCCCTGTTTTACCGAATTTTTCCGCCTGTACGAGGCGTCGGCGCGGGAAGAAAATGCCGTAACGGCGAAAAATTGAACAAACGAATAAAAAAGCGCGCGGCGGCGCGCGGAAAAGATTCCGCCGAAAATATACGTAATAAAAGGAAACGGTGTATGGAACAGGAAACAATACGGCAAAAACAAGAAAAAAAGCAGACGGTAAAAGCGGGCGTTACGCGCGCCGCAAAGGCGAAAAGGCAAAAGGAAATATTGCGTTCGTTGCTTAAAAACAGGGCGTATAAATGGAACGAACTTTTAGACGAAGCGGTGAAAGCGTACGTTGAAAAATTCGGCGACGAGCCGATAGATATTCCCGACCTGAAAGGAAAATTCGGTTCCAATTTCTCGCTGCTGGAAGAAGCGGGCGAAGCGGCGTTCGATAAGGCTACCAATCTTTGTTCGCTGGTCGAACCGTCGCAAAGCGCGTTGCAAAGCGCGTCGCAGAATGCGGCGCCGCAGGAAGAGGATACGACGACGCAAGCAAAAACCGCCCCGAAAAAAACGAAGAAAAACACGGCGGATTCCGCCGCGACGCGGCAGACGAAAGCAACAAAACGCGTCGCGGAAAACAAAGAGACGGACAGAATCAGCGAAAGGATCAGCGCGGAGGAAGAAAAGCGATCGGCGATAGAAACCGCTTTGAAAAAAGCCGTGGAAAAAGCGGCGGCAAAAAAATCGGAAAAACCGCAGATACCGGAAGAAACGCAACAAACTGAAAAATCGCAGAAAACGGAAGAAGCGGAGCGAGAAACAGCGGAAAGCGCCGCGAAAAAAGAAGGCGCTTTTAAAACGAGCGAGAAAAAAGACGAGAAAAAAGATGAGAAAAAAACGCCCGCGAAGCGCGGCAGAAAATCCGTAAAAAAAGCCGATTCCGTTTCGGCGCAGGAGAGCCCCGCGCCCGTTCAGAACGCCACGGAAAAAGTCGGAACAGTTCAGAAAGAAAAAGAAGCGGAGCGACAGGAGAAAACGGAACAACCGGAAAAAAAGGTTGCGAAAAACGAATTGTTATTAACGGAATTCGCGTTTTTGGGCAACTCTTCCAAACGCGCGGAAACAAAGACGGCGGAAAATATAAGCGCCGCGCCCGTTGCGGCCGTCGCGCCTTCCGCGCTCGTCGTTCCCGTTACGGCGGCCGCAGCCGCTGCAAATGCCGCAGCCGCGGCGACGGAACAAAAGACTGACGCCGTGGAAAAGACGGTTAGCGGAGCAGCGGAAAACGTAGGGGACAGAGGCAAATATAACGCCGTCGAAAAGAAAGACGAGGCGGATATGGGCGCGGCGAAAGAGGAAAATGCCGCGGAAAACAGCACTGCGCGTATCCAAAGCGCTTCTATCGATAAAAATCAGGCGAAAAACGTGCGGAATACGCAAAGCAGGAGCGCGCTGAACGCACAGTCCGCACCGAGCGCGCGGAGCAGATTGACGCGAACGAGCGGAACTAACGCGGCGGGCGGGCGCGTAAACGAGCGATACGCCGTTCAGACCGCCGACGAAAAACTGAAAGAGGAGTTTTTGCGTCGGCTGCGTTCGATGAGCGGCGAATATTTCGAATACTATGCGGTGTATCTGTTGGAGCGGTATTCTTTAAAAAACGGCAGAAGATTGGAAAGTCTGCGCATAACGGGCGGCAAAAACGACGGCGGAATAGACGGCGAGATCGAACTGACCGATCGTTTCGGCTTCCGTGAAACCATCTACATACAGGCGAAGAATTGGGATCCGACAAAAGGAGTGGCCGAAAAATGGATGATCGGGGAAACGCTGATTCAGCAGTTTGTAGGCGCGGCAACCTGCCGCCAATCGAAGGACGGCAAACGCAACAGCCGCGGTATTTTTATGACGACTTCTTCTTTCACCAAAGAGGCGAAGGAAATTTTAGCCGTTTTGGGCGAAAAGTTTATCGGCTACGACGGCGACGACGTATACGAAACGGCAAAGGAATGTTCGTTCGGATTGATTCGGGTAAACGGCGTTTGGCAACTCGACGAAAAACTGCTTTCCGGCGATAAGGCGTTTTTTAATATGTAAAATTATGTAAAATAAGAGAAAAAGCATATGGCAACACGAAAGCCGTATATGGCAACACGAAAGCCGTAGTATAAACATCAAAGCCGTAATATAAGCGGTTCGGTTTCGCGGCGCGGATTGCGCAACATGCGGGAAGGAAGCCGCGCTTTTTGAATAAAACGAAAGAATCAAACAAAAAAGCGAAAAAAAATGAAAAAAGCAAGGCGAAAGGCTTGATATTTTTTTCGTTTTATATTAAAATAATATTCGGCTGAAAAATAACGGCGGTTTTTTCGCGCGGTTTTTTATTGCAACATTAGCAAATACCGCTATTTGCAATACCGTCGTGCCGTTTGCGCATATGCGTACACGTCCGGCGACATATTTCCGGCGGGCGTAACTTTGTTTTCAACAGCGTTTTAAAAGTTTTACTATCAATAAAAAATTCATTTGGAGGAAGAAACACTTATGGCTAAAAAGTATTGTTATCTGTTTACCGAAGGCAACGCGAAAATGCGCGAGCTTCTCGGCGGCAAGGGCGCAAACCTTGCGGAAATGACCAATATCGGTCTGCCCGTGCCCCAAGGCTTTACCATTTCCACGGAGGCATGCACGCAATATTACGAGGACGGTAAGCAGATTAATCCCGAAATTCAGGCCGAGATTCTGGAATACATCGACAAAATGGAAAAAATCTGCGGCAAGAAATTCGGCGACAAAGAAAATCCCCTTCTGGTTTCCGTGCGTTCGGGCGCAAGAGCCTCTATGCCCGGTATGATGGATACCATTTTAAACCTCGGCTTAAACGAAGAAGTGGTGAACGTCATCGCGGCGAAATCGGGAAATCCCCGTTGGGCGTGGGACTGCTACCGCAGATTTATTCAGATGTTCTCCGACGTGGTTATGGAGGTAGGCAAGAAATATTTTGAAAAACTCATCGACGAGATGAAAGAGAAAAAGGGCGTTACGCAGGACGTGGAACTTGACGCCGACGATTTAAAGGAACTTGCCAACCAATTCAAAGCCGAATACAAAAAACAACTCGGCAAAGATTTCCCTTCCGACCCGAAAGAACAACTCTTCGAAGCGATCAAAGCCGTGTTCCGTTCGTGGGACAATCCCCGCGCAAACGTATACCGTATGGACCACGATATTCCGTACAGTTGGGGTACCGCGGTCAACGTGCAGATGATGGCGTTCGGCAACATGGGCGATAACTGCGGCACGGGCGTTGCCTTCACGCGTAACCCCGCCACCGGCGAAAAAGGACTGATGGGCGAATTTTTAACCAACGCGCAGGGCGAGGACGTGGTTGCCGGCGTACGTACGCCTATGCCTATCGCTAAAATGGCGGAAGTGTTCCCCAACGTGTACAAGCAGTTCCAGGAAGTTTGCAAAATTCTCGAAAACCATTACAAAGATATGCAGGATATGGAATTCACCGTGGAAAACGAGAAGTTGTATATGCTGCAAACCCGTAACGGCAAGCGCACCGCCGCCGCCGCAATTAAAATCGCATGCGATTTAATCGACGAGGGCATGATCACCGAACAGGAGGCGCTGATGCAGATCGACGCGAAATCGCTGGATATGCTTCTGCACCCCACGTTCGACGCGAAAGATCTGAAAGCCGCCGATAAGACGGACGTGATCGGCAAAGGTATCGCCGCTTCTCCCGGCGCGGCTGCGGGCAGCATCGTATTCACTGCCGAGGACGCCGTGAAAGAGGGTAAGAACAAGAAGAAAGTTATTCTGGTACGCCTTGAAACTTCACCAGAAGATATCGAAGGCATGAAGTACGCGCAGGGCATTTTAACGGTGCGCGGCGGTCAGACCTCCCACGCGGCGGTAGTCGCCCGCGGTATGGGTACGTGCTGCGTTTCCGGTTGCGGCGACATCAAGATGCACGAAGATGAAAAGTATTTCGAACTTGCCGGCAAGGTATACCGCGAAGGCGACGAAATTTCGCTGGACGGCTCTACCGGCAACATTTACGGCAGACTGATCAAAACCGTTCCCGCCGACCCGAACAGCGGATACTTCGGGCGCATTATGGAACTTGCCGATAAATACAAGGCTATGGGCGTTCGCACCAACGCGGATACGCCTAAGGACGCGAAACAGGCGGCGGCGTTCGGCGCGCAGGGCATCGGGCTTTGCCGTACCGAGCATATGTTCTTCGATCCGGACAGAATCGGCGCGTTCCGCGAAATGATCTGCTCCGATACGGTGGAAGAAAGAGAGGCGGCGCTTGCGAAGATCGAGCCGATGCAACAGGCGGATTTCGAAGGCTTGTTCGAGGCGCTGGGCGGCTATCCCGTAACCATTCGTTTCCTCGATCCCCCGCTGCACGAGTTTGTGCCTACCGAAGAGGCGGATATCGAAGCGCTCGCCAAGGCGAAGAACAAGAGCGTGAAACAGATTAAAGAAATCATCGATTCGCTGCACGAATTCAACCCGATGATGGGGCACCGCGGCTGCCGCTTGTGCGTGACTTATCCCGAAATCGCCGTTATGCAGACGAAAGCCGTGATTAAAGCCGCGCTTGCCGTAAAGGAAAGACACGCGGATTGGAACATCGTTCCCGAAATAATGATTCCGCTTACCGGCGAAGTAAAAGAAATGAAGTTCGTGAAAGACGTTGTCGTAAAAACGGCGGACGAACTGATCGCTGCGGCGAAGTCCGATTTGAAATACGAAGTGGGTACGATGATTGAAATTCCCCGCGCGGCGCTTACGGCTGACGAGATTGCCAAAGAGGCGGAATTCTTCTGCTTCGGTACCAACGATTTAACGCAGATGACGTTCGGCTTCTCCCGCGACGACGCCGGCAAGTTCTTGCCCGCGTACTATCAGAACAAGATTTACGAATCCGATCCGTTTGCGCGCCTCGATACCGTGGGCGTGGGCAAACTGATGAAGATGGCGGTGGAACTCGGCAGACAGACGCGTCCCGGAATGTCGTGCGGAATCTGCGGCGAACACGGCGGCGATCCTTCTTCGGTGGAGTTCTGCCACGAAATCGGACTCACGTATGTTTCCTGCTCGCCGTACCGCGTGCCCATCGCGCGCCTTGCCGCCGCACAGGCGAATATCCGTAATCCGAGGGCGACGAAATAAGCCAAAAACAGGGTTAAAAAGGTATAATTTACAATAAAACAGACAAAAAGCAGCCATTCTTGTGAAAGAGTGGCTGTTTTTTTACTCCCGATAAGTCGTAGAAAAGGTAAAAATACCCCAAAAAACGCAGGTGGCCAATAAAATTGAACAGTGCGTTGTATATACTGATATGGGTGTTAGAGGGCGACAAAAAGAGGTAATTTTATGGTAAAATATAGTCTTATTATGGAATATTTGAAAAAAGGCAATAATTATTCGCAAATTGCAACGCTGTGTGGTTGCTCAAGAACAACTGTTTGGGAAGTCGTGAAACGAATAGATTATTTCAAAATTCAATTAGCGGATATTGACGGCATTGATGAAGCGGGACTACGGACTATACTATTTCCCGAACGGGTGAGGAAAGACGAAAAATATTTAGTCATTGATTTCAAATGGGAAGAATTTCAAATGCGAAAACATCAATCTTCACTTCGGTTATGTTGGAGAAGATATTGCAAACGCGCGGCAAAGCAAGGTCTTAAAGCGTATAGTTGGGCAAGTTTCGGACTTCTATATACTCAATATAAAAAACCTTGTGCCGACGATGACGATCCGCACGACGCGGTAAGAAACAAATTAAAACGTTATAATTTATTGTTGTCGTATTGCAATCCAAACGACGAGCAATATCAAAAGTTAAAGAAAGAAAAGGAAGAGTGGCTTAAAGCTTTACATCTTGAAGAAAATAAAATTCTTTAATAATAGGCGATTGTTTTGTTGGTAAATAGCGTAAGAAAATTGTTTGGTTCTTTTTACGATGTATAAGAAAACAACATTCAAAGAATTGCAGAATAAAATCAAATTGCTTTTTAATATATAGAAAGAAAATAATGTGTCACTATGAAAAACATCGCGATAACTATATTTTCACTTGAAAAAATAATCAATAAGTGATATAATAAATCTGGATGAAAATGGAGATGTTTTTATGAGTAAAATTTCGTATAAACCACTATGGAAAATTTTAATAGATAAGGACTTAAAGAAAAAAGACCTTGTCGAGATGGCAAATATTAGTAATTTTACACTTAATAAGTTGTCACACAATGGGACAGTTACAACCGAAACGTTGCTTAAAATATGCTCGGCGCTAAATTGTTCGGTTAATGATATAGTTGAAATTATTGAAGATTAAAAATATTAGTAGTAAAAATGTTAGGATGCTCTATTTTTGCCTTTATATCTAAGTATAGAGTACAGTAATTCTTCTTAATGTTGGGGGGGATGATTTCTAAATTGATCTATTGTGGCACCCCTTTGGAAGGAAGGAGGATATCAGGTTGGCGTAAAAGAATTAATTGGCACAAAATATTTTTTGTAGTAATATAAACCTATACAAGGATTTGTTGTAGGTTGAATTTATGATAAATCGGAGGTAATTATGAAGAGCAACCGTTGGGGAGAAGATATCATATCGGATACGTTGCGAAGCAATTCTATTTTGGACGTTTCGACAGCGGGCATAACAAATCCCAACCCGAAATATAAAATGTTACATAATATCGGTTCTTCGGACCTGGATTATGATTATTACAACTTCGAGTATGTGTTGGGCGGCACGGGGTATATTGAAACGCCCGAGCGGACGTATACCGTGCATGCCGGCGATTTTTATTTTTTAAATAAATTGCAATACCATATTTACTATCCGGACGCGCAAAATCCGTTTCGAAAAGAGTTTATCGTGGTGCGCGGCGCTCTTGCGGATAAGCTCGCCGAGCTGTTTCTTATTCGGGAGAGCGTTATCGTAAAAAGTGTCGATATGCATCCGCTTTTTGAAAAGATATTCCAAAATTTACAAACAAGCGATGTAATTCCGAATAAATTATTGGAATTGCAGATATTTCAGTTGTTTCAGGCGATTTCTCTTTTGGATGAAAAGAAAACGGCCGCCGAGCGTGACGTGGCAAGAGAAATATCGGATTATTTGGTTTCGCATTTGCAGGAAAATATAACTGTTGCGAAAATTGCAAATGATTTATACATGAGCGAGTCAAGTATCAATCATATTTTTGTAAAGCGATATGGTTATTCGGTGATGCAATTTTATATCAAAAAAAAGATTTCTTATGCGAAAATACTTTTACGGAAAACAAACTATTCTATCAAAAATATCTCCGATTATTTAGCTTTCAATGACGAAAAGTATTTTTCCAGGTGTTTCAAGATGCACACGAATGAAACACCGACGCACTATCGTAAGCGGCATAGAGAAAAAGAAGGATCGTAAACTGAATAGAAAAATGGGAAAAAGTGGAAATTCGTTTGCAGGATTCTCCACTTTTTTTTGCTGTATTGTGGGTTGTATTGATTTTTGGCGTATGATACAATATTATTGTAAAATTATATTGCTTGGAGCGAAAGTCGTGAACGGTGCGAAATGGATATGGATAACTCATGAAGCGATTGCGGAAGAATACGTCACTTTTGAAAAGAAATTTATATTTTTCGGAAAGACGTTGACGTTAAAAATTTGTGCCGAAACGAATTATATTGTTTTTCTGAATGGGAAGCGGGTAGCGTTCGGGCAGTTTCCAAACTACCAGGACGAGAAGTATTTCGATGAACTCAATTTAATGCCCTATGCAAAAAAGGGTGAAAATACGTTGCGAATTACGGTGCGGTACGAGGGATGTGACTCGTTTACGCATATCGACGACGGCGCCGGGATTATTTTTGCGGTATATGACGACGGCAAGCAAGTCGGCGTGAGCGATAGAAACACGCTTGCCTGTTACGATACGGGGTACGTGCAACACGATCCGCGCAAAATCAATTTTGCACTCGGTTACGCCTGCGATATGGTGAATGCCGACGATTGTATTTGTGCGGCGCCCTGCGTAGAGCAGGATAGAACGTGCACTTTGCGCCCTCGTCCAGTAAGGAAGTTGGAGCTGACGGAAACGCATGAAGCGATGCTGTGCGACGCTGAAAGAAACGTTTACGATATCGGGAAAGAAACGTCGGGCTACATATACTTAAAGTTACGGTGTGAAAGTACGTGTACGGTTACTGTCGCCTGGGGCGAACATCTGGCGGATGGCGACGTGCGGCAAAAAGTTGCCGACTATGATTTTTCGTTACAGTTTCGCTGTAAGCAGGGTGAAAACAGTTTTGAGAATTTTTTCGTACGGTTTGGATGTCGTTATCTGCAAGTGAAATGTGATTGCACCGTAGAAGTGGAAAGGATCGGGATTTATGAATACGACTATCCCGTAACGGTGAAGAAAACCGCTTTGACAGGATTGGATAAAGAAATTTATGATACCTGTGTGCGTACGCTCAGGCTTTGCATGCACGAGCATTACGAGGATTGCCCGTGGCGGGAACAGGCTTTGTATGCGCTTGACAGCCGTAACCAAATGCTATGCGGATATCGCGCGTTTCAAGAAAAGTCTTTCGCCCGTGCTAATCTTATTTATATTTCGAAGAGCGTGAACGAAAACGGACTTTTGAAAATTATCAGTCCGAGGAAAGAGAAATGCGGAATTCCGTTTTTCTCGCTTATGTATCTCGTAGCCGTTTATGAATATATCTCAGAAACGGGTGACGAAAGTATTTTGGACGAAGTATGGGAAACGCTGCGCGGTATCCTGCGTGCGTTCTCCAAGAGAAACGAAAACGGACTGATTCTTACTTTCGATAAGCCGTATTGGAATTTTTACGAATGGAGCTATTACAGTGCGGGCGACGAAGGCGGGAAGGAGTATCTGATACTTAATTGCGCGTACGTATTTGCCGCCGAACGCTTTCGCAAGTTGTGCGCATTACGCGGGGAGATATTCACGGAAAATCTCGCCGAGCACGTTGCCGCTATACATAAATCTTTCTTCCTTCCGGAAAGCGGATTGTATTGCGTAAGCACCGAACACAAGGATTTATGCAGTCAACTTGGGAATGCGTTTGCCGTTTTGATCGGGTTGGGTGACATACGGACGTATCGTGCGATTAAAACGTGCGAGGGGCTCATCGAATGTACTCTTTCCATGCGAGGATTCGTATACGACGCGCTGCTGGCAATTTCGCAAAAGAACGCGGCTTATGTATTAGACGATATTCGGATACGATATAAAAAGATGCTGGATGCGGGCGCGACTACGTTTTGGGAAACGGAAGAGGGCGAAAAAGCCTTCGAGCGTACGGGAAGTCTCTGCCATGCCTGGAGCGCCGTGCCGATTTTATATTATCATAAACTAATGCCGGAAAAATTTCCTCAAAATACGCAAGGGAGGCAACGGTTTTGAAGAAAGTTATTAATGTCCTTCAATTTGTGCGCGGGTGTGAACCGCGCGATCCCAAAATCGATTTATACGAGCCGATGCGCGGACATATCGCGCTTTTACGTGAATACGGTTTTTGCGGCACCTTTTTGTTGCAGTACGATGCGCTGATCGACCCCCGTTTCGTAGCATTGGCAAGAGAGGCGCAACCGATAGCCGAAATAGGTTTATGGCTCGAAGTTGTAGAGCCGCTCGCCGAGCGAGCGGACGTAACGTGGAAGGGGCGTTTTCCGTGGGATTGGGAGAGCGATAAAGGCACGTTGATTGCTTATACACCGAACGAACGGCGCAAAATGTTGGACGTTGCGGTACATACCTTTCAAGAAACGTTCGGCTACACGCCGAAATCTGTGGGGGCGTGGGTACTCGATGCCGTGAGTTTGCAATATTTGCAGGAAACGTATGGAATTTCAGCGGCATGCAATTGCGTGAATCAGTACGGTACGGACGGCTATACGCTGTGGGGCGGCAATACGGTTGCCTATTATCCGAGCAGGAAGAATATTTTATCGCCTGCGCAAACTGCGGAAAATCAAATCGGAGTTCCGGTGTTTCGTATGCTCGGGGCCGATCCGATTTATCAGTACGATTGGTATTTGCGAGACGGCATGGGCATCGTTACGTTAGAGCCTAGCTTGTCGCTTTGGAAAAAGCCTGGCGGCGGTTACGATAAGGATTGGATCGAATGGTTCTTTTGTGAAACTTACAACGATAAAACGGGCACGCCGTTTGTATACGCGCAAGCAGGGCAGGAAAACAGTTTCGGTTGGGATTCCATGAAAGATGGACTGAGGTTGCAATGCGAGAAGATTGCCAAGATGCGCGATCGCGGGCAGATAGAAACGCTCACGCTTTCGCAAACGGGTGATTGGTTTCGCGAGCACTATTCGCTCACGCCCGTACTTTCGCAAACGGCAATGACCGATTGGCGCGGAGAGGGGCAAAAATCGGTATGGTATAACAGTAGATATTATCGTGTGAATTTATTCTTAAAAGATACGGCGTTTGGAATCCGCGATTGTTATTTATTCGACGAAAATTATCCCGAACGATATTTGTCGGAGAAATGCGAAACTCCTGCCTGTACGTTCGATACGTTGCCGCTATGGGACGGAATGAGACAGAGCATGGGAAAAGAGAGTGCACTGCTACGCTTGTGCGACGAGTACGGAGAACCGCTCATCGTAAAGGAATTTACTTATTCGCAAGAGGGCGACGTCGGTATTTGTACGGTGAAAGCTGGAAACGACGAGTTTAAAATCAAATGTCATTCGAGGCGGTTGAGTTTTTATAGCGAATGTAAGACGGAGTTTATGTTGATCGGCGATACGGGAAAAAAAGTTCCCGATTTCGCCGTAACGGTAAAAAGCGACCGTGTGGAATGTGTTTACAGAGGATACTCTTATCGCGTATTTGTGCAGAAAGGAAGGCTATGCGGCAATCGTGCAATTTCAGAAAAAGGAGTTTTGGAGATTGCCTTTACGAGGAGAGAAGAATGAAAAGAGAATTTGCGGCTTATCCGCTATTTGTAAAAGACCCGTATTTTTCATTGTGGGCAAATACCGAAACGGTGAATGAAAGTGCGCCCGTGTTTTGGGTCGGCAATAAAAAGATTTTAAACGGTTATATTATCGTAGACGGCAAGCGTTACGACTTTTTGGGCGAAGGCAACGGCAATTTGAGGCAAACAGCGATACGAACAAGGGGATATGAAACAATTTGTTCGTTTACTTGTGAAACGTTCGACTTGGAAATTCGGTTTGTTTCACCGTTGTTTATCGATGATCTCGAAACGCTTTCTTGTCCCGTGTGCTATTTGGTATATAACGTTTCCTCTAAGAAAGAAATGAAAAATGCAACCGTGCATTTTGAAGCTGAAGAACGCGTGTGTTACGATACGGCGTTTGATGCCGAACGTAAAGAAAAAACTGCGACTACGTTAACGAAGTATAAAGGTTTCGAATGTGCTTCTATCGGGTTGCTTCGTCAAACTCCGCTTTCCTGTTGCAACGATGCGTGCGGAACGGACAGCGGATATTGGTATGTATCGGGGCAGGAGTGCCGTATAGAAGAACGTGCGGGCAGAAAATTTATTTGTGCGCAAAACAAGTTTACCGAACATGGATTTTTTATGCTCGGATGTGACGATATAGTTTCGATAAATTATTTCGGCAGACCGCTTGTCGGGTATTGGTTTTACGACGGCAAAACGATGTCGGACGCATTGCAGTTTGCGTTTGACGGCGCAGAAAGCGTGTTTCGTCGTTGTAATGAATATTACGAGCGTTATTTTGCCGAATGGAGCGCGTACGGCGACGACTACGTAACGATATGCAACGCCGCATTGGTGCAGACCATAGGGGCGCATAAATTGACGCGCGATTATCTGACGGGCGACGTGCTGTTTCTTTCGCACGAATGTGGCTCGGGTGCGTGTACGGCAACGGCGGACGTTTCTTATCCTTCCGCGCCGTTGTTTTTGCGCTATAATCCTGTATTACTGCGTGGGATGCTGTATCCAATTTTCGAGTTTGCGCGCAAAAAAGTATGGTCATTCCCGTTTGCGCCGCACGACGCAGGATTGTACCCGTTAGTGTACGGACAGCAGTATGCGCTGAGATACGGTGGGAAATATTCTAAAAATTTTTCGACGGAAACCGGGAAATTCACCGTGGCGAAAGTATACGACAGCTATGCAAACGCTGAATATTATGATCCGGAAAAGCAAATGCCGGTGGAAGAGAGCTCCAATATGCTGATACTTACCTATGCGGCGTATCGGATGGACGGCGACGCAACCTTGATAAAAAAGCAATTCGACCTATTAACGAAATGGGCGGACTATTTGAAAGAGAACGGAAATGCCGTAGAAAATCAACTTACCACGGACGATTTTTGCGGCAGAAAAGCCAACAGCATCAACCTTGCCGTGAAAGCAACTATCGCTTTGAGGGCGTATGCAGAAATGTGTGCAATGAACGGGTTCGACGGCACGGTATTCAAGGAAAAAAGCGATTGTTTGGTTTCTAAAATAGTTTCTTGCGGAGAAAAGTACGGGCATTTGCCCGCTTCGTTCGATACGGACGGTACGACGTACAGTTTAAAATATAATCTGGCATTCGATTTATTTTTCGGCTTTCATCTGTTTCCCGATAAAATTTACCGTCGGGAAGCTGATTGCTATCGCAATCATATGGAAAAATACGGCGTACGACTGTATTCGGACGTGAATTGCACCAAGAGCGATTGGCTGATATTCGTTGCGTGTTTCATAGACGACGATACCTATCGGAAAGAGATTTTTGCGGCAATCGTGCGCTATATGCAGGAAACGACGCACAGAGTTCCGTTTCCCGATTGGTACGATACGCAGCTGCCGGATAAGGACGAAACGAGTTTGTTCCGCAATCGTAGCGTGCAGGGCGGCGCATTTATGCCGTTACTTGTGAAAAAATAAAATAAGATTCTCTTTATCGCGCAAAACGCGAAAAGATTAAGAACAGAACTAGGAGGAAAACTTATGAAAGAGAGAGAGGAAAAACGGAGATTGCGCATTTTTTTGCTGTTACCGATTTTCTTAATCACGGCGGCGCTTGCGTGCGTTGCCGTCGGTTGCGGGGATGAGGGGCATAAGCACGAATGGCAGGAACACGCCGCAACGGATTCTACCTGTACGGTCGCGGGGCATGAGCTGTATTATACGTGCCGCGGATGCGAACTGATTTTCGACGCGCAGAAGAACGAAATTTCCGCGATCCCGGAAAAGCCGCTCGTGCCGCACGAATGGGGCGAGGGCGTAAAAACCGCCGATGCGACGTGTACACACGGCGAGGAGTTTACTTATACGTGCGGCGTGGGCAAAGAGACGAAAAAGGAATACGTAGGCGATCCGCTCGGACATACCTTCGGAGATTATACGTATAACGACGACGCTACTTGCGTGGACGAGGGAACGCAATCGGCAACGTGCTCGCGGTGCGGGGAAACCGATTATAAGTCTTATCCTGCACTTGGACACGAGCTTGGCGAAATTATTCCCGAAACGAACGTGAAGTGTCAGGAAAATCTTGCCGCACATTACCGTTGCTCGCGTTGCGAGGGTTATTTTAATGCCGATCGGGAAAAGACAACGTTGGAGGAATTGACGCTTCCCGCCGTGCATAACTGGCAAAAAACGACGACGGTGCTTCGGCATTCGCTCGAATGTCTCGATTGCGGAAAATCGTATGAGGGATTGCATGAATTCGATTCCCTTTCCGATTTCGTCTGCAACGACCCGGATTGTGCATACGAGCGAGATCACGACCGTCAGGTCGCGACTTGGTTCGAAGGCGAGGACAGCGTCGCCAAGCTGAATTGGGACGGCGGAGGATACACGCGGTCGTTCGTAACGTTGCCGCAAGAGGTCGGCAAGCCTGCGGACGCGCTCGACGCGGGGGAAAAGGCGCTGAAATTGACGCCCGATGCCGGTCATTACGAGATCTTTCCCGTCATTCGCTTGAAGGGCGTGACCGACTGCTTGAAGGATTATAACGACGCAGATTACGTGCTCATTTGGACGTACCTCACGGGTCCCCAATGGGCGGACGGCATTATGCTACTCGGCAACACGCGGGAGGACGGAATTTTTTACGACGGCGATCCCGGGCAGAAATATTCCGACCATACATCGATCCCCAAATTGGGCGCGACGGGCGAATGGAGAGCGATCAAACTCACCGTCGCCGAGCTCAAAACCGCACTGCAAAAGCAGGGTTCGATCTCTGCGGAGTGGGCGTTCATCTACTTTAACGTCGAGCAACAGACGGACGTGTACCTGTATTCGGTGGAGTTGCATCGGGAAAGCGCGCAGGCGATCACCGTCAAAGGCGACGCCGCAAATTACGTAACGGTTGCCGATTGCGCCGTGCCGATGAGTAAAGTCGCGTTTACCGTTCAGGATTTGCCGTACGGAAGTTACGTGTGCATTATCGACGACGCCACGGGACTGGAAATTCATTCCAACGTGGAAAGCGGCACGTTTGTTATGCCGTATGCGGGTGTTACCGTTGAAGTCGTTGATTTGTTCGCGGAGGACGCGTTACAGTCGATTACGACGAACGTGCGCCGTTCTAACCGGATTGCGTTGCCCGCGATTTACGACGACTGGCAGGATTCCTGCATTTTGACCGTCTTAAAGAACGGAAGCACGGTTTCCGAAGAGAGCTATCGCTACAATGCCGCAAGCGGCGAAATCGTGTTCTATGAGGGCGGCACCTATACACTTACCTATACTTTGAAGAAGGAGGGCGCGGCGGATAAAACGCTTACGCGCAGCATGACGGTACACGGCGCGCTCATGAGCTATCTCACCGAAGCAGAGCGTACGGCGTATTACGAATGGACGCCAAACGTAACTTCGGAATATGTGGCTCTTCCGAGCTCGGTGGGAAAGCCTGCGGGGGCAGAGGATATCGGCGATTATGCCCGTAAATACGCGATGAACGGCGATTGGCAGTTTGCGCCCGTGCTGTATTTGGGCGATCTTCTCACCCGTACCGACTTGCGCGACAGCGATTATATCCGCATTTGGATTTACAGTACAAGCGTTCATTATAACAATGAGAACAACGCCTATTGGTTCGGCAATGTAAACGAGAACGGAAAGTTCAGCGAAGCTACGGACAACAAGACGACCTATTCTGTTGCGGACGAATACGCAAATATCAATAAGTGGCACGCATACCAAATCACGCTCGGAGATCTCAGAGCGCAGCTTGCAAAACAAAATTTGCAGTCGGCGGAGTGGTTGCGTTTCGGAATGGGACCGAATAACGACGCCACGCTTTACGTCTATTCCGTAGAGCTGCGGCAAGAGAACGCAAGAGAAATCACGGTGGCAGATTCGGCAAACAGTCACGTAACGGTTGCGCAGTCGGCTTATCCCCGCGAGGAGGTTGCAGTTGCGATAAGCGGGCTAGCATACGGTCAGAGCGTTGTGATTATGAATGCGGAAACGAGCGAAATCGTGAAAGTAATCTCCGAAAACAGCGAAACCTCGTTTGTCATGCCTTACGGTAATGTGAGCGTATCCTTCGTAAACGTGTTCGAGAATACCGAACTTGAAGAAATCGCAACAAATATTTACCGTACAGACAATATTGCGATTCCCATGACATTCGACGGCTGGTATGATTTGTTCACGCTTACGGTGAAGAAAGGCGATACAGTCGTTGCGGCGAGCGTATACGAGTATGACGAAGAAAATCATACGATTCTGTTCGTAGAGGGCGGCGCGTACGAGCTTATGTATACGTTGAAGAAGGAGGATGCAGAGGACGTAGTGCTCACCCGCACCGTAACGGTTAGCGGTGCAATCGCAAGCTTCACGACCGGAGCGGACGTCGCGGCGGAAATGAGCTGGGGTACGGAACAATACAGTTCTGAGCTTGCCGAGCTTCCGGACGAAGTCAAGAAGCCTTCGCAAAGCGTAGACGCGGGTAACAAGGCGTGGAAATTTACTGTTCATAACGCTCAATATTACATTGCTCCCACCATTTATATGGGCGATTTGTTGCAAAACTTAAACAAGCTGAATAACGGAGATATGATTCGCATCTGGATTTATCGTACGGGTTCTCAATGGGCAGATACAAATTGTTATTGGCTTGGAAATTTGAACGAGAACGGAAAATTCCAAACGGATATCGCGGGACAACAGTATGGCGATAAGAAAGACATTTCCGTATCCGGAACCGCGAATGCGTGGTATGCGCTTGATATTTCGGTTGCCGATTTAAAAGCGCAAATGATAAAACAGGGTTTGGCTTCTGCTACCCATTTGCAATTATTCTTAAATTTTGACCAAAATTCTACGACGTATATCTATTCCGTCGAAATCGTGAAGGCGAGCGCGCAAACGGTTACAATCGATTCTACTGCACAAGAACACGTAAGCGGATTGTCCGAAACACAGTTGCCTTTGGAAACGGTTACGTTTACGGTAAGCGGGCTTGGCGACGGCGAGGCAATTTGTGTGATGAACAATTCGTCGAACGAAAAAGTTCTTACGGTTACGGAAAACGGTGAAGCAAGTTTTGTCATGCCGTATGCGGGCGTTACGGTGAAGATTATCAATCTTACATCGCCGACCGTTGTGGAGAGCTTTGACACCATGGATTCGGTAAAAACGATTACTTGGAGTCAGGAATCGGGCACGACGCGCGAACTTGTCTCGGCTGCAACGGAAGGAATCGGAACGCCTGATGGAGCGGTGAAAAAAGGTGGAAATATTCTCAAATGCACTATTTCCGGCGATGATAATTGGTCGGCAATTACCGTAATCAAGATCGGGGATCTTTTGCAGGAGCCTGAGACATTAAAAGATAACGATACCGTGAAAATTTGGGTATACTTCACAGATGAGCATTGGGACGGAACGGATGTAACCAATTATTACGTCGGTGGATTGAATGCGGACGAGAAATTTGATCCTATTTGGGATAATAGAACAGGCATGACAACGGCTACGTGTACAAAGGGAACGTGGGGCGCAATAACGCTTACAGGTGCGGATTTAAAAGCCGCCGCAGAGAAGAAGAGCGGAGACGGCACTGGTTGGATGTATCTGCAATTTAACATGAACGCGAACTCTGTTGTCTACATCTACTCGGTGGAGCTTTATCCCGCGTAAGAAAGGGAAAGGGGAATTGTTATGACGGAATTTAAAGAAGTGGTGGCTGCGCCGAAAAAACGGCGCAGCAAAGCTGATAAGCAAAAAATAATCTTTCTCTGTACGATTTTCGCGTTACCAGCCATCAACTTTGCAGTGTTCTGGGTCTACCTCAACATTTCGGCAATCGATTATGCTTTTAAGATCGAGCAGTTGGACGGGACGGTCGTTTACAGTCTCAACAACTTCAAAGCGCTGTTCGAGGCGATGACAGTTCCGAATTCCACGTTTTGGATTTCGCTCAGAAACTCCCTCTTGTATTGGGTGACTTCGGTTGTATCCTATCTATTTGCCATGATCGTGGGGTACTTCCTGTTCAAAGAGCTACCGGGGTATAAGGGCTACCGATTCTTCTTCTATATGCCAACTTTGATTGCGCCCACGATTTTGGTTGCACTTTTCAGGCAACTGATTGCGGCGAACGGACCTTTGGCGGGAATGTTCGGCGGCATGGAGAACGTTCCGCGGTTTTTAACGAGCGAGGAGCTCGCCATCTGGGTCTGCCTGTTCTATTCGTTCTTTTTTGGGCTTGGGGCGAATTTGATCGTGATCAGCGGTGCGATGACGCAGGTGGATAAATCGATGCTCGATGCGGGCAAAATCGACGGCGTGAATATGCGGCAGGAGTTATTCCGCATCATGCTTCCCGTCATCTGGCCGACGGTGATTGCACAGCTGATCGGAACGATTGCGGGCATTTTCATGGCATCGGGACCGATTCTGTTGCTTACCAACGGCGCTTACGAAACGCGGACGATTGCTTTCTGGATCTACGAGCAGGTACTCACGGGTTCAAACTATTATTATTCGGCGGCGATCGGAATGTTCTTTGCTCTGCTCGCCATTCCGCTCACATTCTTATCGCGTTGGCTCATGCGCAAGGTCGTGCCGAGCAACGACGCTTTGGAGGGCAGATAATATGACTACTACGCAAAGAAAATGGGCGGAATTAAAAGACAGGCTGAAAAAAGTTCCGCTTTCGCTCTGGATCGTAAGCGTGCTGTTCCTGATCTATACGTTGTTGCTTATCTTTCCGCTCTTGTTTGCGCTCAATTCGGCGCTCAAAAACGGCGATATGGACTACCTCGAAAATCTCAATCGGATTACGACGCACCCGAGGTTTATGAATTTTATCGAGGCGTTCACACAGTTGGAGATCAGCGGCGTTACGTTCGGGGAAATGTTCCTCAATTCCATTTGGTTTTCGGTCGGCACAACGTTCTTTAATATCTTTTCATCTATGTGTCTTGCGTACGGCGTTGCCAAATACAAATTTAGGGGCAGGAATTTTATTTATAATCTTGTATTAGTGGTTATGGTATTCCCTATGTTCGGAACAATGGCGGCTAAATACAAATTGTTCTCGGTATTGCATTTTATCGATTCGCCGCTTATTATCCTTGCTTATGCGGGAGCGTATAACGCGCAATTTCTGATTTTGTATGCATTTTTCAAGAATATCGACTGGGCATACGCAGAGGCGGCGTTTATGGACGGAGCAAATCACTTTACGGTGTTTTTCCGCATTATGATTCCTATGGCACTTCCCTCGATTGCCGCGCTTGCCGTTACGGGATTTATTACCAGCTGGAATAACTACGAAGAGGTATTGCTCTATTTGCCGAATATGCCCACGCTGTCTACTGGGCTGTACGTATTCAGCACCAAGATGATGTATATGGCAGACCGCCCGCTTTATTACGCGGGAATGCTGATTTCGCTTGTACCCGTCTTTGCGGTGTATCTGGCGTTGCAAAGTACCGTCATCCGCGTTACCGTGGAGGGCGGCGTGAAAGAATAAAAAATTAAAACGGAGGTATTGTATGAAAAAGAAATTTAAAGTGTTCGGGGCGATAGCCGTAAGTGCGTTGATGTGCTTTTCGACTCTGTCGCTCGGCGGGTGTAACAAAGGCAATCAGGATATAGGGAATCCCGACGTACTAAATATCGTAATGCCCGATTTGGGTTACGGGACCGACGGTATGAAGGCGCTTGCCTCGGCGTTCACCGAAAAGACGGGACACAAAACAAACGTTGACGTGACGCCCACAGAATCGGGATATGAAAATGCAATCCGTTCGGGCACCGCTCCGTACGACATTTACGTCATGCGGCAAAATACGTATTTGCTCGTAGCGGCAAACGCCGCCAATTTCTCGGGAGAGGATGTCGTCGTTGCCTGTCTTGACGACGTGTACGAGGCGGAGGTCGCAAACGAGGGTATTAAATTCAAAGATAAGATGAAGGATATCTACGAGGTCTACAACCGCGTAGATGCAAAGGGGAACGGCGATTATCACTATTACGCCGTGCAATGGTGCGACAGTATTTTCAGTCTTGTACGCAACCTCGACGTCTGGCAGGAGGATTGGATTGTGCCGAATACGACAGACGAATTGCTTGCGCTGTGTGCCGAGATCAAGGGCGACGGTGCGATGCCGATGATCTGGTCGAGCCAAGCGCCCTATATGTGGTCGACCGCAAATCTTTGGGTGTCGCAGTATCAGGGGATCGACGACATGTACGGCAACGAAGGATTCTGGAACTGTTACAGCGAAGCGGGAGAGAAAAATTCGCCTAAAATGTGGCAGAGAAGAGGAATTCTGTATGCTATGGAGGTGCTCGACGAACTTGTCAACCTCGAAAACGGATATTCGCATACGATGAGCACCTCGGTTGACTTCACGACGGCGCAGGGGTATTTCCTCATTCCTTCGCAGAAGATCGCCATGATGAGCAACGGCGATTGGCTCTATAAGGAAATGGTAAAGAATTATTCGAACGCAAAAATCGAGATGATGAAGACACCCGTCCTCAGTAAAATCAAAGATCACCCCGATTGCGAGGGAACGATCGAAAACGATGCGGAGCTCTCCGCGCTTATAAAGGCAATCGATGCGGGCTTGAAGTCGATTACGGGCGAGGGATACAGTGTTTCGCAAAAGGCATTCGATAAAGTATATGAGGCGCGCACCATGTACACGTGCGGACCGAATATCAACCATATCATGGTCTCGCCGTCCTATTCGGACTCGCTCGATCTCGTTAAGCAGTTCTATAACTTTATGGCGAGCGAGAAGGGACTTACGACGTATACGAAGAGTTCGGGCGGATTCACGCTTGAATTCAACGTGAGCGATACAGTGCGCGCTGCCTCCGAATCGGTTGCTAACAGTTTTGTAAAATCGACCGAAGCGCTCAAATATGGTAATCAGGTTTCGCCTTGGCCTATGTATACGAACCGTCTGTTCGCCATGGGCGGTATGCCCGTGAATCCCTGTATCGAATCGGGCTATACCTTCCCCGAGCAGATATTCTCTTTGGGGAAAGGGTATAAAAATGCGGCGAAACTGTATTCGGAAAACTACCAAAACGCAGCAAATAAATGGTCGTCCTATTTGACGACGGCAGGAATGGCATGATAAAAGAAAGGGAGAAAATTCAAAGCATGAAAACGAGTAAAAGCAGTTGCGGAAAGCGGTTGTGTGCTCTCGCAGCGAGTTTATCGTTAGCTGCCGTATGTCTTTCCGCTTTTCCTTACGGCGGGCGCGGAGCGGTAGCAGCGGATGCGGGCGATTTCCATGTGTGGACGACCTATAACGACTACACCGTGTTGCAAGACCCCGAAAGTATGCAAAAAAATCGTATCGTGCCGCCGACCGTGTTGTCCGAAGACGAAGGAGTTTGCTTGTCAGTCACGATGGGACAAGGGGAGACGGAGGGTGCGCAACTCATTCTTACGCCCGACAAAGACGTTTCGTCTTTCGATTTGCAAGTCTCTCCGCTTACTAACGGTGAGCACGAGCTGGGCGACATCGATGTATTTTTCCAGCATTACATCACTGTGGCGCACCCCGATGAATTAAAATACTCCACGGTGCCTATGGGGCAGTACCCCGATATGCTTGTGCCGCTTAATAAGGCGAAGGAGTACGGCGAAAACAAAGTAAAAGCGGGTAAAAATCAGGGCATTACCGTCAATTTTACCACGACGAACAAAACGCCTGCGGGCACATACAGCGGTAATTTTAAGCTGATCGTTGACGGCGCGGAGCGGACGATCCCTGTTTCGGTCACGGTTAGAGAGATCGATTTGACGGCGACGAGCAACGTGAAGGTTTCGGCGGCAGCGACGGGAACATTGCCTGCGGAAACATACGATATGCTCATGAACGATTACCGTATCATGTTGCAATATCCGACGCAGGCGGCATATTCGCCGCAGGAAATGGTAAAAGCCGTCGAAAGGAACTGGGACAATCCCCGCTTTACCAATTACGATATTCCGAACAACGACGTGACGATGTTCAAGGCGTTTATCAAAGAACTTGCCAAGGCAAGCTACGATTCAGACCATAATTATCTGACAAAGGCGGTGTGCTATTTGCAGTCGATCGACGAGAGCGAAAATGCGCAGATCGTTGTCGATACGGTGAAACGCTATACGCAGGCGAAGCAAGAGGTCAAAGGTGAGTTGACGTCCTATTTTTCAAGCGACGAATTGCGCGACGCGATCTTTCAAGCAATCGATGATCTGGTTGTTTATACGACGTTTACGGCATTGAATACCAGCATCAAGGTATCCGATTTTCAATGCGGCGAGACGGGCGGAACACTGTGCGGTGCATTTGAGGAGATCGGACGTAAGGGCGAGATACTCGATGAGTTTCAGAATGAAAGCTCAACACCTATCTGGATTTATTCCAACCGCGCTTGGCCGGAAATCGGCACGTCTATGCAGAACTACGGGCAGTCGCTTCGTACGCTTGGTTGGAGCATGGCGGAAAACGATCTCGGCGGCTATCTCTTTTGGGGATTGGCAGTCACCTACCGTATTAACGCCGGTTCGCCCGCCGATCTTCATTCCAACACGTCGCGCAATTACTACGACGATGCGCTCAACTTTGTGCAAAAGGACGGCAGTTACGATTTTACGAACGTGGGGGACGGCGCGCTGATCTACCCTGCAAAGAAATACGGCGATCCCGACGGCTGGTACGCGTCGCTCCGTCTTGCCAACTTCCGCGACGGAATCGAGGACAACGAAGCGCTGTATCAGCTTGAACAGCGTTACAACGAACTTTCCGATCGTTACGGCGCGGAGAAGAAATTCGACGACATGCTGTCGTGGGTGTATAGGAAGGGGCTTTCTACGCCCGTGTCATACTACGCCGACGACGGAAAGACAGTATACGAGATGCGTGATGCGGTGTTCGATCTGTACGAGGCGGCGAATTCTTCCGTGGGCTTGCTTCTGGAAGGAATCGAGGTGAACGGCGACAAGGCGACGGCAAGGTTTTATGCGGACGCAAGTTCGGTGACGGTCAACGGGCATACGGTCGCGGGCAACGGAAAATTATTTACCTATACTTGGTCGCTGAGCGAATCGCCTCGCATTGAAATTGCGGCGGACGGCGTGAATTTCTCCGCAGACGTGTTCGATTACGGAAAAATCGAAATGCCGCTCCAAACGCAAAAAATATACAACACGGAAGCAAATCGCATGGTGACGGGGCTGGACGGCGATGGAGATCCTGCCAGAGTCGTGTTTTTAAGCGACAAAAAAGTGTTTAAGATTTCGATCGACGAGACGGAGGATCAGGAGAATCCGTTGAACGCGCCCGTATTCTATCTGAACGGCGAATTGTTCGGAACGGAGAATCTATTTGATATTTATTATGTGAGCTTTCGTATGCGGTTAAAATTCAAGTCCGAGGTGCATGAAAAAGTGCCGGTTACGGTGACGTTGAATCAGAGCGAATATATTGAAAGAACGCTTGCGAGCTTTACGATCGATCCTGCCGATGCGGACGAGGACAGTTGGATCACAATGGACGTCACGTTAAAACTTGACTATCTTCCGCTCAAAGAAGCGAAGAGTATCGGATTTGCGTTCAAGAGTCACTATAACCGCTGGTATCACATGGGCGCGGATATACAAATTTCCGATCTTGCCTATACGGTGCGTTAAGGAGGAACTATGAAAAAGATTATTTCAACTGTTATGACAGTGGCGGTTGCGTCCGCCTGTCTTTCGGCGTTTGCGGCGTGCGGCGGAACAAATACGGAGGAAAAACCGGAAAAACCGCAGGTGCGCCGCGAGGTTCTCGCCGATTTCGAGGCGTTCGACGATATCTACAATATGATGACGAATTACAGTAATATCTCTTTTTCCGGAAGCTACACGCTTTCAACGCTATCCGATCGAAAAGAGAAGGTCAAGCCGATCGACGGTAATTCGAGCTTTGAATGGCGGATCGACGGCGCGCTCGGCGAGAACTGGCTGGGCTACGACAAGACGAGCGGAACGCCCGCGAGAATATTTTACAATATATTCGACAACACGAAAAACGACGGAAACTGGGGATTTGACTGGAAGTACCTGTGCGGCACGAGCGTGGATATCTATAACGACAACGACTTCGAAATTCGCGTTTCTATGTACAATCTTTTTTACGGCGGCTTTCCGTATAATTACGGATCGATAACTGTTCCTGCGAAATCCACAAAGACGTTGCACGTGAACGTCAATCGCTATTTTATGCAGAAGGAGAACACGAGGGAGCTGTCTGTATTCTCCTTCGGGGTGGACTACGACAAGCAGGTACTTTCGGACGGAACGCTCTACTTCCCGCAGGCATACGTCTATTTTGATAACCTCACCGCGGAGATCTTGGAGGAAGACGTATACGATCAGAACGGGAACGCAATCATCGAGAAAAAGTTTTCTTCCGGGAACGAAATACTCAATTTCAGCGACGAGGGCGATCTTACGTTTATGCGCGAAATCGGACACCAATACGCGAAGGAAAGCGATAACGTTTGGTTTACCGAGGCATGGCACGAGGGAACGGGCTCTTCCTTTCACTACAATACCGATAAAAGTTTTGTCGCGGAAGGGAACGTCGGTTCGTTGGAATGGCGGATCAATCCTACTTTCCAGACGAAATTCAATTCCGAAGCGTACCGCTATCTGACCGATAAAAATTACATGGAGCCGAATGCGTTGACGGGCATTACCGTGTGCGGCGATTATCTCAATTACATCAACCTTGCGTATTTGAAGGATAAAAACGCAAAAATTACTGTGGACGTTTTTAATGCGGGAGATTTTGACAAGGAAGTCGCATTTGGGATTCATGATAACAGCGGTATTTCTAAAAAAGTGCAAACCGATTACCCTTATGATTACGGCGCGCTCTATTCTACAGATAAATGGTATAAACTTAAAAAGGGCGAATGGACGACGCTGGAACTAGACGATTTTTCCATGCTCGATGTGAGCAACGGCTTAGCGCGTTTGCAGCTTGTGACGAGTCTTTTGGACGTGAGCGAGGAATTGAGCTTTTACGTGAATAATCTTAGAATCGATTACGGTACAACTGCGAAAAGCGGCGAAAGCGCCCAGGCGGAAGAGAGAACGGACGCAGAGAGCACGGTTTCGAAGAAGATATATGCGTTTGACGAAAAAATGGGGCTCGTCGCGCATATGGGGCACAGCTTTGTCAACGAATTGGAGGTTCAGCTCGTCGATTTTGACAGTCAGAAGGATTTAAACGGGAATTCGGTCGCCGTAAGCGAAGAAATGGCTACGGAAGGCGTTACGTCGGGCATCAGGCTCAAATCCTACCGAACGCTCGGCAGGGCGGTGCTTACCGACCCCGAAACATTGAATTGGGATAAGCATTACGAAACGCTTTATTTCTGGTTCTACAACGCGGGATATTCAAGCGTGACCGTGACGTTTAATAATTGGTCGGTGACGATTCCCGCAGGTCGGGGTTGGCAGAAAGTGATTATCGGCGCAAAGACCGTCCGGCTTGAGAACGGTGAAACGAAAACGGTGACCGATTACAGCTTAATTTCATCATTGAGCAAATCTACGGTTCTCAACGGAATGATCGATCTTGAAGACTGCGTCGGTTCATTTTTGATGTTCAAGACAAATCAATATTATGAAGAATTTTATATGTCTGCCATCTACGGCGAACCGTTTGAAGGCGAACAGGAGGCGTAACCATGAAGTCAAATAAAAGAAAATATTCGTTCATTGTTTCCGTCGTGTTGGTATTTGTTCTGTTATTTGCGTCTGCTTGCGGCGGAGAGCAGAAAGTCGAATACGAGCTAAACTATACCGAGCTTACGGTTATGACGAACGAAGAACCTGTTCGGCTGGAAGTGAAGAAGAACGGGGAAACGTACACGGGTGCAATTAGTTGGAAAGTAGATAACGGAATTGTTCTCTCGGCGCATCAGGGTTATGTGAAGGGTTTGAGCGCGGGACAGACGGTTGTTCGTGCGGAGCTTGGCGAGAGCGGCGGGAAGGTGGAACTTGCGTGCAATATCACCGTAAAACAATCGGTTACGGCGGAACTTTTCGACATCACGGCGTATGGCGGTGCGGGCGATATCGACGTCACTTTGCCGAGCGGACTCTACACGAGCGGCGCGAGCGCAAGTGTCGTTTCGTTGCGGGATCAGGACGGAAACACCGTAGAGAAACTCAAAAAGAGCGGTGGGCGGGACTATGTGGAGAACGGATTCGAGAACAGACTTGCCGAAGGGTACTATACGTTGACGTATCGGATCGCGCTCGGTGACGTTTCCAAAGAATTCAAACGCTCTCTTCGCGTGAAGCCTGCAAACAGATACGAAAATATTTTCCTTCTCGATCCTGTCGACGGAAGCGAGAAGGTGTACGGTATGGCGGCAAATCTCGAATATCTGACGTTCCAACAGAGGAATGAAGAGAACCCTGGGCAGTACGTCACCTATACGCAGGAAGGGAACAGCGGATATTCGGAGGAAAACGGAATCGATCAGAATCGGGAAGAGTTTTTGCAGTCGTTGAAAGCATCGGGATATAACGGATTTTTGACGGAGGATATCGGCGGTTTTGATACCGTTTATCGGATGTACTGCAAAAAGAATAATTCCACGCATCAACCGACGCCGTTTTTCTATCTGAATTTGAAAGATACGGCAAGCTCTGTCTATCGGAATCTGGACTCCGAAAGCATGTCGGAATCGGCGCGTTTGGCATTTTGGATGAGAACATGGCATAGAAGTGATTCGTCTCAGCCGTATACCGTACTTTCCGTTACTAATCAATGGGCGTGGCTCTATAAATGCATGAACGACGGCGAAACCGAGCTTACGGGCGTTTTTCCGACGGCTACGGCGGGAGAGTGGGGTAAGTGCGTATTTGATCTGAATCAGCTCAAAGTACAAATTCAGGACGCCAACAACGTCGCGCTCGGAATCGGCAATTACGGCACGGAGCAGCAGAACTTTTTACAGGGCGAATTTATCTTTGAACTGTACTCCGTAGAGTTGGAAATTTCCGACGAATTGCCGCTGTCCGAAGGCAAGGCAGATGTCAAGCTTTACGGCGAATTCAGCGGGCTGTTCGATTCTTATACCTTTGAGATCTTCGACGGGGAGGAGAAGATTGCAGAGGGGAGCAGCGACAATACGCTTGTTTCTTTTGCTCAAGGCGGACAATATCGCATCGTTTATACTCTGAAAAACGGGGAAAGCGTTTGGGAAAAGAAGTACGAAAGAACAGTGACCGTCATCGGATCGTAAACGCAATGTCTATCGTGACGCCGCTTCCTATTTTCGGGTGGCGGCGTCTTTTGAGGTATCTATGATTGTTTATCAACAAGAAATAAAAGCATTTTATTTGTCTGGAAAAAATTATTGCTATTTGATGCGGGTGGACGGGAGCGGTCGATTGCAAAATCTGCATTACGGAGCAAAAATACCTTTAAGTGATATTTCGTATCTGATTGCACAGGTCGGCGATCCCGTTTCCCGAGAGCTTGTCGATTTGAATTTTTACGCAAACGAGCGTATTTTTTCGGAATGCGGCGGATACGGACGAGGAGATTATCGTTCGCCCTCCGTCGTGATCGAACGGGGGGATGGCGGGCTCATGAGCGAGTTCTATTATGTTCGCCATACGGTAGACGATTCTGTTCCCGAATTGGAAGGACTTCCGCATGTTCGTTGCGGCGGGCAGACGCTTACGATATTTTTGCGTGATTTCTGTTCGGATGTCGAACTACAGCTTAATTATACCGTTTACGACGATTCCGACATTCTCGTACGAAACGCGAGAATTGTAAACGCGGGGAAGCAACCGTTTCATCTTAAAAAAGCATTTTCGTTTTGCGTGGATTTGCCCGACCGAAATTATAAAATCCTGCGTTTACACGGCGCATGGACGCGGGAACGCACGCCCGAAATTACCGATCTGGGACACGGCATTACGCGTCTGCAAAGTACGTGCGGGGCATCTTCGTTCGGGATTCACCCGTTTCTCGGATTGCTTGAACAGGATTGCAGTGAGACGAAGGGGATTTGTTACGGTGTTCAACTTGTATATAGCGGCAATTTTGCGCTCACGGCAGAGCGCAATGCCTTTGGAACGGTAAGGTTAAGCGGCGGAATCAACGATGAACAATTTTGTTGGGAAGTCAGGAGCGGAGAAAGTTTTGTATCGCCTCAGGCGCTACTGTGTTATTCTGAACGGGGACTTGGCGAACTGTCGCGGGAATATGCCGATTTCATCCGCGAAAAAATCATGCCGCCGAAGTTTGCCTTTGCACCACGACCGATGGTCATCAATAACTGGGAAGCGACGTATTTTGATTTCGATCGGGATAAACTCTTTTCGATTATCGACGAAGCGGCAAAGCTCGGCATCGATACGTTCGTGCTCGACGACGGGTGGTTTGGAAATCGCAACAGCGATTCGTCGGGGCTCGGAGATTGGTACGTTAACGAAAAGAAACTTGTCGGCGGGCTTACGGCGGTGATTGACCGATGTAAAATGAACGGCTTAAAATTCGGGCTTTGGTTTGAACCGGAAATGGTTTCGCCCGATAGCGATCTTTACCGCACTCATCCCGATTGGGTAATTCATAAGGACGGGATCGATCCGATCCGCGGCAGACGGCAGCTTGTACTTGATTTTACAAGGCAGGAAGTTGTCGATTATATCTTCCGTGTGATTGCCGATATTTTACGTAGCAACGATATTTCGTATGTAAAGTGGGATATGAACCGCTTTATCACAGAATGTTATTCTGCAAGTCTTCCCTCATACAGACAGGGCGAATTTATGCACCGTTATATTTTGGGTGTTTACAACCTTGCCGAGCGGCTTACATCGGATTTCCCGAACGTCTTTTTCGAGGGTTGCGCTTCGGGCGGCGGAAGATTTGATGCGGGTATGCTCTATTATTTTCCGCAGATATGGACAAGTGACGACACCGACGGATACGAACGCGCAAAAATTCAATGGGGCACGTCGCTTTGCTATCCGCTCTCGGCTATGAGTTGCCATGTATCTGCTTGCCCAAATCACCAAACAGGACGGACAACGCCGCTTTTCACGCGCGGCGCGATTGCGTCTCTCGGCGCAAGCGGCTATGAGTTGAACGTTTCCGCGCTCTCCAATGAAGAGAAAAACGCTTGCAAGGAACAAATCACGGTCTATCGTAAAATATCCGATTTAGTACTACGGGGGGATTTGTTTCGGTTGATCGATCCCTTTTCGGAGAACTGTTTTTGCGAAATGATTGTAAGCAAGGACAAGCGCTGTGCCTATGTCGTTGGCGAGCAACTGCGGGCAATGCCGCTTTCAAATACGCACTTCGTGAAATTGGTCGGGCTTGCCGAAGAAAAGCTATACTGTATCGAAGAATTAAATGTTACGGTGAGAGGTAAGACGCTTGCTTCAGTTGGCGCGCCGCTCCCGAAACTTGGAGATTACGAGAGCTTTATATGGCATATCGAAGAGGTGAAAATATGAACGAGACAAAGATTGAACTTCACACAGCTTACGGATCGGCTCCGTTGTTGTGTTATGAGCATGAAAAAGGCGGAGAGAAGCTTCGTCCCGCCATGTTGGTATTGCCCGGCGGCGGATATAAGGGCTGTAGTACGCCGATCGAGGGGATTCCGATCGCTATGGAATTTTATCAGCGCGGATACAATGCTTACGTTCTGGAATATTCCTGCGATCCTGCGCGATTTCCGACGCAATTAGTGCAAGCGGCAACCGCTATGGATACGATTCGCAGGCGCGCGGAGATTTGCAATACGGATTCGTCAAGCGTGTTTGCCGTCGGTTTTTCTGCGGGCGGACATCTATGCGGCACGCTTGCAAACTGTCCTTCCGATTTTGCACCTGTGAAAGGGCTAAATTTTTCTCCCGACGGGATTGTTCTTTGCTATGCGGTGATCGGCGGCAGACCGACGCATATTTGGAGCTTCGAGAGCCTTTTGGGCGGTGATGGAGTCCCCCGCGGGGAGACCGCCTGGCTCGATTTGCACACATCGGTGCGCAAGGAAAATCCGCCTGCCTTTCTTTGGTCGACGGCGGAGGATAGGGACGTACCCGCGGTCAACTCCATGCGCTATGCCGCAGCCTGCGGAGAGAAGGGCGTTCCCTATGAGCTGCACGTCTTTCCGCGCGGACCGCACGCCATGAGTCTTGCAACCGAGCGGCTTTGGGGAGCAGAGAAAAATAAAATTGACGCAGAGGTTGCCCGTTGGCCCAAGCTTGCGGATAACTTTTTACGGCGTGCGGTTGCAGCAAAATCAAAGAGGAAATAACATGGACGCTTTCACTTATATCCGCGAAAAATTGCCGCTCACGTTGCGGAAAAACGAAAAGGACGACGACACGCTGATCGGCTTGCCGTATCCGTATACGGTGCCGTGTACAGACGGCATGTTCAACGAGCTGTACTATTGGGACACGTATTTTACAAACAAGGCGTTATTTGCCGTCGGAAATATCGAACAGGCGAAGAATAACGTTTTGGATATTTTATATCTGATCGGAAAGTTCGGCTATATGCCCAACGGCAACCGGACGTATTACTTAAAACGCAGTCAACCGCCGTACGCCGCGCTCATGGTAGACGACGTTTACAGGGCGACGGACGATTTAGAGTTTTTGAGAAACGCCGTGCCTGTCTTGAAAAAAGAATATGGGTTCTGGACGACCAAACGCGTTTCGGACAACGGACTCAACCATTACGGTACGGAAGAGGACGAAGAAAGTTGCAAGAATTTTTATGAAAACTACATGCCCACGCGGATCGTTACCGACGGAAAGCGCGACGCGGCGTATGCAGGGAAGTGCTATTTTGCGGAATGCGAATCGGGTTGGGATTTCAATCCGCGGTTTCAGGGATACTGCGTCGATTTCAACCCCGTCGATTTGAACGCGAATTTGTATTTTTATGAAAAGCTGTTTGCCGAATACGAAGTATTGTTGAAAATCAGTGACGGCAAAGAATGGGAACACAGGGCGAAGGCACGCGCCGAAAAGATGAACACACTCATGTGGGATAGCGTGACGGGAGTGTATCGGGACTATAATTATAAAACGGGAGAACGGTCGTCCGTTGTAAGCGCGGCAAGTTTTCAGCCGTATTTTGCGGGAATTGCGGGCGAAGAGCAAAAAAGCAGTCTTAAAAAATTGCTTTCCGTGCTCAAAGGCGAATTTGGCGTTTTTACGACGGAAAAGTTGACGGATAAGTATCAGTGGGCATATCCCAACCTGTGGGCGCCGTGTCAATATATTGCGGTCAAAGCATTGGAGAATTACGGTTATATAGAAGAAGCAAAACGCGTTGCGGGGAAATATGCGAAATTGATTGAGAGCAATTTTCAATCGCACGGGAAGTTATTCGAAAAATACAACGGACTTACGGGCGGGATCGACGCCGTATCGGAATACGGCACGCCCGAAATGCTCGGCTGGACGGCCGGCGTATATTTGGAGTGTAAAAAGTTATAAAAATAAGGAGAAGAATGCAATACTTCAAAATAACGAAAAGTTTAAACAGGCAATCAAGTTTGCAACGATAACGCGTGTGGTTAATGCTACGAAGTTACAGAAAAAATTAAAAATAGGATGTAGTCGGGCTGAAAAATATGTTGAGACAATGCAAAATCTCGGTATTATGGCAGAGACGAGTTCTATACATTGCGTACCGAAAATTGAAAAAAATAAGAGCAATATGCTATAATATAAACAACTGAGAGAGAGGTGAGTGCTATGGCAAACGACGTTCATAAAATCAAATTGCTGCTTTTATGGGATATTCTCTGTAAGAACACAGACGAAGACCATGCGCTGAATACGGACGAGATTGCGAATTTACTCGCTTTACGCGGGGCGAACGTTTCTCGGAAGATACTCGTTCAAGATATTGCCACTTTGTGCGATAACGGTTATGAAGTTCTTTCATATAAAAAGAGATATCATTATTATTATGTAGTCAATCGCTCGCTTGAAACGGCGGAAGTGGTTATGCTTGCGGACGTAATCAACGCCTCGAAACTTCCTGTAACGCAAAAGAAAGCACTTGTGGGCAGACTTGCCGAAACACTTTGCTCTCATCAAGCCGAAAACATTTCAAAGCATATTGTTTCTCTCGATAAAGGAAGAAAGGGGAATAGTTCGTTTATCTATAACGTGGATGCAATCGACCGTGCCATCAACGAGAATAGGCAGATTTCTTTCCTTTATTTCGATTACGATGAAAAGCATAAAAAGATTTATCGAAAAAGCGGCAACCGCTATACAGTAAGTCCGGCGTTTATGGTGTGGAACAAGGATAACTATTATCTGTTGTGTTTTTCAAACGGACATGACAACGTTGTTACATATCGACTCGACAAAATGGAAAAAGTAGCCGTGGAAGAAACGGATCGCGAACCGCACTCCGAATATAAACTTTTCAACACGGAAGAGTACCGTAAACAAGTATTTTCGATGTTTGGCGGAGAGAGTCAAAACGTTACCTTGCTTTTTACCGCGAATATTTTATCGGATATGTTTGACCGTTTCGGAGATGATATTAGCATCAAAAAAGTTGACGATGACACTTACTCGGTTGACGTAACGGTGCAGATTTCCAAAACGTTCTTTGCGTGGATTGTAGGAACGCAGGGCAAAGTAAAAATCAAATCGCCCAGAAAGGCGGTTGACGAATTCAACGAGTTCGTCGCAAAAATTAAAGAGGCATATTAACTTCAACAAAAACATAAATGCTCTTACCTCGGTAAGGGCATTATTTTTTCGGAAAAATAAAAAAATATCGTTCACTTCCCAATATTGGGAAATGAAAATTTGAAATAGATAGTTTTTTGTGATATAATACGGCTACAATCTAAATTGAACGCAAAGTTCAGTTTAGTAAAAAGAGGTACTACGGATGAGAACGCTCAACACGACGACATTGGACAATATGGAAAGTTTCATTATCGACTACCAAAAGAGAAAAGGCAAATCGCCGAGTTTCAGAGAGGTAATGAAAGCATTGAATATGAGTTCGCTTAACCTTGTAAGAACGTATATCCTTGCGCTTGAAAACAGCGGCAGGATAGAGCGGACAAGGCTCGGCAATATCGATATGTTGCCGAAGTTGAAGCCGAGCGGCGTGGCGATTACGCCTATCGTCGGTTCTATCGCGTGCGGACAACCAGTTGACGCGGTGGAGCAGATAGAAGAAAGCGTTACACTTCCGCGAGCGATTTTCGGCGGTGGGGATTTGTTTATTCTTCATACGCACGGCGACAGTATGATAGACATCGGAATCAAGCACGGCGATCTTGTCGTTATCAGAAAGCAGAACACGGCAGAGAACGGAGATATAATAGTCGCTATGATGAACGGCGAAACAACGCTGAAACGTTTTTATAAAAGGGACGGGAAAGTGGTGCTTCACCCCGAAAACAAAGAGATGAAAGATATAATCGTCAAAGACTGTGAGATACAGGGCGTTTTGGTCAGCTGTATCCACATATATAATTAAATCGGTATCACGCGTTTTTGCCCCGAAAACGCAAAGATATATGAATTACAAACGGTGTTCGACTGTTGTATAGGAACTATCCCGACCATACTTGAGCAGTTGAATAAAACCAAATCGTTTGTAGGCTTGGGAGAAAGGAGGTTGTATTCAATGAAATACGCAATGTGTCCGAAATGCGGTCGTCGCCTGTGCAAGGGCGAGAACGGAACGAAAGTGGAAATGGAGTGTCCGAAGTGCGGAGAGTTTGCTTCCGTTATCATCGAAGAAGATGATATACATATCAGCAAAAAGCCGATCTTTGCGCCGACAGACGTTTCCGCGAAGCTAAAGCAACACGCCTGAATTTATTCAAACTCAAAAAAACTAAATAATACAGTGGGGAAAGAAGTGCCGTTGTATTTCTTTTCTGACATCTTGTTATGAGGCTGGACTTATTAAAAAGTTAAGAGGAGCCTGACAGATAGTAAAATCCTGAAAGCATAGGGTTAGTCTATTTGTCAGGCTTCTTTTTTGATGCCTTTT
>JAQYLE010000038.1 GCA_028720205.1 Clostridia bacterium
ATGGAAAAATACGATTTCGCGCTTGCCGCCAACGACGTTTTGAATTACGTGCCCAAGGCGAAACTGCTTTCGGCGATGAAAAGCGCGGCGGCGGCGTTGCGGCGGGGCGGGGCGTTCGTTTTCGATATTTCTTCGAAAAGCAAATTTTTAAATAAGATAGACAAAAAAGTAAGCGCGGACGACAGGGACGACCTTACCTATTTATCGTTCGGCACGGTGACGGGCGACGTCGCCACGCTGGACGTTACTCTGTTTTTGCGCCGCGCCGACGGAGCGTTTACGAGATACGACGAACTGCATACCCAGTACGTTTACGAAGAAGAGGAAATCTTATCCGCGCTGGATTCGGCAGGGTTTGAAGTTTTATCGGTAACGGGGTTGTTCGGCGAAGATAAATCTGTCGCCGACAGGCTGTGCTTTGCGGCGAAGAAAAAATAACGTGAACAGCGTTGAGACGGGCGCTTTAAATCGGCGCGGGGTAACGAACGTGGAAGAGGGTACAATCAATCGACAATCGGGCGGAGTTTTTAAATGCCTCGTATATAACGGCGCGGTTTCGCTCACGCTGATAGACGGCGGAACGTTTTGCGCCGAGGGGATTAAGACGCACGGACTGACGGGCGTTGCCGCCGACGCGTTCGCTTCGGCGCTGCTTTTCGCCGCGTTTTCGGGCACGGAACTGAAAGAACCTTCGGGCGAGGTTTCGTGTACGGTAAAAACGGACGGCGCGCTGGAAAACCTCACCGTTTCCTGTTCCGCCGCGCTTGACGTGCGCGGCTGTATCGATTTTTCGGAGAAAAAAGGAACGGGGGCGTTTGGGCAAAGCGGATTTCTGCAGGTGGTGAAAAACGACGCGTATTCCCGTCCGTTCGTGGGAGCGTGCGCGCTGGTTTACGGCGAAGAAAATTACGGCGAAGAAAAACGCGGCGGGCGCGGCGGCGCTTTAAAAAAAGAGGCGGAAAACGGCTTGTTGAGCGGCGCGGACGGAAGCGGCGTTGCGATAAACGGCGCGGCGGAATTTTTCGCGCGGAATTACGAAGAGTACTATCGGCGAAGCGAGCAACTTTCCACGGCGTTCGTCTTGCGTGCGGACGCAAAAAGAGGCGCGTTTTACTGCGCGGCGTTACAGGCGCTTCCGGGCGACGACGGAGCGTGGAAAAGCGCGGCGCAAACAACGCTCGGCGCGTTGATTCAAGCGTACGAAAGAGAAAACGAAAAGAGCGGCTTTTTTCAGGCGGCGGAAAGGGCGGCGGAAGAAATATTTGAAGAAACGGGCTGTATAGAGCGGCGGCGGGCGGCGTATCGGTGCTCCTGTTCGCGCGGGTATCTGAAAGGCGTGCTTGCTTCGCTTGGCAAAGACGAACTTAACGCGATTTTAAACGAGCAGGGGAGAATTACCGCGCACTGCCATTATTGCAACAAGGATTACGTTTTTTTAAGGGGCGACGTAGAAGATTTGTTGTGAAGATTTGCCGCGAAGATTTGCTCTGAACGTTTGAACGGGCGGCGGAAGGTGTAAGTATATAAAGGACGCGCCGGATACAGGCGAAAGAAAAAAGAAAACGCGCGGAAAAAGCGCGCGGAAAGGAAACGGAACGAAAAAAGATGTCGGCAAAAGTGAGAACGATCGATTACGGGCGGAGAATGTTGCGCTCGCAGGCGGAAAAGCGATACGGAGAGGGCGATTACCTTTCCGCGCTTCGCTATACGGGGCGCGAAACCGCATTATACGGCGCGGACGCGGAGTCGTACGCGCGGCTTGCCGATATTTACGAAAATATGGGGCTGTATTCTTCCGCGCTCAACTGTTGGTACCGCTATGCGGACGTGTGTTCCGCAGACGATCTGCCCGAAGCCTACGAGGGACTTGCCGTAAATTATCTCAATCTGGGCAACGACGCGCAGTCGGCGTATTATTATAACAAACTCATCGACGCCGACGACACGCTCACGGGCGGCGACAAGGCTCAGATCGCGGAGATGTTTTCCGTGGAAAGAGCAAGCGGATTTCGTTTTGTGTATCCGCCCGAACTCGCCGATTACCGCGCGGAAACGGCGCGCGGCGGCGCGGCGCTGAAAAACGGCGATTTAGAGGGCGCGACGTTTTATCTTTCTCAGGTGAAAAAGGGCGCGAAAGTCTATGCCGCCGCGCAGGAGATGCTGGCGGTGGCTACGCTGTTGAAGGGCGACGCGGAGGGCGCGGAAGAAATCTGCCTCGCTTTATTGAAAGAAAACGAAAACGACGTGCAGGCGCTCTCTACCCTTTCCGCGATTTATTCGGAAGAGGACAGGCGCGAAGAAAGCCGGAAGATAGCCGAAAAACTCTGTTCGATGCAGGGGGAAAACGCGGACGAAAAGTATAAAATCGCCACCGTGGCATGCGAAAACGGCATGCACGAAAAGGCTCTGGCGTTGTTTACCGATCTGGAAAAGGAATTTCCGTACGACGGAAATCTGCTGTATTTTAAAGCGGTGGCGGCGGCGGAATGCGGTAAGGACGCGCTTGCCGAAAACACGTTGGCGTATTTGACGCAGATTTATCCGGACGCGGAGGTGGCGAAATATTATTTAAAACGGTTGCGTCTGCGCAAAAACGAACCGGGACGATACGAAAGGCCGCCGTTTACCTATTTTTATAAAATTCCGCAGGAAGAAAAAGAACGGCGCGTTGAAAAGTTGGAAGCGTTATCGAAAACGCCGTTGAACGCGGCGGCGCAGGCGGCGGAAGCGCTGCTCGACGAAGGCGTTTTGCGCTGGTGTTTCGACGAGATGGACGGCATGGAACAGGGACTGCAATGGCTTGCCGTACGGGCGGCGGCGCGCGGCGGCGAGGCGGGAAGCGGAAAATGCGACGAGTTTCTGCGCGAAGTGCTGCTCGATTGCGAGGTGCGCGACGGCGTGAAAATAGAAACGTTGAGGTTGTTGTTCGAACGGGGGAAAGAACTCTCTTTCGGCGTGGTGATATGCAATATTTATAAAACGGTGCATATGCCCGAAGTCACGTTAGGCAAAACCAGAAGAAAACTGTTTTTGCGCGGCTATGCCGCCGTGGCTTCCAAATTCGCGGTCATCGGCGACGCGTACGGCAGAAAAATACGGCGCGTGATTGAAAAAACATATTCCGATTTATACGATACGGGGTTTTTAGACGCGGTGAAAACCCCCGAAGCGCTTGCCGCCGCCGTATATCTGCTCTGCGATTTTAAAGAGGCGGGCAGAAGAGCGGAGGACGCCTGTCTGCTGTTTTCCGCGCCCGAAAAAGAGGTGCGCGCCATTCTTGCCGCGGAAGAGATCGCAAGCGAAGCGGAAGAAGCGTACAAAAAAGAACTTTCCGGAAACAAAAGGAAATACCGCGACGACTTTGCCGCGGAGAAGGCAAAGCCCGAAGAAACCGTTTAAAAAGAGGTGGAATACATGGAATTTATCGATTTCGACGGTCTGTTCGATAAAAAACTGACCGAGTACATGAAGAAAAACGGCGGTAAACGCACGGAACAGGAATGGGAAAATCTTATTCCCGATCTGTACAGAAAATTCGGCGACACGTATTTGCCGAAATACGGTTGCACGCCCAGGCAGTTTTACGCGCGTCTGAGCGACGAAGAACTGATAGAAACTTTATGCGGACATCTGCAAAACGGCGTTCCCGTGCCCGAATTTTTATGCGCGGAAGCGGAAAAACGCCGACCGGCGGAGCAGATTTTACATATGCTCGATTCGGCGGACGAAGAAACGGCGTTGTACGCCGTACATTTTATCGGCCCGGACAAGCGCGCGTTCGATAAGTATTTTTGCATTCTGCAAAACGGAACGGCGGGCGAGGACGTGGAAAACGAAATTACGGAAGCGCTGAAAAGCGCCGCCGACGAAGTGAAAGAACGCGCGTTGGACGCGTATCGCTCCGCCCGCGCCCGAGCGGAAAAGGCGGAAAAAGAAAAGAGCGCGGAAGAAAAAGAAAAGGCGGAGCGCTTCGCCGAATACATGCTGGAAATTTTATCGCGCGTAACTTCGCGCGACGAGGGAATTTTCAACGCGCTTCTCGCCGCGTTTTCCGCCGACGAAAGCAAAATTCCGCTGCGCGCTTCGTATCTTGCCGCCTACGGCGACGAGCGCGCGTTGCCCGTACTTTTTAAACGCATCGAAAACCGCGAGATAGGGTTTAACGAATTCCGCGAACTGAAATACGCGATAGAGGCGCTGGGCGGAGAGTATAACGAGCCGCGTTCGTTCGAGCACGACGACGATTTCATCAAGGTGGAAAATCAGTCGCAGAAAGAAGGTTTTTCCGAAATAGGAGATCTTTCGTAAGAATCTTGCGAATATTAAATGTTAATATAAATGGTAAAGCGCGCGTTGAACGAAAATTTTTTTTAACGGCGTGCGACAAACCGCGCAAAAAAGTACATAATCGGCGAAATTCCCGCATATAGTAAAGCGTAACGCTTCCGTATGCGAGAATTTTTTTATGCCGTTTTGTCATCGGCGCGCGTAGGAAAAAAATCGCGTAAAATTAAGCGGGCGGCGGGCGGAAAAGACGGCGGAAAAGCGGCGCGTTATCGGCTGTTCCGCCGTGCGGGGAGGTTTTTCATCGATGCAGGAATACAACGTTTACGAGGATATGGCAAGCCGTGCGGGCGGCGGTATTTACGTGGGGGTGGTGGGCCCCGTGCGCACGGGAAAATCTACGTTTATCAAGCGGTTTATGGAACGGTTGGTGATTCCCTATGCCGCGGAAGGGGGGAAAAATATCATGGTGGACGAATTACCGCAATCGGCTGCGGGTAAAACCGTGATGACCACCGAGCCGAAATTCGTGCCCGACGAACCTGCCGAAATAACGCTGGGCGACGGCGCAAAGGCTAAAATCCGCCTGGTGGACTGCGTGGGCTTCGCCGTAGACGGCGCAACCGGGTTCGAAGAGGACGGAAAACCGCGCCTTGTGAAAACGCCGTGGAGCAAAGAGGCTCTGCCCTTTGAAAAAGCCGCCGAACTCGGTACGGAAAAAGTAATTAAGGATCATTCCACCGTGGCGATGATGATAACTACCGACGGGAGTATCGCCGAAATCGCGCGCGCCGCGTACGAAAAGGCGGAAGAACGCACGGTGAAAGAACTGAAAAAGCAAAAAAAGCCGTACGTTATCGTGCTCAACTGCCGCGAGCCGAAAACCGCCGCGGCTCAGAAACTTGCGCAGGCGTTGGAAAAGAAATACGGCGCCCCCGTCGTTGCGCTGAACGCCGAAGAGATGACGGCGGAAGATATCTGCGGCGTGTTCCGCCGCGCTTTGTTCGAATTCCCGGTTACGCGGATCGATCTGGTTCTGCCCGATTTCGTTCGCTCTCTGCCCGAAGAACACGAGGTGATCGCGGGGATAGAAACCCGACTGCGCGCGGCGGCGGCAAAAGCGGTAAAAATGCAGGATTGTTTCGCCCTTGAAAAAGCGTTTGAAAACAACGACGATTTTTATCCGCCCGAAGGGGTTTCGATGGATCTGGGCAAGGGCGTCGCCGTCCTTTCGCTCAAAGCCAGAGAAAGTTTGTATTTCCGCGTGATTTCCGAAGCGTGCGGCGAAACGATCAACGACGATTTCTCGCTTCTTTCTTTCGTTCGTTCGCTTTCTCAGGCAAAGCGCAATTACGATAAGATCAAGGCGGCGATGGAAGAGGCGGACGAATGCGGTTACGGCGCCGTGCCGCCCGCGCGCGACGAGATGAAACTCTCGCGCCCCAAACTCATTAAAAAAGGTTCGGGGTACGGCGTTTCGTTTAACGCCACCGCGCCGTGCTATCACGTACTGAAAGTGGACGTTACGGGCGAAGCCGCGCCGATTATCGGCTCGCAGAAACAGGGCGAAGATTTTGTGAAAGACCGCCTCGCCGAATACGACGACGACGAGAAAAAAGTGTGGGATACCAATATTTTCGGCCGCTCGTTAAAGGATATCGTTGCCGAAGATATGATGCGGAAACCTTACGCCATGCCGGAGGAAGTGCGTAAAAAAATGCGTCGCGCGGTGGGGCGTATCGTAAACGAAGGGCGCGGCGGCGTTATCTGTATTCTGCTATAAACGTCAGGGGTATACCTTGAACGATACCGCAGAACGATACCGCCGAACGATACCGCAGACCGGCTCTTCGGCGCAGCCGCCGCGCGCCGCGCCGAAGATATCGCGCGACAGGCTGAAAAAGGCTAAATATGGCCCTGAAAACTTTTGCGAAAACGTTGACAAAGCGCGCGCGGTATGATATACTACCACTACCAAAAGCGTTTTTTCCATTTTTACCGTTTCTCGCGATTGAAAAGACGCGGAGCGGAATACCGCGGAAGAAACGGGAGAGAGATGAAAACCATTCAGGAAAAAGGCGAAAAGCCGCGAAGCAAGCGGGAGCGCATAGACGTTATCCCGGATTACGACTATCTGTTCGCGGAAACCGAGAATAAAAAAGGGAAGAAAAAGAACAAATTTTTCGGCAAAATCGTAAAGATGAATTTTTGGCCGCTGTTCTTTTCTTCCCTTCTTTACGTTTTGCAGGCGGCGCCGTTGTGGCTGATGCCGCTTGTCACTTCGGATATCATTGACGCCGTGGCTCTTTTTGTAAGCGGCGAACTCGCCGCGGCCGAAGTTTTGAAAAAAGTGGGGATCGATTCGGCGATTTTAGCCGTTGCTCTGGCGCAGAACGTGCCTACCACCGTGTGTCGGAACACCATAGTGAGCAAGATGCTGCGCACCACCAGCGCCGGAATCAAAAGTTGCGTGGTGCGAAAATTGCAAAGCCTTTCCATTACATACGCAAAAGATATGGAAACGGGCAGAATCCAATCGAAATTTTTAAAGGATACCGACGCGGCGGATACGCTGTTTTCCACGTTGGTGCAATCGATTATTCCTAACGTTATCAGCGCGTTGATCGCCGTGGGAATCGCCGTTTTTAAAAACGGAATCGTGGCGTTGTTCTTTCTGTGCGTGATTCCGTGCAACGTGGCGATTTCCCGCCTGTTCAACAAGCGGCTCCGAGCGCGCTACCGCGATTTGCGTTTGCAGACGGAGGGCATGAGCAACCGCCTTTCCGCCATGCTGGAAATGCTGACGATCACCAAGGCGCACGGGCTGGAACAGACGGAAATCGACGCCGTAAACCGCGCGATTTTAGGCGTTGCCGGTTCGGGCGTGAAAGTGGATAAAACTTCGGCGTACTTCGGTTCGAGCAGTTGGGTTCTGAACAACATGCTCTCGTGCGGATGCGTGGTGTTCTGCGCCGTGCTTGCCGTTTTCGGAAAAATTTCCGTGGGCGATATCGTTTTATATCAGTCGATGTTCGTTTCCATCACCAGTTACGTAAGCGCGCTGGCAAATCTTCTTCCTACGCTCGGCGCGGGGTTCGAGGCGCTCTCTTCCGTTTCGGAAATCATGAACGCCACCGACGTGGAAATGAATATCGGCAAACGCTCCGTGCCCTCGATTCGCGGCGACGTTGTTTTTCAAAACGTGTATTACAAATATCCCGGCGCGGAAGAGTACACCGTGAAGAACTTTTCGATTGACGTAAAAGCGGGGGAATGTATCGCCGTGGTCGGCTCTTCCGGATCGGGAAAATCCACGCTGATGAATCTGATTATAGGGTTTTTGAAACCCGTTTCCGGGCGGGTTCTGATTGACGGCAAGCCGCTGGACGAATGCAATTTATCGGAATACCGCCACCATATTTCCGTCGTGCCGCAAAACAGCATTCTGTTTGCGGGAACGATTCGCGAAAACATTACCTACGGGTTGAGCCGCTATACCGAAGAGGAGTTGCAAAAAGCGGTGGAACTTGCCGACCTTACCGATCTTATAAAAACGCTGCCTCACGGCGTCGATACCGATATAGGCGAACACGGAGACAAACTCTCCGGAGGGCAAAAACAGCGCATTACCATTGCGCGGGCCCTGATTCGCAACCCCGCCGTGCTGATCTTCGACGAGGCGACGAGCGCCCTCGACAATATCTCCGAATATCACGTGCAAAAAGCCATTTCTTCCAGCATTAAAGGTCGCACTACGTTTATCGTGGCGCACCGACTTTCCACTATTCGCGGCGCGGACAGAATTCTGGTGATGGAACGCGGCGAATGCGTGGAAGCGGGAACGTACGAGGAACTTATGGCGAAAAAGGGGAGATTTTACGAGTTGAAGAGCCTGAACGACATGAACTCGAAAATGGCGGAAGAGGCTTTGGCTTAACCGAATGCGCGGTCTGCCGCGCCGGCGCTTCGGCGAAATTTCGCCGCTTTGAACGCTTTGAATCCGCCGCTTTGGAAAAAACCGATAAAAACGGCGTGCGGACGTAACCGATCGGACGAATAAAAACGCCGGAACGGGGATATACTTTTATGTGCCTGCTTCGCGGAGTCCGCGGCAAAAAAGCGCGGTCGCTTTGCCGTAAAAATCCGCGCGGGCAAAGGAGATATCGCCGTGGGAAAAAATTCTAAGCACAAAAACGGAAAAGTGCGTAAAATGACGGAGGAAGAATATTCCGCCTATATCATGTCGCTGAAAGAGCAGACGCCGCCGCTGGCGTACAGAAAGTATGCGGAAGATCAATCGGCGGGCGGCGGGGAAAAAACGGAAAAATAGGGCGAACGCGCCGCGCGGAAACGCGCGGCGCGCCGCGAAAAAAAGTTTGCGGAGAGGTAAAACGAAAAATCCGGATAAAAAAGCGAAAAAGCGTGCGTTTCGCGCCGCGTAACGGCGCGAGCGCGGAAAAACTTGAAAAACTAAAAAAAATGCGTTAAAAAACGAGTTTTTTCCGCGAAAACTCTTGACCTTTCGCATATATTTGTGATATAATGAAAAGCGGATAAAGAGGATTTATTCCTATAAGCGTTTTTTTGCGGAAAAGAAGGGTTGCCGGAAGGGTTGCAAAGCAAAAAAACGCGAGAAAAAGAAAATCGAGGTGTGACATGGCAGATTTAAACGCTCAGCAAAAGCAAAACGGAACTCGTAATTTTTCGATCGCTCAGCGCAACGAAACGGCGTTGATGCTGGAAGACATGTATAAGGGAATTGCGGGCGATTTGAAAGCCGTAAAAAAAGAGATTCTCAACGAGATGAAATACGCCTCGTTGCAGGCCGGCGTGTTGTATCAGTCGATAGAAAAGGGGAATAAAGATACATATTCCGTTTTAAAAGAGCAACTTTCCGAAATCTGCGAGCGGATTAAAACGCAATCGGACGAGGCTGCCGCAAACCTGAAAGCCGTTCTGGAAGAAGGGGCGAAAAACGGCACCGAAGCGGCGGACCGCGCCGTGATGGAAATCAAGTTTATGTACAGCCAGAATCAGAGTATTTACGAATCTCTGACGGCTGCGCTCGAAAAAATGAAAAAGGACGCGGGCGAAGCGCAGGAAGCGCTTTTTGAAAAACACGGCGCCGCGTTAGCCGATAAACTCGACGAGGCGATAGTTACCCTGGATAACGCCGTTTCGGCGCTGGACGAAAAGGCGGAGGCGTTGCTTTCGAAAGAAACCGACTACGACAAAGTGGCGGAAACGCTGAAAGAACGGCTTTTGGAAGTCTTCCCCGGCGAGGAACCCGATTACGATAAAATCGCGGAGTGCGTAGCGGAAAAAACGGAGGCGCAGACGGCGGCGCACGCCAGAGAAATTCTGGATACTCTTGCCGCCGTTCCCGCAGCGGAAAATATCGACTACAACCGCATCGTGGACGACGTGAGCGATAAGGTTTTGGAAAAAGTAACCGAACTTATCGGATCGAAGGCAAGCGAAGAAAAGGACGAAAAAGCCGTTGCCGCCGAATACGACCGCATCGTATACGGCACGGCGGAAAAGGTGGTGGAGTCGCTGCCGCCCGTGGAAAAAATAGATTATGAGCGCATCGCCGCGGCAAACGAATTATCCGACGAGGCGCT
>JAQYLE010000039.1 GCA_028720205.1 Clostridia bacterium
TGAAACATAATAGGAAATCCTTTTGTATATTTGTGGTGAATTTATTATAACAGGTTTTTCCTTTTTATGTTTCTTTTTTTATGCCTTTTTACGAAAAATTGTTGAGATATTTTCTCATACCCCAACATTTATTATAGAACCAAAAAAAGTGAACGAACGGATTCTGGCGGTACAGAGAATGCAGGATTATATAGAAACGCATGCGGAAGAAGAAATAACGCTTGCCGCTCTTTCTGCGCAGGCGATGTTTTCCCCCTGGCACGCGTACCGGCTGTTCTGCCTGTATACGGGGTATACGCCCGCCGCATACGTGCGAAGGTTGAGGTTGGCGCGCGCGGCGAAAAAACTCAAATGCGGAAATTGCCGCGTAATCGACGCGGCGTTCGATTGCGGGTTTGGCAGCGCCGACGGATTTACGCGGGCGTTTTTTAAAGAATTCGGCGTCACCCCTATCGAGTATGCCAGAAATCCCGTACCCGTATCTCTTTTCGTTCCTTACGGCGCAAAATACAAAGAGTTGAAAAAGGAGAACAAAGCAATGAAAGAAGCAAAAACGGTATTCGTGCGGGCGGTGAAAAAACTGCAAAGAAAGGCGATAATAAAACGCGGCGTAAAAGCCGACGAATATTTTTCGTATTGCGAAGAGGTGGGGTGCGACGTGTGGGGACTGCTTTTAAGCATGGATTCGCTCTGCGGTGAACCCGTGTGCATGTATCTGCCGCAAAGCATGATAAAACCCGGTACGTCTTTATACGTGCAGGGCGTGGAAACAGAGAAGAATTACGCGGGAAGAGTGCCCGCAGGATTCGACGTGATCGAACTTCCCGAAGCGGAATATCTGGAATTTAAAGGCGAGCCGTTCGAGGAAGAAGAGTACGAAGAGGCGATATTTCAGGTGAAAAAAGCGATGGATAAATTCAACCCCGAACCGATGGGGTATGTGTGGGACGAAAGCAATCCGCGCATTCAGTTAGAACCCCGCGGCGAACGCGGCTATATCGAACTGAAAGCCGTAAAGAAAATTTAAAACGGTAAAAATTAAAACGATAAAAACGCCGAAACAGCCGCCGAAAATATCTTCGGCGGTAATTTTTAAAATGAAAAGAAGTTTAAGCAAAAAGTCGTAAAAAACCGCTCTCGCGGGGATAGCCCGTAAAAACGCCGTTTGGCAATCAAAACAAGAAAATTTTACGCATTTCTTTCGCTTTCATGAGCCGCGGGGGCAACGTATAAAGTTTTATAATCGGTGTACACAACAAACCCCGGCGCGGCTTTTTTCGGTTTTTTCACGTATTTTTTTTGCGCGTAATCCACCGCGATTTTTTCGCCGTTTTTCGCTTCGGAAAAATACGCGCAGATCTCGGCGGCGGCAAGTAAAACGTTTTGCGGCACGGCTTTGCCTTCCGTTAAAATACCCACGTGCGCGGAGTGGTATTTCTGCGTGTGCAGCCAGATATCGTCCGCGCCCAGGGAGTGGGTAAGTCGGTCGTTGGAAACGTTGTTTCTGCCTGCCAGCACGGAAAAACCTTCTATAACGTATTTCCGGAAAGGAACGGCGACTTCTGCTTTTTTCTTCCGCGCTTTTTCCTGCGGCAACAGATTAAGAACGCGCAGTTCTTCTTCCGTTTCTTTCAGATCGTCCGCGTTTTCGGCGCTCTGGATGGAAGAAAGAACCGAGCGGAAATAAGAAAGTTCGCGTTCTTCTTCTTCGCGACGGGGAAGAAGCGCTGCTTTCGTGCGCTTTTCCTTGGCGTACGTTTTAAAATATTTCTGCGCGTTCCGCGCGGGCGAAAGAGTTTTGTCCAACAAAATTTTTTCTTCTTTGCCCCCCTCGTACCAGTTTTCCGCCGTTAAAAAAGCGTCGCCTTTTTGGATTTTGTAAAGATTCGCGGTAATCAGTTCGCCTTTCACGCGGTTTGCTTCCGCGTTTTCCGCTTCCTGCAAGCGGCGGTAAATATCCGCCAGATTTTTTTCGTTCTTTTTGATTTTAGCGCCCGTAACGGCGGAAAGACGCGCTTTTTTTTCGTTGAACGCTCTGTTTTCGCTGCGCGAAACGTAATAAACGGCTTCCGCTTCGTTTAAAGAATGCGCGGGTTTTATAACAACGTTTTCTTCGTTGCACGGAAGAAACGCGAAAAAATCCGTAATCTGTCCGTTTTCTTCGATAAGACAGGGAACAACGGGTTCGTTTTTAAAAAACCCGACGAAAAAATCGGGAAAATTTTCAGGCAAAACGCCGCGTTGTTTTGCCTTACGCGCGATATGAAGAGCCGTGGAAGCAGCGATACCCGCCACGTTTAAAAACAGAAACCGCGCGGCTTCTTCGCCGTAAACGGCGTTTAAAAAGGCATAGTTGTTTTTAACTATACTCCCCTCGTTTTCCGGCAAGGGAGCGGCAATCGTCTGCAAAAACGTCCGCCATTTTTCAAAAACCGCTTCTTTGTCGACGGGCGAAACTTTTTCCTGCGGGGCGGGCAAACCGTATTTTGCGCCGGCAAACAACGCGCGACCCGATGAATTTTCAAGCGCGGCGCTTTTCAACGCGCCGCAGATTACGCCGTTTTCCGTTAAGATAAGGTTGGAATACTTCCCCATCAATTCGGCGTACAGCACTTTTTCTCCGCCGGAAAAATCGTTGAAACAAAGAAACGTCAGCGCCAGAATACGCTCGTTTTCCACCTGTTTTACAGAGAGAATCTGCGCGCCCGAAAGATGTTTTCTGAGCAGCATGCAAAACGGCGGCGGCACAAGCAGAGGGGGCGTTTCCTCGTTCTGCACGCAGACGCGGGCAAAAGAGGCGTTTGTGTTTAAAACAAGTTTAAGAACGCCTTTTTCGGTGTATATAATTAAGGTAATTTCGTCTTTGTTCGGTTGCGATACGCGGTTGACCTTTCCGCCGCAAAGAATACGGTTGAGTTCTTCGGCGAGCCTGCGGATATGAAAAGAGTCCTGCGGCATAGCGGCACCTCCTTTATAATTAAGTCGCGCAAAAAACGTAAAAACGCGTCGAAACGCGCGCGGAAGAAAAAACAATTTTTCTAAATTATAACCGAAAAATCGCGATTTGTAAATAAAATCGCTTTATTTTCTTAAAAGAATATGGTAAAATGTATGGAGCAAAAATAAAGAGACGGCGTTTTACAAAAAAAACGAAACGCGCTTTTTTAATATTTTTTATTAAAGGAAAACTTAAAGGAAAAAAATCAGGAAAAACATCGGGAGAGACAAACACCATGAAGTACACTACAAAAGCAGCAGAAAAAAGCACCGTGAAAATTAAAATGACGTTCGATAAAGACGAATGGACGGAAGCGCAGACCAAAGCGTACGTAAAAGAACGCGGCAGATTTTCGGTAAACGGGTTCCGTAAAGGCAAAGCGCCCAAAAACGTGATAGAGCACGCGTACGGCAAAGGCGTGTTTTACGAGGAAGGGCTGAATATCCTCTTTTCTGAAAACTACGGAAAGATTCTTGAAAAAGAAGCCGAGAACTTCGTATCGGTCGGCGACCCCGACGTTTCCGTGGACGAACTGGAAGAAGATAAAGTGGTAATAACCGCGACGGTGCCCGTAAAACCCGACGTGAAAATAGCCGCTTATAAAGGTATGAAAATCACGGGCTACGCGTATAATGTAAAAGACGCGGACGTAGACGCGGAAGTGGAAAAAGTGCGGGAAAGAAACGCGCGCAACGTACCTGTGGAAGGCAGAGCCGCTCAGAAAGGAGACGTTGCCAACATCGATTTCGTAGGCACGGTAAACGGCGTGAAATTCGAAGGGGGCGAAGCGGAAAAATTCGACCTCACTTTGGGAAGCGGACAATTCATTCCCGGGTTTGAAGATCAGGTGATCGGCATGAACGTCGGCGAGAAAAAGGACGTGAACGTCACGTTCCCCGAAAATTATCAGGCTGCCGATTTAAAAGGAAAAGCGGCGGTGTTTGCCGTAACGCTCAATTCCCTTTCCGAAAAAGAAAAGCCGGAACTTACCGACGCGTTCATCAAAGAAGCGACGGGCAGCGAAACGGTGGAAGCGTATAGACAAAAGACGAAAGAACGTTTGCAGCGGCAGGCGGATTCCCGCGCGATCGACGATACCGAAAACGCGATTTTAAACGAAATCGCAAAGGGCGCGGAAGCGGAAATTCCTCAGGCGATGATCGAAACGGAAATCGACAATCTTGTAAAGCGGTTCGAATATCAACTGATGTATCAGGGCTTGAAGTTAGACGATTATCTCGGCTATATCAAAACGACGAAAGAAGAGTTCCGTAAAAATTACGAGGACGCGGCAAAGCAGAACGTTTTAAAGCAACTGATTATTTCCAAAATCATCAAAGACGAGAAAATCGAAGCGGACGAATCGGAAGTTAAAGAAAAGATCGCGAAACAGGCTGAATCCGTGGGCAAGAGCGCGGAAGAATACGAAAAAACGATCGATCCCCGTCAGGTAGATTACATTAAAAACGATATTATCGTTACGAAACTGTTCGACTTTTTGAAGGAGAACAACGATATGACCTATTCCGACGGCACGCAGACGACGGAAGAGCAAAAAGCGGAAGAAAAAACGGAAGAAAAAGCGGAAGAAAAAGCAGCCGTGAAGAAACCCGCCGCGAAAAAGACGACGGCAAAAAAAGCCGAATCGACGGCTACCAAAGAGGAGTCGGAAGTAACGAAGGACGGGGAAGAAGCGAAAAAGAGCGGCGGCAGAAAATGCGGCGCGAAGAAAACCGCGGAAAAAAAGACAACCGACGCCGAGTAAAACCCGGCAGCCGGAGAGAAAAACGCTTCTAAGAAGGTAAAACGAGAAAAATTTTCGGAGGAAGTCAATGAAAGAGAAAAACGTGCTGATCCCCTACGTTGTAGAACGCACGAGCGCGGGCGAAAGATCGTACGATCTGTATTCCCGTCTGCTGGACGACCGCATCGTATTTTTAAGCGGCGAAATCGACGACGCGCTGGCGAATACCGTAGTGGCGCAACTCATCTATCTGGAAGGGAAAGAACCGGGAAAGGATATTTCTCTGTACATCAACTCTCCGGGCGGTTCCGTTTCGGCGGGAATGGCGATTTACGATACGATGAATTACGTGAAGTGCGACGTTTCCACCATCTGCATAGGCATGGCGGCGAGCATGGGCGCGTTTTTGCTTTCCAGCGGCGCAAAAGGCAAGCGGTACGCTCTTCCCAATTCCGAAATTATGATTCATCAACCCCTCGGCGGCGCGCAAGGTCAGGCAAGCGATATAAAAATTCAGGCGGAACACATTCTGCGCACCAAGGCGAAACTCAACCGCATTCTTGCCGAAAACACGGGAAAAGATTTATCGGTGATTGAAAAGGATACCGACCGCGACAACTATATGTCCGCAGACGAGGCGCGCGAATACGGACTGATCGATAAGGTTTTTGTAAGGCGATAACGTTACGGCGTAAAACACAGATCTGTTCCCGCCGCAAAACGCGCGGGAGAGGAACGCGCAACTTCCGGAAATGAGTCAGGGAAGATTGCGCGCTCCGTTATTATAAAAGGTTATCGTGACGGCGCGGTTTTGCGCTTTGCGCTTTTGTGTGCAAAGCGGCATTGTAAGGAGGTAAAACTATGGCGGAAAAAGAAAGACACTGTTCCTTTTGCGGGAAGAAAGAAAGCGAAGTGAGGCAACTCATCGCCTCGCCCGAAGGAACGTTTATCTGTGAAAATTGCGTGGAAATCTGCAAGACGATGCTGGACGAAGCGTTGGAAAAGGACGGGGACGAAAACGCCGCCGTGCCTTTGAAAAAACCGGCGGAATTAAAAGCCGAACTGGATAAATATATCGTGGGGCAGGATAAGGCGAAACGCGTGCTTTCGGTGGCGGTGTACAATCACTATAAGCGCATCAATTCGCTTGCGGATAAAAAAGACGACGACGTGGAGATTGAAAAGAGCAATATTCTGCTTCTCGGCCCTACGGGCAGCGGAAAAACGCTGCTTGCCAAAACGCTGGCAAAAATTTTAAACGTGCCCTTTGCCGCGGCGGACGCTACCACGCTTACCGAAGCGGGCTACGTGGGCGAGGACGTGGAAAATATTCTGTTAAAACTCATTCAGAACGCCGACTACGACGTTTCGCGCGCGCAACGGGGTATTATTTATATCGACGAAATCGATAAAATCGCGCGCAAAGGCGAAAACGTATCCATTACGCGCGACGTTTCGGGCGAGGGCGTGCAGCAGGCTCTTTTGAAAATCATCGAAAGCACGGTGGCTTCCGTGCCTCCGCAGGGCGGCAGAAAGCACCCGCAGCAGGAATGTCTGCGTATCGATACTACCAATATCCTCTTTATCTGCGGCGGCGCGTTCGTGGGGTTGGATAAAATCGTGGCTTCCAGAAAGGACGATACCACTCTCGGCTTCGGCGGAAAGGTACGCCTTGGAAAAGACGAAGTGGATTATTCCGCGTTAGAGGACGTAAAGCCGCAGGATCTTACCAGGTTCGGCCTGATTCCCGAATTCGTGGGCAGACTTCCCATCGTGGTGAATTTAAACCCGTTGGACGAGGAAGCGCTGGTAAAAATTCTCACCGAGCCGAAAAACGCGATTATCAAGCAATATCAGAAACTCGTGGCGCTGGACGGCGTGAAATTAACCGTGGAAGACGATGCGGTGCGCGAAATCGCGCAGACGGCGATACGCCTGAAAACGGGCGCGCGCGGGTTGCGTACGATTATAGAAGGCGTGATGACGGGCGTGATGTACAAAATTCCTTCGGAAACGGACGTGGAGGAAGTGATTATTACCAAAGAGTGTCTGACAAACGGCGCGGAACCCGTGCTGGTGTATAAAAAATCGGCGTAACGCCGCTTTGTAATAAAAGGCAATAAAAGGCGCAACGAAAAAAAGGACTTTCTTAACAGACAAAAGGAAGTTCTTTTTGTTTAAAAAACGCGGTTTTTCCGCCCCCGTTCCCCTGGTTTTTCCGACAAAAAGAAAAAAAGAGACGAAAAAAACGAGGCGGTTTTTCAAGGCGATAACGCGTAAGATAGCAAATCCGCAAAAATCCGGGACAAACCGCCTGTTTAAAAGACGGGCGGGCGGGGTAAAAATAATTATATGGAAAAGAATACGAAAAAGAAAAAAACAGTACTCCCCGTCGTACCGCTGCGCGGGAAAGTGGCGTTTCCCGATACGCTGCTTACGTTCGACGCGGGCAGAAAAGGCACGATCGAGGCGATAAAGCAATCGTCCGCGCAATTTAACGGCGAACTGTTGATCTGCACGCAGAAAGATACCGATAAAAACGAGATTTCCGCCGAGGATATGTACTCTGTAGGTACGTTGGTGGAAGTAAAGCAGGCAACCAATCTGCCGGGCGGCGCGGTGCGCGTTCTGGCGGAAGGAAAACGCCGCATGAAAGTAAAAGAGTTTTCGCAAAACGAATGTTTTTATGCGGAGTGCGTTCCGCTTGCCCCGGTTCACGGCGACGCGGTGATTGAAGAGGCGTATTTCCGCTCTGCGCGGGCGCTTGTTTCCGACGTGCTTTCTTCCGACGGAAAAATCAGCCGGGAAACGGCGGCAAAACTGGAAATCTGCACCGACGCGGACGAATACGTGAATGCGGTGGTAAACTCCATGCGCGTACGGCTGGACGTGAAGCAGGCGATTTTAGAAGAAACCGACGTGGTGGAACGGCTGAAAATGCTGGAACGCTGTTTAAACGACGAATTGGAAATAGCCAAAATAGAAAAACGTATTTCTTCCGTGGTAAGGCAGAATATCGAACGTTCGCAGAAAGACTATTATCTTCGCGAACAACTCAAAGCCATTCACGGGGAACTGGGCGACGACGGCAAAGAACAGGATTTGTACCGCCAAAAAATCGAGAAGAAAAATCTCCCCGATTACATGAAAGAAAAGTGCCTGAAAGAAATCGACCGCATGGGAAAAATGCAGCCGTCCTCTCCCGAATACACCGTAATTACGGGGTATCTGGACTGGGTGCTGGATCTGCCCTGGACGGAGGAGACGAAAGACACCGAAAAACTTTCCGACGCAACGGCGATTTTAGAAGAGGACCACTACGCGTTGGAAAAAATAAAAGAGCGTATCTGCGAATATCTGGCGGTTCTGAAACTGACGGGCAATATGAACGCGCCTATTTTGTGCTTTGTTGGTCCTCCCGGGGTGGGGAAAACCAGCATCGCGCGTTCGATTGCGCGCGCGCTGAACAGAAAATTCGTGCGGATGAGCCTCGGCGGCGTAAAAGACGAAGCGGAAATCCGCGGACACCGCCGCACTTATATCGGCGCGATGCCGGGGCGGATTTTGTACGCGATGAAGAACGCGGGCAGCGTTAACCCCGTGTTTTTGCTTGACGAAATAGATAAAATATCTTCGGATATGCGCGGCGATCCCGCAAGCGCGCTGTTGGAAGTGCTCGATCCGGAGCAGAATTCCACGTTCCGCGACCGCTACCTCGAAGAGCCGTACGATTTATCGAAAGTGCTGTTCATCACCACCGCGAATTCGCTGGATACCATTCCCGCGCCGTTGCTTGACAGAATGGAAGTAATACAACTTTCCGGCTACACGCAGGAAGAAAAAAAGGAAATAGCAAAGCGGTATCTTATTCCCAAACAACTGAAAAACAACGGATTGAGCGCGCACGACGTAACTTTCAGCGACGGGGCGATCCGCGCCGTTATCGAAGGATACACTATGGAAGCGGGCGTGCGCTCTCTGGAACGCACCGTGGGCGCAATCTGCCGCAAGGTTGCGCTTGCCGTGGCGGATCAAAGCGAGAGCGAACGCAAAAAGACGAGCGTTACGGCGGAGAGTGTGGAAAAATATCTCGGCGCGCCGAGGTATACGAAAAACGGCGTGAACAAAAAACCAGAAACCGGCGCTGCCGTAGGGCTTGCCTGGACGAGCGCGGGCGGCGTTACGCTTACCGTGGAAGCCACGATAGTCAGGGGCAAGGGAGAAGTGCGATTAACGGGGAAACTCGGCGACGTTATGAAAGAATCCGCGCTTGCCGCCATTACCTTTATTCGTTCGCACGCGGCGAGATACGGAATAAACGAGCAGGCGTTTGAAACCTCCGACGTGCATATTCACGTGCCCGAAGGCGCTACGCCGAAAGACGGCCCTTCGGCGGGCATTACCATGGCGACCGCCGTGCTTTCGGCTTTTCTGAATGCGCCCGTAAAAAAAAGCGTGGCGATGACGGGCGAAATTACTTTGCGGGGCAAGGTGCTGCCCATCGGTGGATTGAAAGAAAAGGCGCTTGCCGCGCGGCGCGCGGGAATCAAACGGGTGATTATTCCCGCGGAAAACAAAAAAGACTTAGAAGAATTGCCCGAAACGGCGAAAAACGAAATTACGTTTCTGCCTGTTTCCGATGCCGAGGAGGCGTTTAAAGAGGCGATTATAGGCTTTAAGGTCTATGCGGAAAAACCGCAAAAAAAACAATTGAAAGCCCAACCCGAAGGCGACGAGTTTTCCGCGCACAGGCACGGCATCACCTGCTGAATATATCGCCCGAAAACAAAAACGCGCGCGGAGTAAACGTCGAGGAGAACGAATATGGAAGATACGCCGTTAAAAATAAAAAACGCCGCGTTTATTACGTCGGCGGCAACCGCGGCGCAGTTTTTAAAAACGGGGAAGCCGTTAATAGCCGTCTGCGGTAAATCAAACGTGGGCAAAAGCACGTTTATCAACATGCTGGCGGGGCAGAAACGTCTTGCCAGAACAAGCGCGGCGCCGGGGCGCACGAGGCTGGTGAATTATTTCGACTTCGGGCAATTTATTCTCGCCGACCTGCCCGGGTACGGCTATGCGGAAGTTTCTAAGGCGGAAAAAGCCAAATGGTCGAAAACGCTCGACGCTTTTTTCGGGCAGAAAAGCCGCCTTGCGCATGTGTTTCTGCTGCTCGATTGCCGGCACGACCCCACCGCCGAAGATTTGCAGATGCTCAATTACCTCAACTACCACATCGTGCCCTTTACCGCGGTTCTTACCAAAACGGATAAACTTTCTAAAATGAAACTGAAAGAACAGACGGTGAAGATCGCCGCGAAAGCGGGGCTTGCAGCGGGTAACGTTATCGCCACCAGCGGCGAAACGCGCGCGGGAAAAGATGAAATTCTGCAAAAAATCGCGCGGATTATCGCGTTGCAAACCGAGCGCGCCAAAAGCGACGGGGAAACAAACAAGATAACCGAACCGAACGGAACGGAACAAGCCGCAAACGAATAAAAACGCGCCTGTAACGAGATAAAACAAACCGACCGCAAAATATATCGCGGTCGGTTATTTCGTTGCGACAAGAGGCGATTACAGCGCTCTGATCGCCTCTACGGGTTTCTTCCTCGCCGCGGAGAACACGGGCAGGAAGGTGGCGATAGCGGAAGTGGCTACGGCGATACCGAGAAGTATGGCGATAGAAGCGCCGCCGAATACGAAGATAGAGGCGTTTATCGTATCGGCAAGTTCGGCGTTAATAATACGGCACCCGAAGATACTGCCGGCAACGCCCAGCGCAAAGCAGATGAGGGCGATGACGGACGCTTCGGAGAAGAAGATTTTAAACACGTCGGCGCCGCGCGCGCCCACCGCGCGTAAAATGCCGATTTCTTTCTTCTTATACGAAATAGACGTAGCGATGAAACCGGAAAGCAGCAACATCGAGAACGCCGCCAGCACGATGCCTATCCACATAAAGATTTTAGACATTTCTTCCACCATCGAGTTTACCATATCCAACGTTTGCCCCGCGGCGTTTCCGATAAAGATTCGCGCGTCGTTTTCGTCGTAATCGTACGAGAACATGGCAAGATCGCTTCTGTGAGCGGAAGAATACGGGAAGAATACCGCGTCGTAAACGGCGTTTTCCGGCTGAACGTATTTTGTAGAGATCGTTTCGTTATTCCGATAAGAATGCACGCCGTTTTCTTCGGCAATCGTTTTAAAAGCGTTGTAATCGGTATCGTTGAAGAACATGAGAAGCGAGGTGTTGTAACGGGCAACGCCTACAACGGAAAACGTTTTTGCCGAGGACGAAACGGCTTCGTTATAATCCTGAACGTACACTTTTGAAGTAACGGAAAGAAGGTTTTTCTCGTTCATCTCTGTTAAAAGCGCGGCGTATACCTGCTGTATTTCCTCATCGGAAAGGGAAATCTGATTGTATTTTCCCGTTACTTCGTCGTAAAGATCGTAATAGCCCTGATTGGCGACGTACCGCCATTCGCTAAACGATTTTTCCGCGCCGAACAGGGTAAGATTTTTATTGAACAGAGCATTGACCGTTTTATAGAACAGGGCGTGTTGATAATACGTTCCGCTTTCGCCCGTAAGCGATAACAGGAAGTCGTACGCCGCCTGTTCCGAGGCGTCGGGCGTTGTTTCTTCCGTCAGCCACCAGGGAATATAATCCATGTATTCTCCGTAGTCGTTCGTTGAAAATTCCGTTCGTAAAGCGTTTATCAAGCCGTCGGAATAGTGTTGAAAGGAATACAGCCACTCCTGAAAAGCGGGCGCGCTTAAAACGACTTCGCCCGCGCCTACGGACGATTTCCCCGTAAGATACACCGTTTTTACCTTATCCGATAAAAGCGACGCGGGAAGATAAGGCATATACAAATAAGAAGGTTGGCTTTCAAGCGGATTTTCGAATAAAGTCGCCTGATACGCCCAGTCGATATAATCGTTTAACGCGTCGTTTTCAGAAGAAGAATTTTTTTCCGCGATCAGCGCGTCCGTCGTATTTTTATTGAAGAACGCGATTAAATGATAGCCGTCGGTAACCGAAACGGCGATTTGTTCGATTACGTTCTGCTCTTCTTTTGAGGCGCCGTCCTTTATTTTTTCCGTTTTGTATCTTTCGTATTCGGCGGGGAAATTTTTATCGCCGCTATCGAAAATACCTACGATTTTAAACGAGGAGGGAACGGCGGAAGAAGAATAACTTTCGAACGTAACCGTTTTTCCTATAAGTTGCTGCGCCGAAGTAACGTCGGCGTATTTTGCCGCAACCAAAGCGGAAGCCGTATACGTAGATATACATATTTCGTCGTCGTTTACGGGATATGCGCCCGCCGTGATTTTGCTTCTGAACGCGTGCCCTTCGGGCAGATACGTCCCGTACGCTATTTTCCGCGCGTCAAGCGAATAACCCGCATAATAATACGAACCTAACTCCGAAACGTTTACGCCGCTGATTGTCTTTTCCGTTTTAATTACGCCGAACGCTTCTTCGCCGAACGTTGCGGCGATTTTTTTCACCTCTTCTTCCGTCATTTTTGTGGAGGAAGAAGTGGTATAAGAATAAGAGTCGCCGTCGGGATACGTTCCCGCGCGGGTGTATTGATACGTTTTATCCACGTGCAGAACGGTTACGCCCGAATCGTCCAGCGTCTGGTACAGCGTTTCGTTTTTATCGTAAAACGTCAGCGTGGAAAAAAGCCCGAACATGATAAACGCCACCGAGCACATAAGCACCGTGAAAATCAGGCGGAACGGCTTTGATTTCAAGCCCGAAACGCCTATTTTAAACGCGTGCCTGAGGGGTAGTTTCGAACGGATAAAATGCGTTTTTTTCGGGTCGTACTGTTTTTTGGGAAGTTTCTTTTCGTCGGTTTCGGCAAAAAATTCTTTGCCGCCCTCTTCGGTGATGTGGCTCGCCTTTTTAAAATCGGCTATTTCTTTTTCGCCGCTCGCGATCATCGCGCCTTTGTGATTGGATAAAAACGCGTAAATATAGCGGTAGTCCTGTTCGGTAAGCGCGGCGCCGTCTTTTACGGCAAGCGTGTTTTCGCCGATGACGGAAAGATTTTCGCCGAGTTGTTGCGCCGCCGCCGCTTTTTTGGTTACGTCGGATATAATTTTGCCGTCTTTCAGTTCTATGATTCGGTCGGCGTATTCCTCCGCGGAATCGCGGTCGTGCGAAACCACGATTACCAGTTTCTTTTCGGAAAGTTTTTTCAGCGTGTCGAACACCTGTTTTCCCGTGGCGGAATCGAGCGCGCCCGTCGGTTCGTCCGCCATAATGATCTGCGGTTGTTTAATCAGGGCGCGGGCGATGGCGATACGCTGTTTCTGTCCGCCGGAAAGAGTGTTCGGCTTTCTGTGCGCGTACGCGCCCAACTCCACTTCGTCCAGCAGCGCTTTAATGGCTTTTTTGTCTTTCGGCTTGCCCTGCAATTCCAGCGCGAGGGCGATATTGTCCTCCACCGTAAATTCGTTTAAAATGTTGTATTCCTGAAAGACGAACCCGATAAACGTGTTGCGGTACGAATCGAAGTCGCTCTGCGAGAAATTTTTGCTGGAACGCCCTTTTACGATGATTTCGCCCGAAGTAGGCGAATCCAGACCGCCGCAGACGTTTAACAACGTGGATTTACCGCTGCCGCTTTTCCCCAGAAGAAAGACAAGCCCTTTTTCGGGAAAGCGTACGGAAACGTCGTCGAGCGCCTTTGTTTCCGCGCCGCCTTTGGTTTTGTATATTTTTGTTAAATGAATTGCTTCCAACATGGCTTTGCGTATTTGTCTCCTTGATTTTATTCGGCGATATTGTAAAATAATACCGTTTTGTTTGATTATTATATCATACAATTGATTAAAAAGCAAGGGAAAAACCGAAGAAACGGCGTTTTACGGTTGCTTTTATGCCGCTTATCCGCCGCCAATGCTTGACAAGCGGGGAAGAAAATGGTATAATAACCGTACGCAAAAAAATTTAATTAAAGGAAGTATATACTATGAAATATGCGTTAAGAGGGATTACCGCGGAAGAACTGAATTATACGGTAAACCGTATCAAAATGGAAAGAAACGCCAAATTCGAAATCAAACCTCAATTTTCCCGCACGATAAGAAAAGTGCAGGAAAACGACAAACTGTATTTTGTTGCGCTGGAAGTAAAAGTGGAATCTACCGAGGCCGAACCCAAGCCGTTTAATTTAAAAGCGCGGTTGGTGGGGATTTTCGAAGCCGAGGACGTGAACACCGACGAAGACCGTCAGGTGCTCGCCATCTCTACGACGGAAATCGTTTACCCCTATCTTCGCGCCGCGGTGTCCTCTCTTACCGCCAACGCGTTTATCAATCCGCTTATTCTGCCTGTGATTCCCGCGGGAACCATGTTCCCCGAAGATCGGGGCGAAGAACCTTCCAAAACGTTTACCTCTCCCGACGCTCTGAACTGAGCCGCACGGAACGAACCCCGGCCCGCGAAAAAACGCGGCGGAAAAAATATAATCTGACTAAGCATAATTAGACTAAGCGCGAGGCGTATTTTAACGCCCCGCGTATTTTTGCGGCAATTTTTTAAAAGCGCTTTTCAAACGCTTGACTACGGGTAAAACAATATGATATAATCTTGTCGTTTAAAATAACAAACGTTATTTATCGTAGAACGATTGCGGCGTTAAAAACGGTTGTATTTCAGGCGGCAAAGCGGGCGCGGATAAGGTTTTTTGCGTTGCGGCGCGGAGTAAAAAATGGCGGAGAAGAAAAAACGGGCGAAGAAAAACGAAATCACGCGGGAAAAGGTAATACAGGCGGCGTTTGAAGAACTGCGGGCAAACGGCACGGAAAAATGGAACGCGCGGACGATAGCGCGGCGGGCGGGGTGCTCCACCATGCCGCTGTTCCGACTGTTTAAAAACATGGAAGAGATACGGAACGAGGTGATCGCGCGGGCGGAGCGGGTGTACGAATCGTATATAAACGAGGGATTGAAAGAGTCGCTTGCTTACCGCGGCGCAGGCAGAGCGTATATCCGGTTCGCCCGCGAAGAGCCGCAACTTTTTAAAGCGCTTTGCGTTTCGGAAGAATTTACAAAGAGACCTTTTTCCGCAATCGATCAGACTCTGCCCGGGGTAATGTCGGCGGCGGAACAAACGGGCGACGTATGCGGGGAAACGGCGAAGCGCCTGCACGCCTGTATGACGATTTTCTGCCACGGCGCCGCGGTTATGGCGGCTTCGCGCGCGCCCATGGTGCCCGAAGCGACGTTCGATACTTTGATGGGCGACGTGTTCCGCGCGTTGAAAGAATATTATAAAACAACGCCCGAAGCGGGCTCGGACATAACGGAATAATGTAAAACGGAGGAGGCAGAGTGGAAACGAGAGAGGTAAAAAACGCGGCGATACGCGTGGAAAATCTGGTAAAAACGTTTAAAGACGTTCGCGCGGTAGACGGCGTTTCGTTTGCCGTGGAAGAGGGCGAATTGTTTGCGTTTCTCGGCGAAAACGGCGCGGGGAAAAGCACGAGTATCGCGGTGATCTGCGGGCTTTTGCAAAAAGACGGCGGCAAGGTGTACGTGGCGGGGCGGGATACGGACGAGAGCGATTCGGCAAAGAGCGAAATCGGCGTGGTGTTTCAAAGCAGCGTGCTGGATAAGGCGCTTTCCGCGCGCGACAATCTGCGTTCCCGCGCGGCGCTGTACGGCATTGTAGGCAAGGCGTTTCAACAAAGGCTTTGCGAACTGGACGGATTGCTGGCGTTCGGCGAGTTTATCGATCGTCCCCTTGGCAGATTATCGGGCGGACAGAAACGAAAAATCGATATTGCCCGCGCGCTTGTGCATCATCCGAAAATCCTGATATTAGACGAGCCGACTACCGGGCTGGATCCGCAGACGAGAAAAACGGTGTGGGAAGCGGTGCAAAAACTCCGGAACGAAGAAAAAATGACGGTGTTTCTCACTACGCACTATATGGAAGAAGCGGCCAAAGCCGATTACGTGGTGATACTCGATCGCGGTAAAGTGGCTGCGGAAGGCACGCCGCATATGTTAAAAAACAAGTATACGGGCGATTTCATCGTTTTGTACGGCGTTTCGCGCGAGGCTGTGATAAGCGCGCTCGGAAAGGAGTGGCTCGATAAAACCGCGCCCTTTGCGGGCGGCGTGAAGATCCGCGTGGAAAACACCGCGCAGGCAACGAAACTGATTGTTGCGTACCCCCGGGTATTCAACGATTACGAAGTGCTGAAAGGAAATATGGACGACGTGTTTTTGGCGGTTACGGGAAAAACTCTGAAAAAAGGAGTAGAACAATGAACGGAGTAAAAGAAGAAAGCGCGATGAAAAACGTTAACGTAAAAACGTTCGGGGCAATGGTGAAACGAAACGTAAAACTGTTTTTCAAGGACAAGGGAATGTTCTTTACCTCGCTGATTACGCCGCTTATTTTGCTTGTGTTATACGGCACGTTTTTGTGGAAAGTTTACGAAAACTCCTTTTTAGAAAGCGTGAAAGCGGCGGGCGGACAAGTGGATGTGAAACTTGTGAAAGGTTGCGTGGGCGGCGAACTGTTGTCTTCGTTGCTCGCCGTATCCTGCATTACGGTGGCGTTCTGCGCCAATATGCTGATGGTACAGGATAAAGTAAACGGCGTGGATAACGATTTTAAAATGACGCCCGTAAAAAGCGGTATGCTGGCGATGTCGTATTACGTCGCCACGCTGATTTCCACGCTGATTATCTCGTTTGTGGCGCTTGGCGCGGGGCTTGCGTTTATCGCTTTCAAGGGCTGGTATTTATCCGCGCCAGACGTATTGTTGATTATTGTCGACGTAATTATATTGTCTTCGTTCGGCACGGCGCTTTCCTCGCTGATCGGATATTTTTTAACTTCGCAGGGGCAGATTTCCGCCGTGGGCACTATCGTCAGTTCGTGCTACGGGTTTATCTGCGGCGCGTATATGCCCGTCTCGCAATTCCCCGCGTGGTTGCAGAAAGTTATTATGTTTCTGCCCGGCACGTACGGCACGTCGCTGGTAAGAACGCATTGCATGGGCGGCGCGTTTCGCGAAATGGCTACGTCTTTTCCCGCAGAATATATGGAAGAAATTAAAAAAAGCGTGGATTGCGTGCTGTACTTTTTTAATCATAAGGTAAGCGTTTTTGCCGCGTATGCCGTGTTGATCGGCTCGGTAGCGGCGATTCTGGCGGCATATTGCGCGGTGGTGTATGCAAAAAGCAGAAAAAAACGCAAATAAAAGCCGCGTTCCCTTCCGTTAAAAAAGGCGCGGCAAAAATAATAAAAGGTATGGGGTAGCGGCGAAACGAACGCGGTTAATCGGGATATTCCGCGCTTTCGATCACGCCGCCGCCGAGGCAGTTGACGCCGTCGTACAATACGGCAAACTGACCTTCGGTTACGGCGCGCTGTTTTTCGGCAAAATCGATATGCAGTCCGCCGTCGTCTTTTACGGTAACGCGCACTTTCTGATCGGGCTGGCGGTAACGGAATTTGGCGCAACACTCAAACGTTTTTTTGTCGGGCGGGCAGGGAATCCAGTTCATGCCGCTTACTTCGCACGAAACGGAATACAGCGGCGTTTCGTCGCCGTGAGAAACGTACAGAATATTGTTTTTCAAATCCTTTTTCACCACAAACCAACGCCCCTCTTCTTTTTCGCCTTTTATCCCGCCGAGGTATAAGCCCTTGCGCTGGCCCAGCGTGTAGTACATCAGCCCCTCGTGCCTGCCTACTTCGCGCCCCGATAAATCGAGAATTTTCCCCTCTCTGGCTGGCAGGTAGCCGCTTAAAAATTTGCGGAAGTTGCGCTCTCCGATAAAGCAGATGCCCGTGGAATCTTTCTTTTTTGCCGTGGCAAGGCTGTATTCTTCGGCGATTTTACGAATTTCGGGTTTTTGCATATCCTGCAACGGAAAGAGCACGTCTTTCAACTGCTCCTGAGAAAGTTGGTTTAAAAAATACGTCTGATCCTTGTTCGAATCGGCGGCTTTTTGCAGCAGATGCACGCCGTTTTCGTGGGAAATTTTGCAATAATGCCCCGTGGCGATATAATCCGCGCCGAGTTTTTTCGCTTCCGATAAAAACGGACCGAATTTGATTTCACGGTTGCACAGCACGTCGGGGTTGGGCGTTCTGCCCGCCGAATATTCGGCAAGAAAGTACGAAAAAACGCGGCTGAGGTATTCTTTGGAAAAATTTACCGTATAATAGGGAATATCGATGGCAGAGCATACTTTTCTTACGTCGACATAATCGTCGGCGGCGGTGCAAACGCCGTTTTCATCGGTTTCTTCCCAATTACGCATGAAAAGACCGATAACGTTATAGCCCTGTTGTTTCAAAAGCAATGCGGCGACGGAACTGTCTACGCCGCCGCTCATGCCCACCACTACCGTTTTTGCCATAAACGCCTCTCTTTCGCGCCCCGGTGCGCGGAAAATCGTGCGGGGATTCGGCCGAAACCGGACGTAAACCGCTCCCCGAAAAAAATTTTTATAAAAATTTGAAAATATTATAGCATAATCGCTTGCAAAAAGAAAGCAAAAAAGAGTAAAATAGACGCAGAAAAACAAAAAAAGACGAGTGCCCGTGGTGGAATTGGATACCATAAAGGCCTCCGACGCCTTCGGTCCGGGTTCGAGCCCCGGCGGACACACCAAAACGCGCCCCCGCAAGAAGTTGCGGGGGTGTGTTTAATGTGCCGCCGAAAACAGGGCGAGAAGCCGGAGGGTTCGGAAAATCGCACCGCATACGAAAAAACGCGGGGCGGCTTTTCGTATGCGGCAGCCGTCAAAATAGCGCATAGAAAACAACCGATACGGCGTTGAATATCCGCGTATTATTTGCATATAAACGCGTTTCAGGGAAGTATTTTCCCAAGTAAAAAAACAAAGATTTGTTCAAAATAAAACAATAATAAGAAAATAGAGTCGATTGACTGAAACGCGCGGCGGTGCTACAATTTAAGCGCAATAAAAATAAAAACGCGCTTAAAGGAGGGAAAATGAAAACCAAAAAAATTTCAATCGTAGTATTGTCGGCGTTGGCGGCTATCCTGTTCGCGCTGGCGGGCATTTTTGCGATCGGCGCGAAAACGAACGGCAAAGCAAGCGCGGAAGACGCGCCCGTAATCACGCTGGGCAGCGGAAAATGGGCGAGTCCGGATTATACTTTAACGACAAACGGTACCACGTGGACGGGTACGCTGGCAAACGGCGGATATTATTACGGCAATATCTATCCTGTTTCAAACGGTTCGTTCGAAACGGCGGTTAAAATTTATTTTACGCCGATAGCGGATAACGCTGCGGCCGCCAACTTCAGATTTCACCTTGCCGACTATTCCGGCGCGGCGGAAGTAAAGCAATTTGTAATAAAAAAAACAGAGCCTTTCACGAGAGCAGACGTATCCTGTTATTTCGATAAGAATTATCTGGTTTCTTTTTCATCATGGAATGCCGAGCCGAAAATCGTAGAATTGACAACCGTAACCCTCGGCACGGGACGATGGGCGACGGATTCTTCAAAAACGGTAAGTTTGAATAATTCGACGTGGAGCGGGGCGTTGCTTTCCGGATACCACTACGGCAATTTGTATTCGAGAGACGGATTGTTGTATTCGGGCGCGTACATTGACAAAAACGCGAACGCAACCAATACCGAGTCAAATATTATTTTTAATTTGGGAAAAGTGACGGGGGGTGACGAGATAAGCGAATTCGTTGTAAAAGCAAACACTCTTTTCGCCAAAGGCGACAATTCCAGCGCGTTATGCGTGGATAAAGATTATTTCATCAAGTACGGCAAATGGGAAAGCGCCCCTGCCGTAATGCCGCTTGCAGACGTAGTAAGCGTAACGCTCGGCGAGGGAAAGGGTACCGATTTAGAGACAAAGAGAATTTCGTTTAATAATTCCGTATGGAGCGGCGTGCTGGCAAACGGCGGATATTATTACGGCAATATTTATGCTTTGGACGGAACGAAATTCGAAGCCGTTTCTTCAAGTGCGCTGCCCGTATATATAATTCCCGGCGCTTCAAACGCTGCGGCTAACATCGTCATCGATTTGTCTAACGTACAAAACGCTTCCGACATAACTGAATTCGTACTTAAAAAGAGCGAAGCGTTTACAAGGGCGGGTGTTCCATTCTACTTCGATCAAGATTACGTAATTACTTGTAATTGGGGCGGCGTGCCTAACGTTTCCTGCAACTTTACAATGAATACGGGCGCGGCTATCCGGCTGGGCGAAGTGAACGGGTTAAGGTTCAGCGCAAACGTTGCCAAGTCCGTGGTGGAAGGTTATAGGAACGCGGGGTATACCGTTTCCGCGGGTATGGTGATTCTGCCGTACGATTACATAGAAAAGTACGGCGACTTTTCCGCTACGAACGTGTTCGGCGAGGCGTACAAAGGCGTTCGGATTATCGATCTTGCGGCGGAACTTATCGAAGAAGACGAGGAAACCTACCGCATTAACGGCTCTATCGTTGAAATTAAAGACGAGAATCTGCAAAGAGCGTTTGTGGGCAGGGCGTATCTGAAACTTGAAAAAGGCGGCGGCGTTACCTATATTATGTCCGCTTATGCCGATTTTAACATTGCCAACAACTCGCGTACGGTAATGGATATCGCTCAGGCGGCGTACGACGACTCGGGTACGTCCGAAGAAAATAAAACTGCTTTACAGACCTTGTATTTAAGTAAAAAAAAATGAATTTTGTAACTGACGGAAACACGAATTATTGTATTAAAGTTCCGCAGGGCGCGTCTTCTATGATCGGCTATGCGGCGAGCGAGTTGCAAACGCTGTTTGCCGAGGCGACGGGCGCCGCTCTTTCCGTGGGCGACGGCGGCGAAAGATTCGTCAGCCTTGGCAGAACGGAAGAATTTATCAACGCGGGATACTCCGTAACCGAGGCGGAAACGGGCAAGACGGGCTTTATTATAAAAACGGACGACAAAGGCAACGTTTTTATTGCGGGGAGCGAGGACGTAGGCACGCTGAACGGCGTTTACGGCTTTTTGGAAAAAACGCTTAATTTCGACTGTTTTACCAAGGGCGTATATCATATCGACAAGGTAAGCGAATTATCTTTTATGCCGTTCAACCTTACCGAAAAGCCGAGTTTCGATTACAGACAGGTGAATTATGCGGAACTGCGCGAAGACGAAACCACTTACCGCCGTATGCGCATGCAACCTGCGCCCGAACAGTACGTTACGGGCAACGCCTATCACAATTCGATAGAAATTCTCACGTATAAACGGGTGTTAAACGGCGAAAGCAAAGACGACGTTATCAAAGAATATACCGCAAGCGGTTGGATAAACAACGGGCAACTGTGCTATTCTGCCGCGGATATGCGCGCGGCGTTTATCGAAAGTCTTAAATTGTATCTGCAATCCAAGTATTGTAATCTTTCGCGCAATCTTATGGTGATCGGCATGGAAGACGCGGTGACCTGGTGCGACTGTTCCGCTTGCGGCGCCGCCCCTTCCAAGGTTTACGCGGAGTTTATGAACGCCGTGGCGGAGGCGATTAACGCGGAGCGCGAAAGCGCGGGCGAATCCCCCGTTACTTTTCTGATGTTCGCGTACTACTATACGCTGGAACCGCCTAAGGGCGTTACTTTAAACAAGAACGTGGGCGTGTTGTTCGCTCCCATTAAAGCGAGGTTCACGCTGGGGCTTACCGACGCGGAAAACGCCATGTACGAAACGGCGCTTGCCGGCTGGGCGGCGCTTACCGACAATTTGTACGGCTGGACGTATAACGCGTATTTCGGGCAGACCCTCGTTATGTACGATACGTTCGGCGTATTGCAGGAAAATTACAAACTGCTTTTGAAGTACGGCGTGAAAGGGCTGTACGATCAGACGGAATCGTATATGGCGGTATCTTCGGGCTTCGGGCGGCTGAAAGGATACCTGCAATCCAAACTTTTGTGGAACGTGAACGCGGACGCGGAAGCGCTGACGGATAAATTTTTCAACGCCGTTTACGGCAATGCGGCGGAAACGATGAAAACGGTGTTTAACGAAACGCGCGCGTACTACAAACACCTGTACGAAACGGCAGATAAATTCAACGGCCAGACGGGGTTGGCGGATTCCGATAAAAGAAAATATTCCGAAGGCTCGGTGGATTTTGCCGCAAGTTATGCCTGCTTACAAAGCGGCGGTTCGGAATACGCCGCGTTCAAAACCAAACTGGAAGGCTGGATTTCCGCGCTGAATACGGCGAAATCCGCCGCCGCCGCAGAAGAAGCGGAAAGAATAAAATTAGAAACTCTGCAATACCGTTATCTGTATCTCAGAATTTACGGCGAAACGGATACGATTACCAAAGCGGACTTTAAAACGGATATCGATTCCTTCGGAATCCTTTATTATAAAGAAGGCAAAAAAGTTACCGAACTCTGGCAGGAATGGGGGCTTGAATAAAAAAGGAGAGAATTTTTATGAAATACGTTAAACCGGAAATTATTATAAAAACAATCGGCAACGGCGGAATATATACCGACGTTATAACCGTCTCGGGCGAAACGGGAGGAACGCCGGACGACCCGTGGAGCAAAGATTCTTACACGATAGAAAAATAGGCTTACGACGGAAGCGGTTATCGGGTTACGGAGAAGACAACGGGGCGGTGAAAACCTTTTACGGTTTTCGCCGCCCCGCTATTTTAATTTTACGCCGTCTCCGCCGTCTCCGCCGAAAGACCCTGCCGCAAAAGCCGCGGCGCGCACCCGTTGCGGAAACTAAGGCGACATATTGCGTACGGAAGTAGGCGTGGCGCCGTTGTATTTTTTAAACAGTTTGCAAAAATACGAAACGCTGTTAAAGCCGACGATCTCGCAGATTTGTTCTATGGTGTAATCGGTGGTGAGCAAAAGTATCTGCGCGTATTCGATTTTTCGGGCGTTGAAAAAATTGTTTATCGGCACGCCGTAGTGCTTTTTGAATATGCGGCAGATATAACTGACGGAATAAGGATAGTGAGAAACGATTTCCGAAATCGATTGATTGAATTCTTCGGGAGAAGAAAGGTGTTTTGCAAGTTTTTCCACCCAACTGGGCGAATTTTTCTTTTTATTCTGTTTTAAAAATTCGTTCAGCAACGTGGTGACGATAACGCATTCGAACCTGCGCTGTTCGGCGCGCGAACGGGCGGGCGTCTGAACAAGCAACTGCTCGAACGCGTTGATCTGTTCTACGCTGAAAGCGATGCGGCGGACGGGCTTGTCTTTCAGAAAATCGTACAGTTTCGCGTCGTATACGGCGCAGACGGCTTTGAAATATTCTAAGTTAATCAGCACGTCGCGGTGCAGAAAATCGTCCGATTGCGCAACAAACAGGTGTTTATCCTGCGGGAACAGCATAAACGCGTCCCCTGCGGATACGTTTATCGCGGCGTTGTTAAGATTGTGTTCGGCGGAACCGGAAATAACGTAAAATACTTCCACGCAGTCGTGATAATGCGATTGGATTTTCTGTTTGGGAGTGATCTGCGACAAAATTTCTTTTGTGGATAAAGAATTTAAAAAAATCGTTTTGGTATTCCCGTCGTCCATGACAAACCTCCCTGTTGTTATTACCGCTTTGAAACCGCGGAAAACGGCGCGAACGCCGCGTTTGCCTGCGTTTTTTATTTTACCAAATTTTACAAAAAAAAGCAAGCAAAGCAGCGTATAAAGCATGAAAATACCCGTTTTTTGATTTTTATGTTCAAAATAAAACAATAAAAAGCAAATAGAAACTATTGATAAATCGTATGATTATGATATAATTATTACGCGATAAGTAAATTCGGGCGGCGCCTTTCGCTCGCGGTTTGTCCGGCGAGGGCGGGGCGAACGACCCGATAAAAAAATTTTTGGAGGAGAAAAGATGAACACAAAGAGCAGAAAACTTTCAATCGCATTGCTTTCGGCACTGGCTGCGGTAGCGCTTGCGCTGGCGGGCATTTTTGCGATCGGCGCGAAAACGAACGGCAAAGCAAGCGCGGAAGACGCGCCCGTAATCACGCTGGGCACGGGCGGCACCGGCAGATGGGCAAGCGCCAACGAAAATATGTCGGTAAAATTCGGCAACGTTACGTGGACGGGCGAACTTGCGAACGGCGGCAATTATTACGGTAATATATATTCGGTAGAAGACGGAACCAGATACGCTTCTCTTTCCGATCCTTCCGACGCAACGCCCGTTTATTTCACCCCGACCGCTTCGGGGGAAAACGGAAACTTCGTATTCTTTTTGAAAAACGTTGTGACGGCGGAAACCAAAGATAACATAAAGCAGTTTCTCATCAAAAAGACGGAGCCGTTTACGCGAGCGGGAGTTTCCTGTTATTTCGATAACGACTACGTCGTTACCTGCAACTGGGGCGGCGGACCTTCCGCTTCCGTATACGTTGCGCCCGCTACCGTCAGCCTCGGCACGGGCGTCTGGTCCACGTCTACCAGCGCTTCCGGAGATCCGCGTTATACCGTTTCGATGAATTCTTCCGCAGACGACGGCTCCTTTATTAAAGGGTATTATTACGGCAACATTTATTCTACGGACGGCAGCGTATATACGGGGGCGTATCTCGATTTTCTTGTAAAAGAAGGCGAGGAAGAAACCGCCTCGGGAAAAATCGTGGCGACTTTCACAAACGTGAAAGGCGCGGAAAAAATAACGGAATTTGTGCTGAAAAGCACCGATTTGTTTAAAAAAGGCGACGGAAGATGTCCGTTCTACTTCGATAAAAATTACGTCGTCACCGTGAACTGGGACGGCGTGCCTGCGATAAGAGAAGACCTGCGCACGTTCGTTTCCCTGTCGGGCGGCGTTTCTTCCGACGAAGCCGAAAAATCGGTTACCGCAGGCGTAAGCGCGCTGAACGGAGTGGCGCCTTCGGGCGAGTACAAGGGCAACGTTTACCCTACTTCGGGCGAGAAGATAGAAAACGTAGTTTTTGCGATAGAAGCCGCGGAGGAAAGCAACGCGCTGAAAATAACGCTTCCCGATACTTCTGTTACCGATTTCGTGGTGAAAGCGGGCGAATCGTATGCCGGTACGGACGGGCGCGAAATTTACTTCGATAAAGATTACAGAATTACCCTTTCGTGGGGCGAAACTCCCGTAATCAAACAAGACAACCGTATTTTCCTTACTCTTTCGGAAGGCGCGGCGACAACCGACGCAGCCGAAAAATCGGTTACCGTCGTTACGTCGGTGAGAGGAGCGGTGATCGGCGAAAAGGCGTACGAAGGTTATGCCGTGGATAAGAACGGCGAGAAGACGGGCGTTTCGCTTTACGTTACCGTCGGTACCGAAAACGCAACGGTTAAAGTCGTTCTCGATTCTACCGATACGGAGTTCTTCGCATTGAGAAAAGCGGATAAATTCGTTGACGAAGACGGCAACGAACTGTTCTTCAACAAAGACTGTACCGTAAGTTGCGTCTGGGGCGAAGAGGCGACGGTTACCGTTATAGGCGCAACCGAACACGTATGGAGCGATGAAAAGACGCATACGGGCGCGGATTGCACCGAAAAAAGTTACAAATACAAAGAATGTATCATTCACGGCGATACCGAAGTTACGGAAGAATTGCCCGACAATCATCGGTACGGCGACGTGATTACCGAAGATTCCACCTGCGCTCAAAAAGGCCGCACGTATAAAAAATGCGAGGTGTGCGGGCACGAGGAGAATTTAAGCGTCATCGAAAAGAAGGAACATACGCCGTCCGATTGGATTACCGATACAAATCCCACTACCGAAGCGGAAGGTTCGGCGCATAAAGAATGTACGGCGTGCGGCGAAACGCTGGAAAGCAAAGTATTGCCCAAGGCCGAAAAGAGCGGTTGCTCCGGCAACGCGTTTGTAAACGCGATGATTCCCCTTACCGTTTCGGCGGCGGCGCTCTTCGTTTTGAAAAAGAGAAAAAACAAAGAATAAGCAATTAACAAAAATGGCGAAAAACGGCCGCCGTTCTTAAAGATCTGCGGCCGTTTTAAAAAAAGGAAGTAACCTATATGACCGATACAACCGAAGGCAAGCGCGTTAAAAAAAGCGACGCGCAAAAACGGGAAAAACTGTGGTTTATGATAAGCGTTCTGGCTTTGCCTACGCTGGGATTTCTGGTTTTTTTCGTTTACGTCAACTTCAATTCGTTTCTGATGGCGTTTCAACGGCCCGTATATACCGATACGGGACTGGTGGAAAAATTTTCGTTTGATAATTTCAGGCGTATTTTCACCGCGGGCGGCACGGATATGAAAGAACTGTTGGAAGCGCTGAAAAATACCATGTTGTTTTTCTTTGCGGATACGGCGGTGGTGTTTCCCATATCGCTTTTAATGTGTTATTTCTTCTTTAAAAAGATAGCGGGCTACCGTTTTTTCAGATTCGTTTATTATATGCCTACCATCATTTCGTCCTCCGTGCTCGTCGTGCTTTTTAAATATTCGATAGGCGCGGGCGGAATTTTAGACGCGATTGCGACTTCGAAAGGCGAAACGTTTATCAGCCCGCTTACGCAGGAGCCGAACGCGCTTTTTACCATTCTCTTTTACAGTATAGCGTTCGGTTTTGCGGGCAATATCATCGTTCTCGGCGGATCGATGAACGGAGTGAGCGCGGACGTTCTGGAAGCGGGGCAAATCGACGGCTGCAACTGGGTGCAGGAACTATTTTTGCTGATTATTCCGATGATGTGGCCTACGATTTCCACCATGGTAATTCTGAAATTCACGGGCATTTTATCGGCAAGCGGACCCATTCTTGCCTTCACGAAAGGCGAACACGGCACGATGACTCTTTCGTACCTTTTGTACGCGCTTGTTTCCGGCTACGGAAAAACCAAAGATCTGTATTACGCCAGCGCGGTGGGCATGGTGATGACGTTGTTCGTATTTCCGCTTACCATGCTGATTAAGCATCTGATTTACAGCGATAAAAAAGAGGAGGAAACGGCACTGTGAAAACCGCTCGTCGTAACAAAATCAAAAAACCCGTATCACAGAAAGCCGTTTTCGGCATAGCCTTTGCGATTTTCTGCGTTTACGCGGCGTTTATTCTGTTTTTCTTTTTGTTCGCTTTTTTAATCGCGATTAAAGAAAACAACCGCGCCTTTTTAGAGGACCAGATCGCCGCAAGACTTTTTTCGTTTCCGGCGAAGCCCACTTTAAAGCACTTTGCGGAAGCGTTCAGCGAATGGACGGTGATCGACGGTGAAACCACGTATCTTACGATGTTTTTCAATTCGGTGTGGATTTCTATCCTCGGTCCGTTGATTTCGGCGTTTACCACCGCAAGCGTTACCTACGTTCTGGTGTTTTACAGAACGGGGTATACCAAATGGCTCTATAAATTGGGCGTGTTCTTTGCCATACTGCCCCTGTACGGCGCATCGGGCGCGATGTACAAACTCGTTACCGATATAGGCATCATCGATTCGCCGCTGATGTTTTTAACGAACATATCGCTGTTCGGCGGAAACTTCTTCTACTTTTACGCTTTTTATAAAGCGATCAGTTGGCAATATGCGGAAGCGGCGTTTATCGACGGCGCCAACCATTGGCAGGTGTATCTGAAAATCATGCTGCCCTTGCTGATTCCCGGCGCCACCGCGCTGTACATTATGGGGGTGATTTCCACGTGGAACGATTACGCCAACATCATCCTCTATTGGCAGAGTTATCCCACGCTTGCTTACGGCGCGTACGCGTACAGCGAAATTGCCAAATACAACGCGAACAACCCCGCGTATTTTGCGGGCGTGCTCATTTCTATCGTACCTATTCTGTTGCTGTTTGCCGCCTTCCAGAACACCATTATGGAAAAGGTGCATATCGGCGGACTGAAAGGCTGAAAGGCTGAAAGAATGAAAGAATGAAAGGCTGAAAGAATGAAAGGCTGAAAGTATTTCTTTACAAAAAACAAGGAGAATTACGCAATCATGAAAAAAATCACAAAAACGTTTGCAACGCTGCTCAGCGCCGCCGTCGTTTTTTCCTCGGGCGCCGCATGCAAAAAAAACGCGGACACGAGCGACACGCTGGTGATTACCGCCGCAAAACTCGGTTACGGGTTAGACTGGCTGAATTCCATGGCGGACGGCTGGTCGGCAAAGACGGGCAACAAAACGAAAATCGTGCAGAAAGTGGGAACTTCGGGCAACAACGCGATTACGGAAGAAATCGCCTCGCTCGCCTCTTCAAGCGATATATTCATTTACCGTACCGCCGATTACGCCGACAAGGTATATCAAGGCGAAGTGAAACACGCGGGAGAAAAATACGACTGCGTGTATCTGGATCTCACCGACGTATACGATTCGGAAATAGAAGGAGAATCCGTAGCGGTAGGTGCGAAAATCGTGGATAAATACAAAACCGCGCTGAATGTGAACGGAAAATATTACGCCGTACCGTGGATAGAAGGCACGATGGGGCTGATGCGCAACGTAACGCTGTGGAACAAACTCGGCTTAACCGACGCGGACGTTCCGCTTACCACGGATCAACTGAAAGAAACTTGCGACAAAATTCTGGACGCGACCTCGGCGGACAGAAAGTATCAGAACGTCGCGCCCTTTATTTATTCCGCGGAAGACGAATATTACACAAGTTTTATCCCCGTGTGGTTTGCGCAGTACGAAGGCGTGCAGAATACCGAACGCTATAAGCAGGGACTCGATCCAGACGGGAAACTTTCGAAGAATATCTTCAATTACGACGGGTTCGAAGAAATGTTCAACGTAATAAACGATCTGCTGGATCCCGATAACGGCTATCAGCATTCCAAATCAAGTTCGCTGAACTTCACCGATATGCAGGGGCAGTTTTTGATGGAACAGGCGGTGTTCTGCGTGAACGGCGCGTGGATAGAAATTGAAATGGGCAACAGTTTCCCGGACGTTCAGATCGATTACGTAAAAACTCCCGTCATCAGCGCGCTTGTCAAGAAAACGTCGTTCTACGATAAAAACGACGTAACGGGCGCGAACGACGAGAAACTTGCAACCTTGATAAAATACGTGGACGCTAACAAGACGGGGTATAACGGCAAACCCGATTTCGCCACCGAAGCGGACGTGGATCTGGCGCGCGAAGCGAGAAACTACGGATATACCACGTTAAGCAGCACGCACGTTCTTGTAGGGTCGTCGTATTCCAAAAAAACCGATATGATTAAAAGTTTTATCAGATATATGTATTCCGACGAAGGGCTGGATCTGTACTACCGCGCAACGGGCGGCGCAAGGCTCCCCGCGCAACGCGCCGCGGGCGCTTATCCTCAGGACGTCGCTGTGTCCGATTTTAAAAAGAGCGTAAACGCCATCGACGGGAACGAGATCCTCGTTTTCGCTTCCACGGCGAAGTTGTTTTCGGTGGGCGGCGTTTCCATCCGCGCGCTTAACGGCATTACCAACTACATTTCGGCTTTCGCTTCCAAAAAGATGACGCCGAGACAAGTGGTGCAGAAAAATCAGCAGTATATGTCCGACAACTGGTCGGTAATCGCTTCGAAATTATAAAGATAACGGAGAAAATATGAAAAAATTTTTAATTCGCTTAACGACGTTTCTGGCGGCGCTTACCGTAACGGCGCCTCTTTCCGCGTGTTCGGAAAACGGGAACGATGAAAAAAACGAAACGGCGGAAGTGTGGGGAACGTATTCCACGGCAAAAATAGGGCAGGATTCTTCGAACAACGAAAAATTCGTTAAAAACGAAGCGCGTCTCGACGTTCAGATGATGAAAAACGAATCGGAGGGCGGGCAGATTATCGTTACCGCGGCAAAAGACTACGACTCGTTCGATCTGGAAGTTTCCGATCTGAAAACCGCCGACGGAAAGGTGTTTGCCGCTTCCAACGTTACGGCGTATCAGGAAAAGTATATTCAGGTGCGGCAGAAGCGCGACTATAACGATATGTACGTGATAGGCGAATACGTGCCCGATATGTTGCTTCCCCTTTCCGTATCGAAACAATACGGCGAAAACGTGATTAAAAAAGGAAATAACCAGGGCATATACGTGGAATTTTCTTCCGCGGGGGTGCCGGCGGGGAAGTATACGGGCGCTTATAAACTTACCGTGGGAAGCGAAAAATACGAGATTCCCGTTTCGGTGGAAGTATGGGATATCGAATATGCGGGCAGACGCAACTTCCAATCTTGCTTCGTACTGTATCAGTCGTCGCTTTTAAAATCGGAATACGATAATTCCGACGAGATGACGGACGCATACACGCAATTCTTTCTCGATTATAAAGTAGACGTATGCCTGCATAACTTCAACCGCAACGATTTTTCTTCTTACGGAGAAAAATGGCTGCAATCCGTGGAAAAGTATAAAGACAACCCTAATTTCAACTCGGTTTATATTCCCTATCAGTTCGCGCCGAATTACACGGCGTACACTTCTGCGGGAACGGCTACCGCGGCGGCGGAACAATGTATAAAATACGTTACCGCGCTTGCAAAAACGTCCAGCGCCGAATATCCGTATATCGATTACGCGTATTTCTATCCTTTCGAACTGGACGAAGCGGACGTGGTTACGCGCAGGCAGCCTTACGCCGAAAATCTGCTGAAACAGGGCGGCGAGATAGAGCAGACGCTGCAACTGGCGGTTGACAGACTGGAAAGCGAGGGCTATTTCGATTCCCTTTCCGATCAGGCGTATGCGGAACATCTGAAACAGGCGATTCTGAATATTCCTACGATTTTTACCAACGTAAATTTCAAGGGCGACTGGGTGGATTCGTACGACGCGTGTTTCTGCCCGTATTTAAGCGTGTTCAACAGCGGCGCTTCCGCCGATCATTACCTTGCTTCCGCAAACGAATCGGGCAAAGACGTATGGGCGTATACCTGCGTGGGACCCAATTATCCCTATCCCACGTTCCACCTCGACGATTACAACCTGGGCACGAGAATTTCCGGCTGGATGGAAAAGTATTACGGTATAAACGGCTATTTGTACTGGTCGGCGAGCAACGCCTCTTATTCGGGCGAAGAATACAAGTATCTCGACCCGTATGAAGACGCAGACAGATATCCGGGCGCGGACGGCGACGGCTATCTTGTTTATCCCGGCAGTTATTACGGCCTCAAAACGCCGTTGCCTTCGTTGCGGCTTGTGGCGTACAGGGATTCTATGGACGATTACGATATGCTTTGCGTATACGAAAGCCTGCTGAAAGCGTATTATAAAAAATACGACCTCGGCGAACTCGACTTCAACGATTACGCGGAACATCTGTATGCCGAACTGTTTACCGGCGCGATTTACGATACGGACGATGCGAAACTTTTCGCCGCGAGGGAAGAGTTGGCAAGCCGAATCGCCGCGCTTTCCGGCGACGAAGAAATTCTCGTTACCAAAAAGACGACGGCGCAGGGCTGTTTTGTTGAAATTTATTCCAACGTATGGGCGCTGGATATCAACGGCGCTACTCAAATGGGCGAAAAAACGGGCAAAGACCGTTATAAATATACGCTTACGGACGCCGCCGCTTTACGCTCAGTAACGGTTTCGACGGATAACAGAACGGAAGCATACGAATTTTTCGCCGCAAACGTACAGGCGCTTTCCCCCTCGAACGTTTCCGCGGGCGAGAACAGCGAAGTTACGGTAACGGACGGCGCGGCGCAGGCGGTATTGCGTTCGGTGCTCAAAGGCGACGAGATCGGCTCTTCTACGGTGGCATACAATCCGTACGTTACGTTTGCGTTAGACAAAAAAGAAAACGCAAAATACGTATGCTTTACTATCGCCAATCTCAGCGGCACGGCTACGGATTTTTATTTCGATTTAACTTCGGGACTTCTCGTTAACGAAATCGGTTCCGCCTATCTGAAAGCGGGCGCGAGCAAGAGAGTGCGAATAAAAATTCCCGACGGAATTACTGTAGGAAACGGCGCGGAACTTACCGTTCGCGTACCTAACGTGTTTATGGGTGAAAACAACGAGTACGAACTATACGCAGACCGTACCGTATCCGTTTCCGACGTGTACTTTGAATGCGAATAAGGAGAGAATATGAGGAAAAACAAAAAAATTCTTACCATCGGCTTTGCAACGCTTTCCTGTTTCTTTTTATCTTTGGCGTATGCGTGCGGCAAAACGACGGAAACGGAAGCGGGCAAAGGAAACGTGCAGGAATCTCCGCGCGAATACGCGGACGGTACTTACCTCCTCTGCGATTTTGAGAACGCCGCCGATCTGTATACGGTAAAGCCCTGTTTTACCAATAAACTCAACGCTTACGGAAAAGCGGGCGTGGTGTTCGGCGAGCAGTATAAAGGCGACTCTCCCGATAAAACGGGCAGTTTGAAATACGCTTACGAAAAGGCGAACGACTCGGTAAAATCGGTGAGTTCTCTTGCTTTTTATATAGAAAAATCCGCCTGCCCCGATATTAACAGGGCTAAAATACTTTCGTTCGGCATCAGCGTTTACAACGCTTCCGATACGGTGAAAACCGTAAAACTCGGGTTGGTTTCTTCTTCTAAAACCGTGTGCGACGTCAGCGCGGCGCTTAACGCGGGCTGGAACGACATATCCTTTTCGGTCGATCCCGTTTTCGCAATGTACCGCATAGACGAAGTGAAAGCCTTCAACGTGGAATTCCCGACGGGCGAAGCGTGCGATTATTACTTCGACGACTGGACGGTGACGATAGGCGAAAGCCGGCTTAACGATATGCAGAAATCCGCGGTGAATTTTGCGGAAACGGTATCTTCGCTTGACGGCAACGTTACGCTCGATTCCGCGCAGACGCTGCTTTCCGCCAACGCGCTGTACGCCGGGCTGGACGAAAACTGCCGCTCTGCGGTGACGGCGTATTATAACGTTTATCAGAGCGCGGTGGGGTACTTTTTCGATCTGCTTGCCAAACAATCGGGCGATACGGTATTCTATTTCGGCGAAGAATACGGCGTATTGCAGGTATCGGCAACCGACGGCATGAACTGCGCTTACGATGGCGAAATACAATTGCTCGGTGAAAAAGGAGCGCTCGGTTTCGGCTTTAACGACAAGGGCGATTATAAAACCAACGTTCATATTCCTACTCTGATGATTTCCGCTTTCGATTACGTTGCGGTAAACGCTAAAAACGAATCGGACGCGGACGTATCGGTTGTGCTGAACGCTTCGGAAGCGGAAACGTTGGAGGCGGGCGGCGAACGCACGCTGTACTTTCCCGCCGCACAGTTAAGCGAATCGGGCAACAGCATTACCTTTAAAACGGCGGGCGCTACGAACGGTAACGTATATCTGGGCAATCTTGTCGGCGCGGCGCTGCAGACGGACGGCATTTATTCGCTCGCCCTCGGGGCGGAAGGTTACGCCTCGGAAGACGCCGCCGTAACGGAAGAAGACGGCAGATATACGATAACCGCCGCAACGGAAGGCACGTACAGAATAACGCCCGTAAAAACGGGCGATCCGCTTAACGTAGCCGAAAGCGTTACGTTCGGCGTACGGTTCGGCGAAAGCGGCAGCGTAGAAGCGTACGACGAAAACGGCAATCTGCTGCGCCGCGACGTGCTCGGCGCCGGCTTGCAGACGGTATATTACGGCAGCAAAATTTATAATGCGCTTTCGTACCTTACGATAAACGTCGGCGCGGACGGCGTTACGTTTACGCCGATGCTGCGTTCCAGAACGACGGATACCGATTACGTGGATATCGTTTTGAAAAACGACTCGGTGGTAAAAGGCGAAAACGTTACGATAGATACTTTCCGCGAAGCGATGTACTATTTAAGCGCTTACGAAAGCATGACGCTGTATAAACAACTGTATTTAAAGAACAACGAAAAGGAAGTTTACGGCGACATCACCGCGCGCGCGGCAAAAGTTTCCGGACTGATGGCGGGCGTCATCGAACGCTATAAAAACGGCGAGGCAAGCGATACCGACGGAAAACTGCTGCTCGATTTCGCCGCCTCTTACCGCAAAATGAAGTGCGTAGATAAACTTACGGCAGAGCAACTGAAAATTGTTTCCGAAGCCTCCGCCGCTCTTCTGAAATACGAATATACCGTTTACGATTTCGTGAATCCGTTAACCGCGAAAATGTTTATACCGCTGTATAACGATACGCTCCCCAACGGCAAAGCGTATTATCAGTGGTCGGGCAGCGCGTATCTCGGAAATAAAGACGGCAACGCGGTGATGACGTTTAAAGTTTCAGTGCCTTCCAAAGAATTGTATATGTACGCGAGGTACGACTATTCTTCGGTGCAGAGCGCGCTTTCCGATTACGATTACGTAACGTTCAGAATTTACAACGGCTGTTCCGCCGCGCGCGACATCGTGTTTATTCCCTACGCGTGGTCGTCCACCGTTAAAGTGTTAACGCTTAAAGCGAATTCGTGGAACGATATCTGTTTATCCGCAAGCGAATTTACGCGCGCGGGGTACTTCGTAATCCGTTCGGTAAACGCGGGCGATACCTTCTGTTTCGGCAACGTTACCGCCTGTTCGTATCAACACGTGCAATCTTGTATAGACGCGTTGCCCGAGCCCTCCGCCGTTACGGAAGAGGACAGGGCGGCGATAAATCTGGCGCGGGAAAAATACGAAAAACTTTCCGATAAAGGAAAGGCGAAAATAAATGCGGAAAGACTGACGAAGTGCGAAGAAGCGCTTTCAAAACCGTGACGTACCGTCCGCCCCGTTAGTAAAGGGCGGGGCGACGCATAAATAACGGCGTTTTTCAGGAAACGTTAAGCGCAACCCGCGTTTACGGGGGCAAAGCGGTTACTAAGCGACAGAAATATTTTGGAGAGCGGCAAATGATAGACGAACGAGTCAGAGAGTTTGTATTTCCCGTTAAAATCAAGGCGACGGGCGGCGCGGTGGAAGGCGAGAATTTTTTACTTAAAGAAAAGATTCTGCAGATCGCTACGGTAGAAGACGAACTCTGTAAAATGAGCGGTAAGAGCCATGTTATTCTTGATTTCGGCAAAGAATTATACGGCGGAATCAGAATTCTTACCAAAAGAACGTATAAAAAAAGCAAGGAAAACGCGCCTGTTTTAATGCGATTGCGTTTCGGAGAATCATTGACGGAAACGTGCGCGGAATTAGGCGAAAAGAACGCTACCAACGACCACGCCGTAAGGGATATGACGATAACGCTCGGTTCTCATTCCGATATGGAATTCGGCAATACAGGGTTCAGATTTTTGCGTATCGATCTTCTATCCGACGACGACGCGATTCTTATCAAATCGGCGGTGGCGGTATACGTGCACCGTGATTTACGCCCCGCAGGCGGTTTTCACTGCGACGACGAAAGACTCAACGAAATATATTCCGTTGCTTCGCGCACCTGTATGCTTTGTATGCAGAGTATGTTATGGGACGGCATAAAGCGCGATAAACTCGTATGGATGGGAGATATGCACCCGGAAATGATGACGATTCAGTGCCTGTTCGGTTACGATAAATGTATCGACGACGCGCTGGACTTCGTAGTGGCGCAGTTTAAACTCCCCGAATACATCAACTTAAAACCTTCGTACTCGTTGTGGTTCGTTGTAGTATTGTACGATTGGTACATGCAGAACGGCGATAAAAACCTTTTGATAAAACACGCGGGATATATCGAAGATCTGTTCGATAATCTCGGCGCGCTGGTAGACTAAAACGGAGATATGCACCTGAAAGGCTACTTTTTCGATTGGCCCACGCACCCCGATTCCGACAGCAACGCGGGCGGATCGGACGATAGCAAAAACGGCGTAAAGGCGTTGTTTTTAACCGCGCTGCGCTACGCGCGCGAAATTTTCGGCATTCTCGGCAACGACGGCGCGCGGCTTACCGCGCTTGAAAACAGGCTGTTGAAAGGCAGGCTTCCCGCGCCTGTAAAAAAGCAGGCGGCGGCGTTCAAGGCGCTGTGCGAAAACAACTTTTCCGCCGAAGTATGTAAAACGCTTACGGAAGGAGGCTGCAAGGGGTTTTCAACGTTTACGGCTTTCTATCTGCTCGACGCTATCGCAAAATGCGGAGAAAAAGAGCGCGCCGTACAGATTATGAAAGAGTATTACGGGGCGATGCTGGATAAAGGCGCTACCTCTTTTTGGGAAGACTTCAATATAGAATGGGTTAAAAACACGGGCAGAATCGACGAATTCCCCAAAGAAGGAGAAGAAGATATTCACGGCGACAGAGGCGATTATTGCTATAAAGGGTTTCGGCACAGCCTTTGTCACGGCTGGTCGTCCGCGCCCGTGCCGTTTATAACAAGATATATTCTGGGCGTAAACGTGTTGTCGGCGGGATGCGGCAAAATAGCGATACGGCCTTATCTGCCCCGCGGCGTAAACCGCGCGGAAGGAACGTATCCCACGCCGTACGGCAATATTTATATCAGACACGAAAGAATTAACGGCGAAATCGTTTCCGAAATCAACGCGCCGGAAGAAATTGAAATTATCCGCAACTGAAACGCGTATGTTTCTTAAAAAAAGCAGGCGCCGCCGGATTATCCGGCGGCGCCTGACTTTTTTAAACTGCGTTTTTTCAATTCGCTTTTTTCAATTCATTCCGAAGTAATTTACGGCGTTATTGTAGCAAACGTCTTCGATTACCTTGCCCACGAGTTTTTCGTTCTGCGTAATTTCGCCTCTTTCCATCATGCCGCCCAGATAATTGCAAAGAATTCTGCGGAAATAATGATGACGCGGATACGATAAAAACGAACGGCTGTCCGTCAGCATGCCTATAAACGCCCCGATATGCCCCGTTGCCGTTAAATCCTGCAAGTGCTTTTCCATGCCCGCTTTGTTATCCAGAAACCACCATGCGGGGCCGTATTGCATTTTTCCTTTCGCTTCGCCCGATTGAAAACATCCTAACAGCGTTACGATTTCCGCATTCATCTTGGGGTTTAAATTGAAAACGACGGTTTTTGGTAAGGCGTTTTCGTCGTTCAGCCTGTCGAACAGGCGCGACATGTTTTTTATGCTGTTTTCCTCCGCAATGCTGTCGTACCCCGTATCCAATCCCAGCCGCGCCAGCATTACGGCGTTGTTGTTCCGCATCGCCCCTACGTGCAATTCCGTCGCCACGCCGTGTTTTGCGTAAAGTTTCATTAAAAAATACGTAAGATACCCTTTAAACGTTTCCGCATCTTTTTCGCCGATCGTTTCGCCGTTTCTGCGTTTGACGAACGCCGCCTCCGCGTCCGTCCGCGCCCCGATCGGATAAACTTGCTGTAAAGCGATATCCGCGGCTTTCGCGCCTACGCCGATAAACGCAAGCAAGCGGTTTTCTATCGCGCTTTCCAGCCCGGAAAGCGTGGTGATTTTATGCGTTTTTTCTTCTAACAGCGCGATAAAATCGTTGTAGCGCTCCGCCTCGATATTCATAATCTTATCCGCGCGGAAAGCGGGGCTTACCTTAAATTTATATCCTTTTTTTGCGATTTTTACAAACGTTTCCAGATCGTCGAAAATCTCGTTTGTGGTAAACAGGTGCGTCACGTTCGATTTTTCTATTAAACTTTGCGGCGTAATGTTATTCAGCCTGATATATTCGTTGCACCAATCCCAGATGAGTTCCGCGTTCTCGCCGTTAATCTCCAATTCGCAATTGAAAAACTCTTTCAGTTCCGCCTGCGACCAATGATACAACGGGTTTCCGAACGCCGTGGAAAGCGTATTGCAATAAGCGAGGAATTTTTCTTTATTGCTTTTGTTCCCCGTAATATATTCTTCGTCTACGCCGTAATTCCGCATCAGGCGCCACTTGTAATGATCGCCCGAAAGCCAGATTTCAAAAATATCGTTGAACGGTTTGTTTTCCAGAATCTGTTTTTCCGGTAAATGACAGTGATAATCGAAAATCGGCATTTTTTCCGCATATGTAGCGTACAGTTTTTCCGCCGTTTTGCTTTCCAGTAAAAAATTTTCTTTAATATAACTCATAAAGTTACTCCCGTTTTATAAAACGCTATCTCGCGTATGTCTTCGCTTTTGCATTTATATTCGCCGTTAAGCGCTTTTTCAAGCAACCCGAACAGACCTTCTTCGTCCATATCGTAGGCGTTGAAATCTATCCAATTGTTTTTAAACGCGGAAATTCTGTTGTTCGTCGCGATTTTCATCGTGGGCACGAACGTGGAAAAAGGAGTGCCTCTGCCCGTTGTAAACAGCACGATCTGGCAGCCGCTCGCCGCCAGCGCCGTTGCGGCAATTAAATCGTTCCCCGGCGCGTTCAATGCCGATACGCCCTGTTCTTTTACCCGTTCGCCGTAAGAGAGCACGTCTGTAATCTGCGTGCTTCCCGCCTTTTCGACGCACCCCAGCGACTTTTCTTCCAGCGTGGTGATTCCGCCTTTTTTATTGCCGGGGCTGGGATTTTCATACACGGGAAAGCCGTTTTTGGTGTAATAGTCCTTGAAGTTTTCTATCATCGCCTTGTATTTTTCGAACACTTCGAGGTTTTTGCATTTATTCATTAAAAGTTGTTCCGCGCCGAACATTTCCGGCACTTCCGTAAGGATCGCGCTGCCGCCGCACGCCACCACTCTGTCCGTGATTCTGCCCACCAGCGGATTTGCCGTCAGCCCCGAATAGCCGTCGCTTCCGCCGCATTTGAGCCCCACGCAAAGTTTTGAAAAATCGGTTTCTTCCCGTTGCAACTCTTTCGCTTTTCCGGCAAATTCCCGCAATATCTCTAATCCGTAGGCGTGCTCGTCTTCCACGTCCTGACAGTTGTAATACGCGATATTGTCGCAGTCTTTCAGTTGTTCTTTTATTCCGTTCAGGCCGTTGTTTTCGCACCCCAGACCAACGAACAGCACGTACGAAGCGTTGGGGTTTTCCGCAATGCCGCACAGAAGTTTTCTGATGTTTACGTTGTCTTCCCCGAGTTGCGAACAGCCGAACTGGTGCGTTAAGGCAAATATGCCGTCGATACTGCCGCTCACGTATTTCTGCGCCGCTTTTTCCAGGCGGCGGCACACGTTGTTCACGCACCCCACGGTAGGAATAATGTAAATTTCGTTGCGTATGCCCGCTTTGCCGTTTTTGCGTTTATACCCCCGGAACGTGCGCGCCGTTTTTGAAAGCGTATTCGCTTTGTATTCGTATTGATACGCCGCGTTTTTTTCGTCTAAATGCGATTTTACGTTGTGCGTATGCACCCATTCGCCCTTTTTTATATTCTGCGTGGCCTTGCCTATGATTTCGCCGTATTTTATGATATATTCGCCCGCCGCAATGTCTTTTAAGGCGAATTTATGCCCCGCGGGAATGCTTTCGCTTCCTTCCAGCGATACGCCTACGTTGTCCTTTTCGTTTATAATCACGCTTTTCATATCAGTACTTCGCCCTCGATAATCCGTTCCGTGTTTTCTTTCACCGTTTCGTAAAAGCCCGCGTACGCGGTTAAATCTTCGCCCCACATCTCCGCGTTTTGCATGATCTTTTCAAGCGGCTGCTTCATGGCGAAACATTCCAGATATTTAGCCTCGTCTTTCAACTCGCCGTGCTTTGTATAATACAGCGCGATAAGGTACGAAAAACCGACGGCGATCTTCGGCGCGATTTTGCCGTGCGCCGCGTAATAATCTTTAAAACTCGGCAGTACCCGCGCCCGCCATTTAGAAATACTGTTCAGCGCGATGCTGATCAGCCGATGGTTTAAATACGGGTTTAAAAACCGCTCCGTCACGCTGTGCGCAAACGCCGTCGTCGCCGCAACGTCCTCAGATACGAACGGAATGATTTCTTTTTCCAGCGTATCTGTTACAAACGCCGAAAGCCTTTCGTCTTTCATGCAATCGTATACCGTTTCTTTGCCCAGCATAAGTCCCGCCGCAACCAGATTGGTATGGCTGCCGTTCAGCACGCGCACTTTCCGCTTTTTATAATAATTTATGTCGTTCGTCAGCACGACTTCCACGTTGTGCGCGCCTTCTTTTACGTAGTTTTCTATTCCGCCTTTCTTTTCTATCGCCCACAGTCCGAACGGCTCGCCGACGCTGACGAGTTCGTCCGTTTCGCCGATCAGTTGCCAGACGCGATTTCTCGTTTCTTCGTCGCGCGGATACCCCGATACGATTCTGTCTACCAGCGTGTTGCAGTAGAAGTTTTGTTCCGCGTTCCACTTCCGGAACGCCTCGGGCAGGCGCCAGAGCGCGACGTATTTTTCCACGCAGCGGAATAACTCGTCCGCGTTGTTTTCTATCAGTTCAACGGGCAGAATATATACGCCTCCCAAACCCGCGCGATATCTTTCGTACAGCCACTTCGTCAACTTCGCGGGGTAGGTTGCCGTTTCAAAATCTTCGAATTTGTCGCTTTCGCTGAAACAAATCCCCGCTTCCGTGGTGTTCGATACGACGAGTTTTACTTCGCAATCCCGCGCCAGCGCAAGGTATTTCGGGCATTCGTCAAACGGAGAAAACGCCGATTTCACCGCGTCGATTTTATAAATTTCTTCCGTTTCTTTTCCGTTCTTCACGCCGCGCAGTACAATATGGTATGCGTTGTTTTGCTTTACGAATTTTTCTAAACTTCCCCCGGGAATAGGCTTTACGATGTGTACTTCGTATTCTCCCGCGCCTTCTTTGTTCAGCGTATCGAAATACGCATCCGCAAACGTGCGTAAAAAATTGCCTTCTCCGAATTGCAGTATTTTTATCATGCTCTTTTACTTCCCGTTACAAGATATTTCTTCCGCGACGTATTCAATCGCGTAATAGCCGCTGTTTAATCCGGGCGTAAACGGCGGAAGTTCCGTTTGAAAATCCGCCTGTACGTTTTTATACGTCGCCGTATCCGCTATGTTGCCGTCGGCGTCTTTTACGTTTATGGTAACGTTATATAAACAACCTTTTTCGCAGCCCGTAAGCACGGGGACGATCGTAAATCCGCGCCCGGCGAGCACGTCGGTGGATTTTGAAAAACACACCGTTTTCGCATACCCTTCTTTCAAGGCGTAAAAAGCCTGCTTGGCATAGCCGTAAAAATCGATTACGGGTTTTAAATATCCCGCGTCGTTCGCCCCGCCCGTTAAACAACACCATAACAGTCCGTCCGCGCCCAGATACCGCATATATTTCACGGTATTGTAAGCGCATAACGCCTGATATGCCTGACTCAATTTCCATTCGCTCTGCGTAGTGCTTCTGCCCAAGGCGTTTTTCTCGTCGGAAAGTTCGTACGAATGAGCGTTGAAAAACGCTTTGCTTTCCGGCACGGTATGATCCTGCCTGCCCATCACGGCAAATTCCGATATGATATATGCGTGCTTTTTTGAAGCAAACAGCGCGGGCTGAGAGTTCCACGCCTGCTTTCTGAACATATCCCACTTGTTTCCGTAGCCCAGCAACAAATCGTAATTGTGCGAACTTCTCACCACCAAAGGATCGTTCCAGCCGAACGAACTTTGCGCCGCGTTAAAATCCTGATCCGCTTTTCCGTCGTCCTGATAATAAAAGCCGCTGTTGCCGTACAGGCCGCCGCCGTAATAAATATGCGAGGAAGGGCAAAGCAGCCGCGTATCGTCCACCCGTTTTACGGCGGAAACGAATTCGTCGAACAACGCGTCGAAAGAATATTTATCCGCGTGGAACTCGTTGCTTCCTTCCCACATAATTACGGAAGGATGCGATAACGTTTCTTTAATCTGCTCGCAATACGCTTCCTTCTGCCGCCAGCCCCGTCCGTCTTCAACGCCCTCTGCCGAATCGATCAGCCGCGTCGTCCAGATCGTCATCAGGCCCAGCCGGTCGAAAATTTCTCCGTAACGCGGATCGTTGGAACCGTAGCCAAGAAAATGCAGGCGCGCCGTATTGCCGTTCATTTTTTTAATACAAAGTGCCTGCCGTACGATTTCTTCGCCGGTGGGGCAAACGTGATTTACGCCGATTTCTTCGTACGGCGGTAAAAACTGCATTAAAAGCGCGCCCGTAAGCAAAATTTTCTTGCCGTTTAAAAGAATATCGCCGTTTTTCTGTTCAATCGTTCTGAACCCCGTTTCCAGCGCGTAATCGTCGTAGATGCCGTTTTCGTCGTACAATTCCGCCCGCAGGATATACAGCGCGGGGTTTTCGGGCGACCAACTTTCCGCAGGAAAGGTAAGCGTCGTTTCCGTTTCTGTTTCCGCCGCGCCCGCGTAAATTTTATCTTCCTGCCCGTCCGGCGCTTTCGCAAGATACAGCGCCCATTTCTTTCCCGTTGCGTTTACGGCGGATAATTTAACGGAAACGGTTACTCCGTCTTTCCGCGTGTTTAAAGTTTTTACCGTAAGAGTATCGATATAACTTTCGGGGAGAAAATCGACGTACGCCTCTCTGCAAAACCAGCCGATATACGGATCGGCGCTTCTGTGCCAACTGTAATTCACTTCGGGCGCGCGCGGATTTACGATAAACTGTATCTCGTTTTCCCCGGGTTTTAAAAACGGCGTTACGTCCGTTACGATTTTTGTGAAATCTTCCGCCGCGGCGGCGATTTTTCCGTTGATCTTCACAACGCCCGAAGGATCTAACGAACCCGCGTGCAATACGGCTCTGCCGCCTTCGTACGCGAAAGAGGATTGCAAAATAAGGCATTTATCCTTATTTTTTTCCGTTCCTGCGGCATAGGGCAAACTGACCTTGCCGATATATTCGGGCGTTCCCGTATATTCGGATATTTCAGCGTTTTTAAACGCCCCGACGCTTTCGGGCGTTACGCCCGCCGTTTCCCTTACAAAAAAATTTTTCCTCGCGCCGTCGGAAAAGTCGATTTCTTTCAGGGTAAATTTCCACTTTCCTTCCGGACGGAAGCCGCCGCAAATAAAAAGCGAATCGGGCGATAACGCGTTTGTAAGGGGCAATTCTTCCCCGTATGCCTTGCCGTTCAGAGAAATTTTAAAGCGGTTTTCATACAATTCGATTTGTATCTCGTTGTTTTTGCCGGTAACGAAATCGCCTATTTTTACGTTTTGCGGGTGGTAAATATCCGGCACGCCCACGCGGGCGTAGAATTCGCCGTTGCGGTAAAACTGTAATTTGAGCACTTCTTTAATGCCGCGCCTGAGTTCCACATATCTTCCGCAGGTGGTGGTAAGAGGCTTTTTCCCTTCTCCCCGTCTTGTGGCCGCGTCGAGGTAATCGTGCGGAATATATACCGAAAAGGAAAGTTTTTCGGCCTTTCCGTCGGTTAAAAAATAATACTGCGCCGCAGGAACGGGCGGAAGAATACCGTCGGTGAAAACAACCGCGTTTTTTTCTCTTTTTGCGTTTCCGTAAAATTTCCAGCCCGCGTATTCGCCGCGTCGCTCGCATAAATACGCGTCCGCCGTATCGAAACGGAACCGCTTTCTGCGCTTGCAATTTACGCTGTAATCGATTTTTTTTAAAACGTCCGCCGCTTCCTTAGCGGATATCACCGTTTCCGAACCGTTCTGCGTGCCGTTCTTTTTATCGAGGAACGCCGCGTAGTTTTCAAGAAATTCCCATCTGTCGTTATCGCCGAGCAAACTTTCCGCGCCCGAAAAATCGCCGCAGGAAATTTCGCGTTCGCAGTCGTATTTTATAAAATCGTAAAAATAATTTTTCACCCGATCTCCCGTTCCGCCGTACAAACTTTCCGCGCCGCCCCCGCAAATTTCCAGACGCGTCCGTCGACGAAACCGTCAGGAAAGCGGTGGAGTTTGAACGGCTGATTACTCTATATATAATTATACGATTTCTGCGTTGTTTGTCAAGCAATTGCAGATAGAATCATGCGCTTCTCGCTTTTTCTTCCGGTATTTACGATCTCACGCCGTAAATCCGTTCAGGAACGGGCGCGGCTTTGTTTTTATCTTAACTTATTCTTTTCGGTCCGGTTTATCGGCGGGCGGCGTCGGCACGGTTTCGTCCATGAATTTGCGATATCGGCGGGGCATCAGCGTATCTTGCAGTTTTGCATTGGCGCGGGCGCGGATCGCCACGGTATTAAAGTACTGCTTCCACAACGCGGAAATTTTTTCCTCTCTTTCGGAAAGAGGGATTTCCGCGCGCGCCGCGCGCAGTTTTACCGTGCGTTCGCCGTTATAACAAAGCGCGTATCCGCGCGAGATATCGTGCAGGATAAAAGGAAGTTGCATCCGCCTGATAAAATGCGGAGCAAGCAGGGGTAAAATATCGTTATCGGGCGCGCATGCCGCGTAATAAACGCCCGCCGCCGTTTCTTTAAAGCGCAGAAAGCCTTTTAAACGTTCGACTTCTTTGCCGATCTGCCTGTAAAGATCTGTTGCCGCGGCAACGACGGGCAGATACGTTTTATCGCGGGCGGGGGCTTTACAACGGAAAATTTCTTTCAGGTATAAAAACGCGGTTTGTTCCTTTTCGTCGTTGCCCGAAAGCAGAATTCTGCCGATTTCGTGCAGTGCGCGCGCGTCGATTTTCTGCAGCGCCGCTTTCACGCGCGCCGCTTTTGTTTCGCTCTGCGCGTCGATGCCCGAAACGTCCGCAAGTTCGTCGGTGAGCGCGGGCTGAAAATTTTGTTTGGAAGTGAGGTAAGCGTTTTTGTTCCAGCCGCTGAAAACGGCGGCGTAAAACGCCGTTTCGCTCCCGTCCGTAACAAGCACCGTGCGCATAACGGCTTATGCCTCCTTTTTTTCGTTTCGCGCCTTTGGCGGAAACGGGCGAAGTTCAGATTTCGCCCGTCAGAACCGACCGGCGGATTTCCGGCGTGGATAAATTGATTTTTTTCTGCGTTTCGTCGGCGGGAAGATCGAGCCGCGCGCCCGTAAAATACCCGCCGTAAAGATTCGCGGTTTCGCCGGAAAAATCGTTGCGTTGCGCAGCGGATTTAATCAGCGCGGCGTCGGAAAACAAGGAGAGTTGTTCCGCGCCGTCGGACGTTTCCGCCGCGGACAACGTCGCTTTGATTTTTTCTTCTTTTTCCTCGCCGTAAAATTTTCCGTCGCAGGTGATGAAATGCCGCGCGCGTTTTAACACCACGCGCATTTTTTTTAAGTGCTCGTATTGCAGTTCGGTATGGCGCCGCGCCGCTATGATTTTATTCGCCGACCTTATGCCTATGCCGGGAACGCGGAGCAGAGAAGAAAGATCGGCGCGGTTGATTTCCACGGGAAACAGATTCAGATGTTTAATCGCCCAGGCGCATTTCGGATCGTACTCCACGGGCAGATTTTCGTCTTCGTCCGCAAGTTCTTCGGGAGAAAATCCGTAAAACCGCATCAGCCAGTCCGCCTGATACAGCCTGTGTTCCCGCAGCAGTTTTTCGCCGACGTCCGGCAACAGCGGATCGGCTACCACGGGCAGATATGCCGAAAAATACACCCGTTTCATCGAAAATTTCTGATACAGCGCCCGGGAAAGGCGCAAGATGCGTCCGTCCTTTTCCGGCGAAGCGCCCACGATTATCTGCGTGGTCTGCCCGGCGGGCAGGTACAGAGGGCGTTTGTTTGCGCGGAAGGACGATAATGCCGCGGAAGGGGACGAAGCAAACGAAACAAGCCGTTTTTCCGCCGCCGTCTGCTCGGCGCCGTTTGCCGCGATACCCATAATTTTGCGGTTATTTTCGCCGATACCCCCTTCGTTTTTCTCGCCCGATAAGCGCTTGAAAGCGGCGCCTTTCAAAGAGGCGGTACGCTCTGATAAAAATGCCTTTTTCCCTTCGGCAAGTTGTTTCATCGGCGCCAGAAGCGATTGTTTCGTCTTCTGCGGCGCAAGCCGTTTTAAACTGTCTTCGCCCGGAAGTTCCAGATTGTAACTCATGCGGTCGGCAAGAAGAGCGGCGCGATCCGTCAGCAGCGGATCGGCATGGGGTATGCCCTTGATATGCAGATAGCCGTTAAAACGGTATCTGCCGCGCAGAAGTTCCGCCGTCTGAACCAGAAGTTCCATGGTGTAATCGGGCGTTTTATACACCGCGGAAGAAAGAAACAAGCCTTCGATATAATTGCGGCGGTAAAAATCAAGCGTGAGTTCGCAGATTTCTTCGGGCGATAACACCGCGCGCGGCACGTCCGCGCTGCGGCGGTTAGGACAGTATCTGCAATCGAACGCGCAATCGTTCGTCATTAAAATTTTCAACAACGACAAACATCTGCCGTCCGCCGTGAACGAATGACAAATCCCTCCGATCGCCGCGTTGCCCGTTCCGCCCGAAGCGTTGCTCCTGCGCGAACCGGACGAAGAACACGAAACGTCGTATTTCGTCCCTTCCGTAAGTATTCTCAAACGTTCTTCGTCAATCATCGTTACGCTCCGTTACGAACATTTGTTTTTTATAACGCAATTATATACCTTTTTCGCGAAAAAGTCAAACATTCGTTCGTGTTTTATTAAAAAAATCTGTCGAAAAATGTCGTAGAAAATATTGACAAGGCGAAAGATGTATGATATAATAAAAATTGTCATAAATATATATGACAAAACAATGATTTTATGGCGCGGAACGTGCGCGATATGCGGAACGTGCGCGGGAAAAGTCTGCGATAAGCGCTTTAAATCGGGTTTTATTCGGGAGAAGAGAAAAAATGAGATTGTTTGAAGTTTCCAGCGATTCCACCTGTGATTTATATGAAGATTACCGCAAGCAACGGGATATTTATTTTGCACCGCTGACTTTTTCTATGGAAAAAAACGGCGAAATTACGGAGTATCTCGATAATTTTTCACAGTATTCCCAGTACGTGGAGTTTTACGCGAAAGTGCGGAATAAATACATGCCGCGCACGGCGATGCTTAATTACGACGCGCACGTGGCGCATTTTACGAAAATGGCGGAAGCGGGCGTAAAAGACGTTCTGCATTTTTCCATTTCTTCGGGGTTGGCGCGCACGACAAGCGTTGCCAAAGAAGCCGCCGCGGCGGTGAAAAAAGAATATCCGGATTTTAACATGGTTTCCGTAGATCCTTTAGGCGCCACTATTTTGCAGGGAATGCTCGTTTCGTTTGCCTGCGACATGCGCGACGAGGGAAAGACGTTGCAGGAAACCTACGATTATCTGACGGACGCGAGAAACCGTCTTTTGTGTACGATTATTCCCACCGATCTGTTTTATCTGCAACGGGGCGGGCGCGTTTCTCCCACGGCGGCGGTATTCGGCTCGATGTTGCAGGTGAAGCCCATTTTAACTTTCGACGCCGAAGGCAAGTTGAAAACCGTGGATAAAGTAAAAGGCATGAAAAAGGCGTATTCGTACACGCTGGATAGAATAGCGGCCGCTCCGCCGGACGAGAAGAAAAAAATCGTGGTGGTGCATACCGATAACGAAGAGGGCGCCAATGAACTCGCTTCGCGTATACGGGAAGCGACGGGGATTACGCCCGAAATTTTCATTATGGGGCCCACCATCGGCGCGCACGTAGGACCGGGAGCGGTTGCCTGCGGTTGGCTTTCCGTAAAGACGAGAGCGGAACTGGGGTTGTAAAGAATTTTTTTTCGACGGCCGCGCGGAAGAGGGAACGTGCTTAAATACGCGCGTTGCCGCGCGCTCGTCGCAGACGGCGTAGGAGATTGCCATCGTCGCGTTCGGTTTTTCGCGTTTTGTTTATCGCGAGGGAAAACGAACGCGGTTTTTATTTGACAAAACGGCGTCGGCCGAGTATAATGATTCGCGTACGATACGGTACGATTAAGGAGGGCGGACGGTGGAAAACATGGCGGAGGAGAAGAGAACGAACGCCGTGAATTACGATAAAATCATGCGGGAAACGCTTTCGTCGTTTGAACGGAGCACGGATACGGACGGAACGGGAGTAAACTTGTTGTTACACAGTTGTTGCGCGCCGTGTTCTTCCGCCTGTCTGGAAATTTTAAAAGAATATTGCAACGTTACGGTGTTTTATTATAATCCGAATATCGACGAGCGCGAAGAATATGAAAAACGGAAAAACGAGCAGATTCGTTTTTTAAAAGAAACGGGTTGGGCGGAGTTTATCGACTGCGATTACGAAAACGAGGCGTTTGAAAAAATCGCTTTGGGCAAAGAAACTTGTCCCGAAGGCGGCGCGCGGTGCTACGAATGCTACAAATTGCGGCTTTTTAAAACGGCGGAACGGGCGAAAAGCGCAGGATTCGGTTATTTTGCCAGCACGCTATCGGTCAGTCCGTACAAAAACGCCGCTTGGCTGAACGAGATCGGTTTTGCGGCGCAGGATACATTCGGCGTGAAGTATCTCCCTTCCGATTTTAAAAAACACGGCGGATATCTGCGGAGCGTTCAATTATCGAAGGAATACGGGTTATACCGTCAGGCGTATTGCGGCTGCCGATTTTCGCGAAAACGATAAGCGGTCGCAATATTTTTTTCGCCTTTGCGTATACTTTTTGCCGGGCGCTGAAAAGAAGGCGCGGAATTTTATCAGAAAAAAATTATGGAAGATCCGATTTTAAAAGAATCCGCAAGCGGAGAGAAAAAACAAGAAAAACATTTCAGAAAATTTACGGTTAAAGCGGAGGCGGCGTACGTTTTAGGCGTGGCGTTTCTTGCGTTGGCGGTAGCGATGTGCGCGGCGGCTGATTTCGGCGTATCGATGATTGTGGCGCCGGCGTATATTCTGAGCCTGAAAGTTTCGTTCCTTTCGTTCGGCAGAGCGGAATATCTGGTACAGGCGGTTTTGTTTATCGCGCTTTGCATTGTGCTGAAAAAAGTGCGCTTTTCGTACTTTTTTGCCTTTTTTACCTGCATTTTTTACGGTGCGGCGCTCGATCTGATTCGCCTGATTCCGTTTTTTTCACAGAGCGCGGCGGGGGCGGCGGCGCTTCCCGCGCGTATCGCGCTGTTTATCGGCGGTATGGCTTTAACGTCGTTTTCCGTTATGCTTTCCGTTAAAACGTATTTGTATCCGCAGGTATACGATTTTTTCGTGAAGCAGATTTCCAAAAAGTTTTCAAAACCGCTTTCCCGAATAAAAACGGCGTTCGACGCCTCGTTTTTACTGCTTTCGTGTGCGCTGTCGTTTGCGTTGTTCGGCTTCGGTAACTTTAAGGGAATAGGCTGGGGAACGCTGATTATCACCGCTTGTAACGGACCGTTAATAGGGCTTTTCGGGAAACTTTTCGATAAATACGTTGAAATTACTCCTATATTTCCGCGCTTTTCAAGGTATTTCGATTAAACTTTTTTGCCGCGCGTTCGGCGGTTTCTCTCCAGCGCGAGGCGGAAGCGTTCCGCGCGCAGATGAAATTTTTGTGATAAGAAAAGAAAAATAAGAAAAGCGCTTGACTTTTTGTAGCGTGCTACATATAATAGAATCATTCCGAAAGAATAATGCCGTTGCAAAGGAGGTTCATGCCGCGGCGCGGGAGATAAGATGAGCGGACGAAACGCGATAAATGCAGAGCGGAAAAAGAGCGAAAAGAGCGTAAAACAAAAAGACGTGGGCATATATATAAAAAAAATTGCGGAACGACTGCAAGCGTATGCCGATAAAAAAGGGTTTCGCCACGACGTGACGTTTGCGCAGGGGAAAGTGCTGTTTTTTCTGCACACGCAAAAAGACGGCGCCGCCACGATGAAAAGCGTTGAAAATTATCTGGACGTATCGCACGCCACCGTTTCCGGCATTATATCGCGGTTGCAGGAAAAGGGTTACGTGGAATGCGAAAGAAGCCCGGAAGACGCGCGGGCGAAAACGGTGCGGCTGACGGAAAAGGAAAACGCTTCGTTTGCCGAGATGAAAAAACGGCGCTCGGATATGGAAAAAATGCTGTTGAAAAATTTTACCGCAGAAGAGCGCGCCGCCCTTGCGGCGTATCTGGAACGCGTGTACCTGAACGTACGCGAAGCGGCGGGCGGAAGCGCGTTGTGCGGCGGAGAATCGTGAAAAGGCGCGACGGAAAAGGCGCGATAATCGGTAGGGATTATTCCCGGAAAATAAAAATCGGATTTGTGAAGGATAAAAAACCATGGTAAAAACATTGTTGAAAAGCGTGCGGGAATATAAAAAACCCGCGCTGGCAACGCCGCTGTTTATGATTCTGGAAGCGGTGTGCGAATGTCTGATACCGTTTATGATGACGAAGATGCTTGCCACCAACGACGCGGGTATAGTGCCGATGTCGCAGATTTTACTATACGGCGGCATTATGGTGGTATTGGCGATGATTTCGTTGTTCGGCGGCGTGATGGGCGGAAAATATGCGGCGATAGCCAGTTGCGGTTACGCGAAAAATCTGCGTAAAGATTTGTTTTACGCCGTTCAGAATTTTTCGTTTAAAGACGTGGACAGATTTTCGTCCTCTTCGCTTGTAACGCGGTTGACGACGGACGTTTCCAACGTACAGATGGCCTTTCAGATGTGTCTGCGTATCGTGGTGCGCGTGCCCATGATGTTCGTTTTCGCCATTATCATGAGCATGTCGATTTCGGTAAAATTGGCGCTGATTTACGTGATTATATTGCCGTTCCTTGCCGTGGCGCTGATTTTGGTTATTGCCAAGGCGTTGCCGTTCTTCCGCCGTATTTTTAAAAAATACGACGCGCTGAACGCCTCCGTGGAAGAGAACGTGAGCGGAATCCGCGTAGTGAAGTCGTTCGTGCGCGAAGAGCACGAAAAGAAAAAATTCGACAAAGCCTCGTCCGAAGTGAAAAACGACTTTACCAAAGCGGAAAAAATCATCGCGTTGAATTCGCCCGTGATGATGATGGCGATGTATGCCGCTTCGCTGCTCATTTCCTTTTTCGGTGCGAAAATGGTAATAGAGGGCGGCAGCGTTTCGAACGGGATTGCGGTATACGGCGCGCTTGCGCCCGCCGACGTTTCCGCGGTGATCACTTACGGCGTGCAGATGCTTTCTTCGCTGATGACGGCGGCGATGATCATGGTGATGTTCACGATGTCGGTGGAATCGTGCAGGCGTATTGCGGAAGTATTGGAATGCAAGCCCGATCTGGTAAGCCCGGAAAACGGACTGAAAGAAGTGAAAGACGGTTCGATCGAGTTTGAAAACGTCAATTTCAAATACGCGAAAGACGGCGAAAAATTCGCGCTTTCCGATATAAATCTTTCGATAAAATCGGGCGAAACCGTGGGCATTTTAGGCGGTACGGGTTCTTCGAAGACCTCGTTGATTCAACTTATCCCCCGTTTGTACGACGTGACGGAAGGTTGCGTAAAGGTGGGCGGCGCGGACGTAAAAGAATACGACCTTAACGTATTGCGCCGGGAAGTCGCCGTGGTGTTGCAGAAAAACGTGCTGTTTTCCGGCACGATTAAAGAAAATCTGCGTTGGGGCAACGAAAACGCTACGGACGAAGAAATGATTGCGGCGTGCAAGGCGGCGCAGGCAGACGAATTTATCTCCTCTTTCCCGGACGGGTACGACACGTATATAGAACAGGGCGGCGCGAACGTTTCGGGCGGACAGAAACAGAGACTGTGCATCGCCCGCGCGCTGCTTGCCAAGCCGAAAATTCTCATTCTGGACGATTCCACCTCCGCGGTGGATACCAAAACGGACGCCCTGATTCGGGCGGCGTTTATGAAAGAGATTCCCGGCACGACGAAGATCATTATCGCCCAGCGTGTGGCGTCCGTGGAAAACGCGGATAAGATACTGGTGATGGACGGAGGCAAAATCGCGGCGTGCGGCTCGCACGAAGAACTGATGAAGACAAGCCGGATTTACCGCGAGGTGTACGAATCTCAGACGCGCGGCGGTAACGCGGAGGATAAGAGCGACGAATTGCCGGGAGGAATCGAGTAATGGCGGGAATGAAGGGCGGCCGTATGCGCGGCAGGACGATACAAAAAGGAGCGATTAAAAAAGGCACTTTTTCGCGCCTGATAAAATACGTATTCAAATATTATAAACCCCATCTTCTTCTTGTTGCGCTGTGCCTGATAGTCAGCGCGGGCGGCGGCTTGATTTCTTCGCTGTTCATGCAGAAGAACATCGACGATATCATGAACCCCGGCATTCTGGGCGGCTACGAATCCGTGGCGGGGAAGTTGCGCACGTTTATCATTGTAATGGGTACGTGTTACCTTTTAGCGCTTCTCGCTTCGTATATCTATAACCGCGTTATGGCGGTGGTAACGCAGGGTACGTTGTATCACGTGCGTAAAGATATGTTCGAAAAAATGGAAACGTTGCCCATCAAATACTTCGATACGCACGCGCACGGCGAAATTATGTCGACGTATACCAACGATACGGACGCGCTCCGCCAACTGGTGGGGCAGAGCCTTCCCACGCTGGTTTCCAGTATGCTCACGCTTGTCGTAGCCGTTTGTTTAATGCTGTGGTATTCGTTGCTGATGACCGCGGTGTTCGTTTTATGTTCCGCGCTGATGTTCGTAGTGGTGAAAAAAGTAGGCGGCGCGTCTTCCAAATATATGGTGGCGCAGCAGCGTTCGTTGGCGGCGGAAGAAGGGTTTGTGGAAGAGATGATAAAAGGGCAGAAAGTGGTGAAGGTATTCACGCACGAAGAACGCGCCAAATCCGATTTCGACAAGTACAACGAAACGCTGTATCGCGACGCGACGAGCGCGCACGTCTACGGTAACGTGCTCGGCCCGATTCTGGGAAATATCGGCAATTTCACTTACGTTTTCCTTGCGATCTGCGGCGGATTGCTGTTTGCTTCGGGCGTGAAAAATATAGGGTTTTCCTCGCTGAAAACGGGAATCGTGCCCATTACCTTCGGCTATATCATACCCTTTCTCGGCATGGCGCGCCGCTCCACGCAGGCGGTGAACGAAATGTCGCAGCAGGTTTCTATGATCGCCATGGGGCTTGCGGGGGCTTCGCGCGTGTTTGCGATGATGGACGAAGAGCCGGAAAAAGACGAAGGATACGTAACGCTGGTGAACGCGAAACGCGGCGAACACGGCGAACTTACCGAAACGAAAGAACGCACCGAACTGTGGGCGTGGAAACACTTCCATAAAGCGGACGGTACGGTGACGTATACGGAACTGAAAGGCGACATCGTGCTGGATCACGTGGATTTTGGTTACGTGCCGGAAAAGCAGGTGCTTACCGACGTATCGCTGTATGCCAAGCCGGGGCAGAAGATCGCATTCGTGGGCGCGACGGGCGCGGGAAAAACCACGATTACCAACCTGATCAACCGCTTTTACGATATCGCCGACGGAAAAATCCGCTACGACGGCATCAATATCAATAAAATTAAAAAGGACGATTTGCGCCGTTCGCTGGGCATCGTTTTGCAGGATACCAATCTGTTTACGGGCAGCGTGATGGATAATATCCGTTACGGCAGACCCGACGCTACGGACGAAGAGTGTATCGCCGCCGCGCAACTTGCCAATGCCGACGACTTTATCCGCCGCCTGCCGCAGGGATACAATACCACGCTGACGGGGAACGGCGCGAACCTGTCGCAAGGGCAGCGGCAACTCATTTCCATCGCGCGCGCCGCCGTGGCGGATACGCCCGTAATGATTCTGGACGAGGCGACTTCTTCTATCGATACCCGCACCGAAGCGCTTGTGCAGGACGGTATGGATAAACTGATGAAAGGCAGAACGGTTTTCGTCATCGCGCACCGCCTTTCCACCGTGCGCAACGCCGACGCCATTATGGTGCTCGATCACGGGCGCATCATCGAACGCGGCACGCACGAGCAGTTGATTGCCCAAAAAGGCGTGTATTATCAATTGTATACGGGTGCGTTCGAACTGGAATAACCCGGCGTACGTGAAAAACTTCGCGTTTCATTGTCGCGTCTGCGCGCCCCATATATCCGCCGGGAAATCGCTTGGTTTTCAACGTGAAAATTATTTGAAAGAAATGTGAGCGAAACGGGACGATTTGCTTGACAAAGACGTTCCGATAATGTAAAATTAAATACGAAAAAAGGAATGAAACCTCTTTAATCGGGTGCGGAGACGCCCGCAAGACGTGCGACCTTTGAAGCGACGGGCGGATAGCCCGGCCTGCGAATACGGAATTTTGACGCGTCTTGAAAAAGGCGCGTTTTTTTTGCAGATTAAGTATTCGGAAGGAAGCGGAACGACGGCGATGGGCGGAAGAGAAAAAACAGTGCTGTTGGACGAAGCGGCGACAAAACGGGCAATCGTGCGTATTTCGCACGAAATTGTGGAGCACAATAAGGGTGCGGAAAACGTTGTTCTGATAGGAATTCTCACCCGCGGCGCGCCGTTGGCGCGCCGAATCGGAAAAAACGTGGAAAATATCGAGGGGAAAACCCTTCCGACGGGATATGTAGACATTACGTTATACCGCGACGATCTTACGGAAATTACCGATATGCCCAAAGTGAAAAGAACCGACGTACCTTTTTCGGTGAAAGACAAAGACGTGGTGCTTTGCGACGACGTGTTGTATACGGGGCGTACGGCGCGCGCGGCGATGGAGGCGGTGCTTGCCTTAGGCAGACCGAAAACCATTCAACTTGCCGTTCTGGTAGACAGGGGGCACAGAGAACTGCCCATCCGCGCCGATTATGTAGGGAAAAACATTCCCACCGCGCAAAGCGAAGTGATTGCCGTGCGGTTTAACGAGACGGACGGGGAAGACTGCGTGAAACTGTACGAATACGACTGAAAAGTCGTTTTGTAAATAATTGACGGAAGAAAAATTTTTATAGGAGAAAAAAGTTATGGAACTCGTTTATCAAGTGAAAGACAGACCGCCTTTCGGAAAAACGCTGGTGTTTGCGTTGCAGCAATTGCTTGCCATTCTGGCGGCGACGATCGCCGTGCCCGCCGTAATCAACAGCAACGTGCCGGGCGCAAACATGTCGCAATCCGCCGCGTTATTCGGCGCCGGTATGGGCACTATCGTGTATCTGCTTTTTACTAAATTCAGAAGTCCGGTATTCCTCGGCTCGTCGTTCGCTTTCATCGGCTCGATGCTGGCGGCGTTCGCGGGCGGCGTATCCATGTCGGTTGGGTATCTCGGGTTGATTATCGGCGCGGCGTTCGCGGGACTTGTTTATGTAATCATCGCCCTCATCGTAAAAAAAGCGGGCGTAAACTGGATAAACAAATTGATGCCCGCCGTGGTAATCGGGCCTACGGTGGCGATCATCGGCCTTTCGCTGGCGGGTAACGCCATCGGCGATTTAACTACGGGCGGACTTAAAAATATCGCGGGCGCTTCGGTTTGCAACGAATACGTGGCGCTGATCTGCGGCTTGGTTACGCTCTTCACCGTAATCGCCTGCTCCGTATACGGCAAGAAGATGATGAAACTCATTCCTTTCATTATCGGTATCCTCGCGGGATACGCGGTGGCGGCTATCTTCACGGCGATAGGCTATATCGCGGAAGCGGACGCTTTGAAAGTAATCGATTTCACAAAATTCAAAAACATGCAGTGGTATCCCGACTTTGCGTTCCTCAAGGCGTTTAAGGGAGAGTTTGTTTACGGCGCAGGCGGTTCGTTCGGCACGTATCTCGCCACGATTGCGGTGGCGTATGCGCCCGTGGCGTTCGTGGTGTTTGCGGAACACATCGCCGACCATAAAAACCTTTCTTCCATTATTAATCACGACTTGCTTGTGGAACCGGGGCTTGATAAAACCCTTCTCGGCGACGGCGTAGGCTCGGTAGTGGGCGCGTTCTTCGGCGGCTGCCCCAACACCACGTACGGCGAATCCGTAGGCTGCGTGGCGATCACGGGCAACGCGTCTGTCGCTACGATTTTTCTCACGGCGATCATCGCTATCGTCGCATCCTTCGTGGCTCCTTTCGTCACCTTCCTTGCCACCATTCCCAACTGCGTAATGGGCGGCGTGTGCATTACGCTGTACGGCTTCATCGCCGTATCCGGGTTGAAAATGATTCAGAAAGCCGACCTCGGCGATAACAAGAATCTGTTCGTCGTGTCCGTTATTTTAATCGCGGGAATCGGCGGTATGACTCTCAACTTCGGTAAGGTTACGATCACTTCCGTGGCGTGCGCGCTTATACTCGGCATTATCACTAACCTGCTTTGCTCCGTCGGCAAAAAGAACACAACGCAGGCAAGCGCGGCAAACGCGGACGCGTCCGTGGCGGCGGAAAGCATGGAAGCGACGGAAAACGCCGAAACAAAATAAAAGCGAACGAAAAAACTTGCGGTTTGCCGGTTATAAGCGGCGTCTGAACGATTAAAAACCGCGCCCCGAAACGCTTTCGGGGCGCGGTTTTGCGTGTTTGAAACGACAACGGGGACTACATCACAACGATATCCTTTTCTTTAAATTGATCTTTCAACGATTGAGGAAACGCCTCGTCGGTGATTAAAACGTTGATATCTTCGGGGCGGGCGAACGTGTAGGGCATGATTTTTCCGATTTTGGAAGAATCCAGCATCATATACACGAATTTTGCCTTTTTACGCACGAAACGCAACAGATCCGCCTCGACCTGCGCGCCGCAGGAGAAACCGCTTTCCGGCGTAAACGCCGAAGCCGAGATAATGGCGAGTTCGAAGTTGGTATCGGCAAAGTATTGCGCGGCAAGAGGAGAGGCGGTGGATAAGTTGTCTTTTATCAGTAAACCGCCCAGAAGATTGACGGTAACGTTTTTTTTCTGCGCCAGTTCCTGCGCCACGGCGATGCCGTTGGTGAACACGTTACATTTCATATCCGGCAGTTCTTTGGCGAAGTACAGCGCCGTAGAGCCGCCGTCGATAAAAATGGAAGTGCCTTCGTCCACCAGCATAGCGGCTTTCTGCGCAATGGCGATTTTTTCGTCCGTGTGCAACGCCGTTTTTTTCACGTACGGCTCGCCCGAAGTTTTCTGTACGTCTTTTACCGAAAGCGCGCCGCCTCTGATTCGTATGATTTTTCCTTCTTCTTCCAGTTGAAACAAATCGCGGCGTAACGTCATCTGCGATACTTTCGGAAAGTATTCTTCCAGTTGTTCCAAAGTCATTTTGCCGCGCTTGTTGATCAGTTCGGATAATTCTTCTATTCTTTCGCGTTTCATTTCAACTCTGTCTCCGTATTTTTTGTTATTTCAATAAAAATTTAACACAAAATTCACAAAAACGCAAGCATTTACAGATAGGTTTTTTTAAAAAATTATCGAAACGAACAAAAATGAAGAAAAACGGCGATAAACTGCCGCCGAACGTCGGGGGCGATTTGCTTTCCGCGCCTGATTTTGCGAGGGGGGGGTAAGAAAAAAATATTTTGCGTAAGGTTTTGTTCGGGGCGTAAACGGTTGTTATTTTTCGCCCGGTATGGTATAATAATCGCGTATACGCCGTAGAAGAAAATCAGGCGGGGGAGAAAAACGTGGAAAAATACGCTTTTATTTCCGATTTAAACGATTATTTTTGCGAAAAATACGCCAACTACGATAAAATCTGCATCCTGAAAGGTTACGTTATGCCAAAAATGCAGACGACGGAACGCCGCCCGGACGGCACGGATTATTCCTATACTTTGCCGCCTGAAACAATGCGCCTTTCGCTACAGAAGAACAAGGCGGAACTTTTATCGGAACTGAAAGAACGGATAACGGATTATACGTTTTCGTTTTCGTTCCGCCCGCTTTCGTTTTTTGAAAAGTTACGAAACAACCGTTCGAAATATTCTTTCAGAAAAACTTTTTCGGCGGTATGCGCCAGATATTCGCTGACGGCGGAAGAGGCGCTTTCCAGAACGGATATCGGCGATAAAACGAAAAAGCGTTTACTCGGCGGCGCTTATTATCCCACGAAAAATCTGCTGTTTACCTTGGCGCTTGTCTGCGGTTTTTCCATGCAAGATACGGAGGCGCTTTTAACCGTATGCGGGCTTTCGTTCGATTACGCGTTGGTGAAAGACGTTACCGTATCGTATCTGATCGTGAACAGGGTGCATAACGAAGAAATGGCGCGTGCGGCGCTGGAAGAATTCAAAGTGGACGGTTTGTTTTTCCGCGGAGGTGGTTTATGAAAATATACAATTCCCTTACAAGGCAGAAAGAAGAATTCGTGCCCATCGAAGAAGGAAAAGTAAAGATGTACGCGTGCGGCATCACCGTATCGGGCGAGGCGCACGTGGGGCACGCCTATCAGGCGCTGATTTACGATATCATGCGCAAATATTTTCAGAAAAAAGGCTATAGCGTAACGTATGCGCGCAACTATACCGACGTAGATGATAAAATTATAGCAAAATCGCGGGAGACGGGAATTTCCGCGGACGTTTACGCCGCGGAAATGATTAAAAATATCGACGGCGTTATGCGCCGCTTCCGCGTGGACGACCCCGATTTATGGCTGAAAGCCACCGAAAATATCGGGAATATTATTGATTTTATTCAGGGATTGATCGAGAAAGGCCACGCTTATTCCACGGGAGACGGAAACGTGTATTTCGACGTGGATACGTATCCCGCGTACGGCCATTTATCCGGAAGAAATTTACAGGACGCGCTGGACGGCGTACGCGTGGAAAACGACGAAAACAAAAAACACGCCTATGATTTTGCCTTATGGAAAGCGGCGAAAGAGGGGGAAATCTGCTGGGATTCTCCCTGGGGAAAGGGCAGGCCGGGCTGGCATATCGAATGTTCCGCGATGAACCGCGCGGCGTTCGGAGATCAGATCGATCTGCACGGCGGCGGCAGAGATTTAATCTTTCCCCATCACGAAAACGAAATCGCCCAGACGGAGGCGCTGACGGGGAAGCGGTTCGTAAAATACTGGACGCACAACGGACTTATCAAAGTGAACGGGCAGAAGATGAGTAAATCGCTGGGAAACAGTTTATTGCTTTCCGATTTGCTGGATAAATATTCCGACGAGGCGATTAAATTCGCGCTGTTGCAGACGAATTACCGCGGCGACATCAACGTCACCGACGATTTGTTTCCCGAAGCGGAAAAGCATATCCGCGAGTTTTACCTTACTCTTTCGGAGGCGGAAAAGGCAAGGCGCGGCGGACTTATTCCCGACCGGGCGGACGAGACGTTTGCAAAGAAAGCGGACGAGGCGTTCGATAAGGCGATGGACGACGATTTTAACACCGCTTTGGCGCTGAGCGATCTGTTCGGCTTGTTTAAAGAAGTGCGCGCATACCTTGCGCAAAACGACGCGAAGGGCGTGGCGCTCGCCGATCAGATTAAAAAGACGTACGCTCTTTTAGGGTTGTTCAAAAAAACGCCCGAAGAATATCTTACCCGGTATAATAAAACGCACGAGGAGAATATTTCCGCCGAGGCGATTGCGCTTGCCGAAGAGAGAAAGGCGGCGCGCGCGAACAAAGACTGGAAAAAAAGCGACGAACTGCGCGCGCGACTTACCGCGATGGGCTACGCCGTAAAGGATACGAAAGACGGCTACGAGTTGCAAAAAGCGTAAAGAGCGGCGAGGGTAAAACGAAAAACGTAAACAGGTTTCAACAAAAAGAGGTGGAGTTTTTATGAAAGAATATACAAGCGAAAATCTGCGGGAAATGTATCTCGGCTTTTTTGAAAAACGCGGACATAAAGTGATACCGTCCGCTTCGTTAATTCCCGAAAACGATCCCACGGTGCTGTTCACCACGGCGGGCATGCATCCGCTCGTGCCGTATCTGCTGGGCGAAAAGCACCCTGCGGGTAAACGGCTTACCGACGTGCAGAAATGCGTGCGCACGGGAGATATCGACGACGTTGGCGACGAACGGCACTGCACGTTTTTCGAAATGCTGGGCAATTGGTCGCTGGGCGATTATTTCAAAAAAGAAATGATTCCCTGGTCGTACGAATTTTTAACGGGAGAGGAATACCTGCATATTCCTTCCGATTCGCTTGCCGTAACGGTGTTTGCGGGCGACGAAACCGCCCCGCGCGACGACGAGGCGGCGGCGCTTTGGGAAAAGGCGGGAATTAAAAAAGAAAACATCTATTTTATGCCGCGCGAGAACAATTGGTGGGGACCTGCGGGGCTGACGGGGCCGTGCGGCACCGATACGGAAATGTTCGTAATCAGAAAGCCGAAGTGCTCGCCGACTTGCAATCCCGATTGTTCGTGCGGGGCGTTTCTTGAAATATGGAACGACGTGTTCATGCGCTTTAACAAAACCGCGGAGGGGAAGTTTGAAGAACTTAAACAGAAGAACGTGGATACGGGCATGGGGCTGGAACGCGCGCTCTGCGTTCTGAACGGCAAAACCAGCGTATACGAAACCGATCTGTTTGCAACGGCGATTAAAAAGATAGAGGAACTTACGGGCAAAAGGTACGGCGAAAGCGAAGAGGTGACCCGCGCGTTCCGCGTGCTTTTGGATCACGTGCGCACGGCTACGTTCATGATCGGCGACGAAAAGGGCATTTCCCCTTCCAATACCGATCAGGGGTATATTCTGCGCCGGATTATCCGCCGCGCGGTGCGCTACGGGCGCAAGATAGACCTGCCCGAGGGCGCATTGGCCAAAATCGCGGAAACGTACGTGGAAAAATATAAACACGCGTACCCCGAATTGGAAACGAACAAGGCGCGCATAGCCGAGGAACTGAACGCGGAAGAGGCGAAATTTTCCAAGACGCTTCAACAGGGATTGAAAGAATTTGAAAAATGCGTAAACGGAATAGAACGGAAAAACGCGTTCATGTCCGCCAAAGATCCGTCGTACGTACCCGAAACGGTAATCGGGGGCAAACAGGCGTTTCACCTGTACGATACGTACGGCTTCCCCGTGGAAATCACCGCGGAAATGGCGAAAGAAAAAGGGTTGACGGTGGATATCGCCGCATACGAAGAGGCGTTTAAAGAGCATCAGGAGAAGAGCAAGGCGGGAAGCGAAGGCAAATTCGCTTGCGGGCTCGCCGATCACAAAACGGAAACCACGAGATTGCATACCGCCACGCATTTGTTGCACGCGGCGTTGAAAAAGGTGCTGGGCGAGGAAGTAAATCAGAAAGGCTCGAACATTACGGAAGAGCGGCTTCGCTTCGACTTCAATTTCCCCCGCGCGATGAGCGAAGAGGAAATCAGGGCGGTGGAGAATCTGGTAAACGAAAAAATCAAAGAAAACCTGCCCGTGGTAATGAAAGAAATACCGCTTGCCGAAGCGAAAAAAGAGGAATTTACGGGGCTGTTCGAAAGCAAGTACGGCGACGTGGTAAAAACCTATTCGATCGGCGATTTTTCGCGCGAAATCTGCGGCGGACCGCACGCGGAGAACACAGGAGAATTGGGAAAATTCAAAATCGTGAAAGAACAATCCAGCGGCGCGGGCATCCGCCGTATCAAAGCCGTTTTAATTCACGAATAACGTTTTTTAGCGCGCGGCGGGGCAAATCGCGGCTTCGTGTGTATGAATTGTGAACGTTTTTCAAATATTTATAAAAAAGCCCGTAAACGCTTGAAAAAATAAACAACCTGTGTTAAAATGTTAAAAACGGGGCGTTCGGCGGCGGCGATTGTTCCGCCGCCGCGTCCCCGAACGCATAAGGAGTGTAAAACCTTTGAATAAGAAGACGAAAACGATTATATGGGTGGTGCTCGGCATACTGCTTGTGGGAGTGCTGTTCTTTCTGTTCCGCGACATGGTTTCGCCAAGGTATACGGAAGTTTCCGATACTAAATTTAACGAACTGGTAGAGGAGTTAAAACCGGAAGGAGGCGCTCCGGGCAAGGGCAAAGCGGAAATTTATGTGAGCGGATATAACGTTCAGGCTAAATTTACCTATACCGACGGCTCGGTTAAATATTATAAATCTACCGGGCAGAGCAAGTACGACCCGAGCAATCAGGATATCGCGGCGTGGCGCGAATTAGGTTCGGATATCTGCGAAGTATCGTTCTCCGACCCCAATTCGGGCAACATATGGTCCGGGGTGGTAACGCTCGGCGGCATCGTGCTGGTTTCCGTGGTGTTTTATCTGATTATGCGCAGCGCGGCGGGCGGCGGCAAGGTAATGAGCGTCGGCAAGACGAAAGCGCATATGCAGAACAATATGAAAGTGCGTTTTTCCGACGTGGCGGGCGCGGAAGAAGAAAAGGAAGAGTTGCAGGAAGTGGTGGAGTTTTTAAAAACGCCCAAGCGCTTTTCCGATCTGGGCGCGAGAATCCCCCGCGGCGTACTTCTGGTAGGCCCTCCGGGCACGGGTAAAACGTTGTTCGCCAAAGCCGTGGCGGGCGAGGCGGGCGTTCCGTTCTTCTCCGTTTCCGGCTCGGATTTCGTGGAAATGTACGTGGGCGTGGGCGCGGCGCGCGTTCGCGATTTGTTCGACGTAGCCAAGAAAAATCAGCCGTGCATTATTTTCATCGACGAAATCGACGCGGTAGGTCGCCGGCGCGGCGCGGGATTAGGCGGCGGACACGACGAGAGAGAACAGACGCTCAACCAGATTCTGGTGCAGATGGACGGGTTTGAAACGAACGAGGGAATTATCGTTATGGCGGCGACCAACCGCGCGGATATTCTCGATCCCGCTTTGCTCCGCCCCGGGAGATTCGATCGCCAGATTAACGTAAACCTGCCCGACGTAAAAGGCAGAGAGCAGATTTTAAAGGTGCACGCGCGGAACAAACCGATCGCGCCGGACGTAAACTTCCGTACGGTGGCACGCATTACCGCAGGGTTTTCGGGCGCGGATCTTGCCAACTTACTGAACGAGGCGGCTATTTTAACCGCGCGTAAGGGCAAAAAACTTATCGGCAACCTCGAACTGTACGACGGCATCAACAAAGTGCTGATGGGGCCGCAGAAAAAGAGCCGCGTGGTTACCGAATCGGATAAACGCTGCACGGCGTATCACGAATCGGGGCATGCCGTACTCGCCTGTTTGTGCAAGCATTGCGATCCCGTACACGAAGTTTCCATCATTCCCCGCGGCAAAGCGGCGGGCTACACGATGACCCGCCCGGAAACGGACGACAACGACGTTTCGTATAACAAACTTGTGGATAACATCTGCATGTCGCTGGGCGGACGCGTGGCGGAAGAACTTGTGATAAAAGACGTAACGACGGGCGCCAGCGCCGATTTGCAGCATGTTTCCGATATTGCGCGACGCATGGTTACTCAGTGGGGTATGAGCGAAAAACTCGGGCTTGTGGCGTACGATTCCGATCAGCCCGTTTTTATGGGGATGGAATACGAATACGGCGGCGGCGCGCGCAACGGATATTCGCAGGAAACGGCGGCGGCGATCGACGACGAAGTGCGTAAACTCGTGGGCGAGGCGCATGCGCGTGCGGTAAAACTGCTTACCGAAAACCGCTCGATTTTAGACAATATGTCGCGCGTGCTGGTGGAAAAAGAGACCATATACACCGACGAAGTGGCTATGCTGATGCGGGGGGCGACGTACACGGAAGTGATTGAATTTATGGACGCGCAGGAAGATCGGCACGAAAAAGATCCGTTCGAGAGAATGACGAAAGTTTCGCCCGAACATACCATATAATTGCGCAAAACGCTTTCTCTTTTTGCGGCGGCATTATGCCCGAACGCATTACGGGAAAGCGTTTTTTACGGAAATAAACCTTGAAAACGAAAGGGTGATAACGTTCGGGCGGCGTTAGACGCGGCGGAGAATATAATCATGAAAAAAAGAAAAAACAGGCTGACGGCGAATGCGTTGAAAAATCCCGGGATTGCCGCCGCGGCTGCAACGCTTAAAAAGAACGCGGCGGGCGCGGTGGAAGCGGCGCGCGCGGAAAAAACGCTGGCGGAAAAGGGATTTACACAATCGGAAATCGCCTCTCTTGCGGGGAAAAGTCGTTCCGCCGTGGCAAACGATCTGCGACTTTTGTCGCTGGATGAAGAGGTGCTTTCGCTGATAGAACAGGGAAAACTTTCCGCCGGGCACGCCCGCGCGCTGATCAAAGCGCCCAAGGGAAAACAGTTGCCGTTTGCTTTGGAAACGGTGAAAGGAGGATATTCCGTGCGGCAGACGGAGCGCGCCGTAAAAATGTTTTTAACCCCGCCCGAAGTGCTGCGCGCCCAAAAAAACGCCGCCGCGGCGAAAGACGACGAGCGCCTTCGCTCGGCGGTGGAAAGAATGCGCGCCGCATTGCGCATGAAAGTTTCGCTGGTGGGAAACGCGAAAAAGGGTCGCGTTTACATAGATTATTTTTCCGCAGAAGATCTTGATCGTCTTACGCAACGTATCGCGGGCCCGGAACAAGGAAAAGAAAAGAGGTAAAATTTATGTACGATATCCTGAATAAAATAAATTCTCCCGAAGACGTGAAAAAACTGAGCGTGATCGAATTGAAAGAACTCGCCCGCGATATCCGCGAGGCGTTGTTTAACAGGTTGACGAAAATCGGCGGACATTGCGCCCCGAACTTCGGCGCGGTAGAGGCGGAAATCGCTATGCACTACGTGTTTTCATCGCCGAAAGACAAATTCGTATTCGACGTGTCGCACCAAAGTTATCCGCATAAAATGCTGACGGGCAGAAAGGCGGGATATATCGACGCTTCGCGTTTTTTTGAAGATTCCGGCTATACCAATCCGGAGGAGAGCGTACACGATTTGTTTAACGTGGGGCATACTTCCACTTCGATTTCGTTGGCGACGGGGCTGGCGAAAGCGCGCGAGATTCGCGGCGGCACGGAAAAAATCGTGGCGTTCATCGGCGACGGTTCGCTTTCGGGCGGAGAAGCGCTGGAAGGGCTGAACATGGCGGGTTCGGAAATTCACTCAAACCTGATCATCATTGTCAACGATAATCAGCAGTCCATATCGGAAACGCACGGCGGCATTTATCGCAATTTAAAAGAACTGCGCGAAAGCGGCGGCAGGGCGGAAAACAATATGTTCACGGCGTGGGGATTAAAATATCTGTACGTGCCAGACGGGAACGATATCGTATCGCTGATCGACGCGTTTACCGAGGCAAAGAACGCCGACCGTCCGATCGTGGTGCATATCAACACGCTGAAAGGCAAAGGTTTTGCGCTTGCCGAAAAAAACAAAGAAGCGTGGCACTGGACGTTGCCGTTCGACAGACAAACGGGTGAAATCACTGTTCCGTCCGCAAAAACAACGTATGTGCAGATTGCGCGCGAATATATACTGAATCGTGCGAAAACGGACGAAACGTTCGTTGCCGTAACGCCGAATATGCCCGGGAGTTTTTCATTAAGCAAAGCCGACCGCGAGAGTATGGGCGAAAAATTCGTGGACGTGGGCATTGCGGAAGAACAGGCGGCGGCGATGGCGGCAGGGCTCGCGAAAGGCGGAGCGAAACCCCTGGTTTTTACTAACGTTACCTTTATGCAACGCGCGTACGATCAGATTTCGCAGGACGTGTGTATCAACGGCGCGCACGTGACTTTTCTTCTGAATTGCGCCGCGTTCGATTCGCTGACCGACGTAACGCATCTCGGTATTTTCGGTTTATCGATTTTCAGCAATATACCTTCCCTCACCGTGCTTACGCCCGCGTCGAAAAGCGAACTTGCGGGAATGCTCGACTGGGCGTTGGATAAAAACGACGGAGCGTCGGTGATTTTAATGCCGGGCGGCGAGGTAACGGCGCGACCGCAAAGCGGATTCGACGGCTCGTTCCGCTATAAGACGGAACAGAAAGGCGAACGGCTGGCGATTCTGGCGCTGGGCGATTTTTATAAACGCGGCGAAGAAATCGCCGGGCGCGTTAAAGATAAATTCGGCTTTACGCCTACGCTGATTGCGCCCGGCTTCGCCTCGTCGCTCGACGAAAAAACGCTGAATCATTTAAAAAACAATCACGAATTAACGATAACGCTTGAAGACGGCGTTGTAGACGGCGGATTCGGACAGAAAATAGCGGCGTTTTACGGCGATTCTGAAATGAAGGTAAAAAATTACGGACTGAAAAAGAAGTTTTACGACAGATATTCGCCCGAGGAATTGCTTCGAACGCTGGGCATGGATACGGAAAGCGTTCTTAAAGATATTCAAAGGCTGTTACGCCTCGACTGACTTTTCCGTCGTTTTTTCACGGATCGTTTCTCGCGCGTGCGTATACGTGCGCGCCGCGTATGAGCATAAAATATATAGAATAACATATATAGAATAAAAAAAGAAAACGGCGTTGCGAAAATAATCCGCGGCGCCGCGTGTCGTATATAAACGCTTTATTTTCCGTTAGTATTGTCGCTATCGGTATCGTCGGGCGGAGTTTCGTCAAAAAAATCGCCGTGCGGTTTTGTAACCTCGGTTTTTTTTGAATTCGCGCTTTGCTTAAAAAGCAACATCAACGCGAAAAAACAAACCGCGCCCGCGGCGCATATTGCGGCGTATCCCCAGCCGTATATCGTCGCTACGGGCACAAAGCCGGCAATGCATACCGCCGAAACGGCGGTGCATAAGATCTGTAAAATTTTCATGCGATGTCCTCTTTTGCCTTTCGGCAAGCCGTCGCGCCCTGCGTCGCGTACGACAAGATTTATATATAGTATAACATACAAAAAACGGAAAAGTCAACGCGATCGTCGTAACGGAACTCGATTGAAGAAAAAACAAAAAAATTTCTAAAAAAAGTTAAAAAAAGTATGAAAAAACAGTTGACAGAGGTGTGAGAGATGTGGTATTATAGTCAGGCTGACGAACGGAAGGGAGTCGGCGGCGGGCAGAAAGCCCGCTAAGAAGCA
>JAQYLE010000040.1 GCA_028720205.1 Clostridia bacterium
TTCCCCTTCGCGCCGCGCTTTTTTGCAAATTGTGAAACCGGAGAAAAACGGGATAAGAGCGCGGCAAAAGAAAATAACGCGAAAAATTTGCGCTTTTTTTCATAAAAGACGACTTCGGGCGTAATACTAAACGTGATGAAAACGTTCAGGAAAGTGTTGTCTGTTATTTTTTTGTCGGTTGCCGCGCTTCTGATTCTTGCAGGCACGTCTTTTGCCGCAATTACGAAAAACGCCGTACTCGACGAAAATAAATTAACTTTATCCAGCGATGAAATCGCCGTATTCGATAATGCCGACGAAGCGGTAAAAACTATGGCGCTCGGCGATAAAAAACTGTTCTTTCCCGTCGAAAAAATTCCGCAAAAGGTTAAATTCGCCTTTATCGACGCGGAGGATAAGCATTTTTACGCGCACGGCGGCATGGACTATCTGCGCATGGCGCGCGCGGCGTTCAACAATCTGCACGCACGCTCGTTTAAAGAAGGCGCTTCCACAATTTCGCAACAATTGATAAAAAACACGCATTTAACGCAGGAAAAAACGATAAAGCGCAAACTGATGGAACTTAAACTGACGGGCGAACTGGAAAGGCGTTATACCAAAGACGAAATTTTAGAAAAATATTTAAACAGCATTTACTTCGGGCACAACTGCTTCGGTATAAAAAGCGCGGCGGAATTCTATTTTTCTAAATCGCCCGATCGTCTTTCGTTAGCCGAAGGGGCTATGCTGGCGGGCATTGTGAAATCGCCGAATAATTATTCGCCGTTTAAAAACGCCGAAAAGTGCAGAGCGCGGAGAAGCGCGACGCTTGCCGCCATGCTGAAACAAAAACACATAACCGCGCAGGAAAAAGCCGCCGCGGAAAACGTTGCTCTTCCCGCTAAGAGCGCGCAAATCGCCGCGGACGATTCTTACCTCGCCCGTTGCTACGACGAACTGGAATGCATCGCCGATGAAAAATCGCTGCTTTTAAAGGGAAAAATTTCTATTTATACCTATCTCGATTCCGCGCTGCAACAAACGCTTTCTTCTCTTTTATCGGACGTTTCCGCCGCTTCGTTGAATTGCAACGATTCCCGCGATAAACCCGACTCCGCTATGTCGATTAGCGAGGTAAAGCGTAATCAAACGGAAAAAAGCGACGCGATCGCCGCCGTGTTGAATAATTCTTCCTGCGGTTTTTCGGCATATTTTTCCACCTGCGGAAATATAGCGAGATCTCCCGCTTCGCTTTTTAAACCGCTTTGCGTTTACGCGCCCGCGTTTGAGGAAAAACTGCTGTGCCCCGCTACGCCCGTTTTAGACGAGCCGACGTGTATTAACGGCTATCAGCCCAAAAACTACGGCGACAAATATTACGGCTACGTTTCGGCGCGCGAATGTATCGCCGGGAGTCTGAACGTGCCTGCCGTAAAAACGCTGAACGCTCTTACGCTTGAAAAAAGCAGGGCGTATCTCAGCCGCCTGGGTTTGCCTGCGGATGAAAACGATTTTTCGCTCGCCGCGGCGCTGGGCGGCGTGAAAAAAGGGTATACTCTGCCGCAACTGATCGCCGCGTATTCGGTTTTTCCGCGCGGCGGCACATACCGTTCCGCCTGTTTTATACGCAAAATCGCAATCGACGGGCAATGCGTATACGACGCCGAAGCGGAACGCGCGAAAGAAACGCGCGTATTTTCGGAAAGTACCGCCGCTTTGATCACCGACGTTTTAAAAACTTGCGCGAAAGAAGGCACTGCAAAAAAATTACGGGCGCTGCCGTATGAAATTGCCGCCAAAACGGGCACAAACGGCGATAAAAACGGTAATTACGACGCCTATGCCCTTGCGTATACCACCAGCGATACCGCCGCCGTATGGCTGGGCAACGCCGATAGAACGCCCGTTGCCGCCGTGGGCGGAGGAGCGCCTTGCAATAAACTGTTCGCCCTATTTTCGGCGCTGAACGAGCGCGGCGCGCCTAAGCCGTTTACCCTTCCGCATTCCGTTGTGAAAACCGCGCTGGATAAAACGGATTACGAGCGGGAACGCCGCCTTACCCTCGCCGACGATCTCGCGCCGGAAAAATATAAAATCTATGAACTGTTTGATAAAACCGCTCTGCCCGCGGTAAAATCAACCAGATTTTCGCACCCTGAAATAGCCGAACCGAAAATCGAATACAGCAAAGGCAGAGTCAGCATTATTCTGCCCGATAAATACCCCGATTGTTACGAATATCTTCTGGAACGGGAAGAGGACGGTAAAAAACGCACGATTTATCGCGGTAAGAGAAAGGATATCTTTACCGACGACGTGGAAACGGGAAAAAATTACGAATATTTTCTTACTCCGTATTTTAAAGACCGGGCGGGCGACACCGTGGCTTTACCCTGCGTCAGCACGAAAACGGGCGAATCCCCCGCGCCCGAGGAACAGCCCGGAATCGTTGATAGAGATTGGTGGAACTATTAGTTGCGCGTATCGCCGTTATCCGGCTATCGGTACGCCGCCTATCGCGCGCTTTTTTATCTGCGTACGTTCGAAGACACGGTAAGCGCGGCGGACTGAGGCGAGGTCGCCTATCGCGGCGAACGAATAAAAATATTGAATTGACAGGCAAAAACGGTTGACGGAAGAGAGAATATTTGATACAATAACAAGGTAGAAAAAAGGAGGCGTAGCTCAGCTGGTCAGAGCGCTACCTTGACATGGTAGAGGTCGAAGGTTCGAGCCCTTTCGCGTCCACCACAGACAAAAAGCAAGCGCCGATAATCGAACGGGGTTTGCTTTTTTTCACAAACAAGCGGAACGGATTTTTTCCGTCCCGCTGTTTTTTTACCTGTCTTAACCGATTTTTAAACGAAATTTCTGCAATCTTTATTCTTCCTTCGCCCTCGCGACGAACGCTTTTATCTGACTTTACCTTATAACAGATGTCTGAAAAGCGGCAGAACTACGCGCAACGCGGCGTACGTCGCGCGTTTTAAAAGCGGAGCGTCTTTGAATACGTAATTTTCGCCGTACGAAAATACATATTCCCCCCCGGCGGTGCGCCGCGTGGTCTTGCCGCTTTCCGTTTGCGCAGCCGCCTGTTCGCGCAGCGATGCATTCATCTCGTTGCAATCGATTGCCAGAACCGTTTCGGTGTTTAAATAAACGCTGCGCATATCCAGATTGAACGATCCGATAAAACATAAATTTTCGCCAGACAACATCGTTTTTACGTGTGCGGACCTGCTTCCGCCTATCTCTGTTATGGCGGCGCCCGTTTTTAATATTGCCGTGCGCTCGTTCAGATAGTCCGCACAGCCCCACGGATTGGCTCCGCTCCTTATCGAATTGGTAATCAGCCGCACCGTAACGCCCGAATCGGTAAGCGCCGAAATTCCGTCGTACATTTTTCCGTCGCAGATGGCGTACGGAGTTTGAATGAGCAAATCGCCGGCGCCGTTTTCGGTTACGTTCTGCCGTACCGCCGACAAAAGCGTTTGCCACAATACGGGGCGTTTCGCCGTGGCGGTAACCTCGCCGTGAATCAGCGTGATTCCACGCGTTTTCATTGTTTCCGTCGTCGGGTCGATCGGCACGGAAATAATCGGATACGACTTTTTCAAAGCCGTGTAACGACGGCGCAACGCGTCGCTTGCCGTCGACGTTTTTTTCATGCTCTTCGAAGAAAATACCTTACTCTCGGAAAGTCTCCATACGGAAGAGAAATATTCTTTTACTTCCCGGACGGAATCGGATTTTCCGTCGTTTTCTTCTTCGCGGCACACCAATACGTCGCGATCGATATTCTGCTTAGTCCGATAATCGCCCAGGAACAAATCGCCGACGTTTCTTCCGCCCAGAATATATGCCGACGAATCGCTCGTCAGATATTTATCGTGCATACGAAAATTCGAACGATAAAACGTGAACAACCGCACGGGATTGTAAATTTTGATTTCGGCGTTTTCGTGCGCCGCCAACGCTTTAAACGCCGCGGCGCGCAAGATCTTGTTCTCGTTGAAACCGTCGATTAAAATTTTTACTTTCACGCCTCGGTCGGCGGCGGCATACAAAGCGCACGCAACGTCGTTGCCGCTTTCATCGTCGTAATAAGAGTACGTGGAAAGGCAGATTTCCTCTTTTGCGCTTTCTATCAGGCGCAGACGGTACAAAAGCGCGTCCGTGTTATCGTCGATCACCGCCGCACGTTCGGAAGAAATCGACGCGTTAAACGTCGGGGAATCAGCGGCTTTCTTACGAATCAGCGGCGGAATATATCCGCTAAGAAAAATATAAGCAGCAAGCGCTAAAATCACCGCCAACGCGATTTTCTTATACAATTTTTTTCTCTTGTCTTTTTGCATTCCGCCCGTCTGCCTTTCTCATTTTACTTTTTATTTAACGCTTTATTTAATTCTTTTCACTCTGCGTTATTATCTACGTTAATAGTGTAGCACAACCGCCCGGGAAATGCAAGTAAAAAATATTTTCTTTCAGCCTTCTTTCCCTTTTTCGATAATATTTGCAAAAAATTCCGTTCCTTTAATATAATCGAACCGCTTCGTAATAATACGTGAAAGGGGCACGAAAAAAGACCGTCGGCTGAAAACAGACGACGATCTTTTTAAAAAAATGAGAAGCGGCGACGACCTATCCTCCCGAGCGGTGGCCCGCTGAGTACTTTCGGCGTTAGAAAGCTTA
>JAQYLE010000041.1 GCA_028720205.1 Clostridia bacterium
GAACGTTTTTGCACGAATTTTTCGATTTACGAATCGACGGGCAAAAACAAACGATTGATAATCGTTTGGCGGGGCGCGCCGCCAAAACAGTTGAAATTATCTTTCCGTTATGTTATAATAGATATTGATAGAAAAAAATAACAGCAAAAAAATTCGGAGGCAAAAATAATGCCGATCATTGAAACGCAAGAAACGACAGAGTTGATTTCGCCTTGCAGAATCGTTGCAAGCGAACGGACGGAACAGACGGAGAACATTTTGTCGAATCGTTATCGTCAGGTTTCTCTCGGAAATTTTACATACGCGACTATCCGCGCCAAAGGATACGTTATATTGGATTTCGGGAAAGAATATTCGGGCGGCATACGCCTGCTTTGCAGCGTAAATTCACCGAACGGTTACGTGGAAACGCGGGTGCGTTTCGGTGAATCGGTGGGCGAATGTATGGCGGAACCGGGAGAAAAAAACTGCGGCAATCACCATTCCCTGCGCGATTTTCGCATAACCGTCCCCTTCCTTTCGGATATCCGTTTCGGCTCCACCGCCTTCCGATTCGTAAGAATAGACAATACCGACGATTACGATTTGCTGATCCTTTCCGCTTACGCGACTTATACGCACTGCAACGCACCGCAGACCGGCTCGTTCGTTTGCGACGACGCTTTGGTTAACCGTATATATGAAACGGCGCACCATACCGTGTTTTTGAATATGCAGAACAAAATGATCTGGGACGGCGCAAAGCGCGACAGGCTTGTGTGGTCGGGAGATCTGAACACGGAATTGTTAAGCGTTTACTATACGCACGGCTTTGTGGAAAACACGCGTAATTCGCTTACGTTTTGCAAAGAGACCACTCCGAAAGGGCAATGGATGAATAATATCCCCTCGTATTCCATGTGGTATATTATCAATCTTTGCGATTACTATCTTTATACGGGCGATCGGGAATATATTCTGGAAAACAAAGCCTACCTGGAAGACACGTTGCGTTTATTGACCGGTTGCATAGACGAAAACAATCAAATTGACGTTATGCGCGGTCCGACTGACGAAAACAACATCGCCGCTTATTTCGTTGATTGGCCTACCTGCGCCGACCGCGAACAGTCAAAAATCGGCGTGCACGCATTGATGATGATCGCGCTTGAAAAAACGCTGAAACTTTACGCCTCTTTCGGCTGGAACGGAGAAGAATGGCAAACGGCGTACCGTCGGTTATCCTCCTTTCCGTTGCAGAAAACAACCTATAAACAGATTGCTGCGTTTAAAATTCTGGCGCAGGGAAATAAAGACGCCGACGACGTAAACGTGCTGATAAACGGCGGAGCCAACGGTGTTTCCACCTTTATGGCCTATTACATTTTTTCGGCGTTGTTTAAATCGGGCAAAGGCGAAGACGCCATGAATATGATGAAAGAGTATTTCGGTAAAATGTTACAGGTGGGCGCCACCGCCTTCTTTGAGGATTTCGATATCGCCTGGGCGGAAAATTGCACGAAACTCAACGAAATCCCCCGCGACGATAAAAAAGATATTCACGGCGACTTCGGAAAATACTGCTATGAGGGATATCGACACAGCCTCTGCCACGGCTGGGCCAGCGGCGCCATTCCGTTTTTATGTGAAAACGTACTCGGCGTAGAAATTGCCGAAGCGGGTTGCAAAGTTTTAAAAATTCATCCGGATTTATTAGGTTTAAAAAAAGCGACGGGCGACTTCCCTACCCCCCTCGGCGTTGTGCATATCGAACATGAATCGGTTGATGGAAAAATCAAAACCAAGACGATTGCGCCTGCGGGTATTCAGGTGATTGTTGAATCGCGCTGACAAAGAAAGTTCTGTTTGAGGCAGCCGTCGCTTTATTGCAGTTCCTTTTTATTGCTTTTCCGCTTAAAAAAAAGAATCCGCGTTTTCGTTCGGATTCTTATTTTTTTACGTTTTCATCCGTTCCTCGTATGCGACGCCCGCTTTACGCAAAACGCTTGTCCTCTTCCGACGAAGAGGCGGAAGAAATAGCGGAAGCAACGGCAGATGAAACGGCGGTTTGTTGCCGACGCACGGCTTTCTTTTCGTTGTTTTTATACAGCACTTCCAATTTATACGAATTATACCGCAGAATAAACGCCGACGGCAGATTGCACAGGGCGTTTACGACAGCCACGGGCAGTCCGACGGAAAGAATCAGCGGACGAGGAACAAAAAAAAGCGCCGCAAAACTTGCCGCCGCCGAGACGAAGTGAATCATTTCGCCGTAGCAAAGTTCCTGAAAGTATTTATCGAGATACTCGTTATCGGAAGGGCGGGCGATTTTATTTTTGGAAAAAGCGGTAAATTTACCCCATTCGGGAATCTTATCTTTCCACTTGCGAATTTTTATTTTTTCGTAAAATTTCTTCTCTTTCGCTCCTACCGTAAAAATCGGTTTCTTATGATCGAACCATTTTTTGGGCAGGGCGCGACGGATAAATAAGGCGATTATCGCGTCGAGCGCTACGGAAAACGCCGCCGCAAGCACCGACCAAAGAACTCCCTGCCACGCCGAAACGGGCAATACGGCAAGAACGTTCTGCGACAAAGCCGCGTTTATTACGCATAACGAAACAGTTGCGATTATCGCCACCTGAACGAATAACACGCCTTTTTTCTCCTCTGTTTTTCTTTTTATTGTATGAATAAAATCGGTTTTTATACCTTATGCAGATAACTACACAGCCGCTTCCGTGGTTGCCGTATTCCGCGCCGCTTCCCGCGCTACCGCGTCTAATAACGACGTGTTTCTCTTCGCCGCCTCTGCTTTTAATACGCTCTGCCGCGCAGATTCGCTTTGCCGGGAAATACCGTATTTTTCGTTGCCGCAATCTCCGTCTTTCAAATACGTGAGAGGAACGCCGTACACTTCCTCATACTTTGCCTTATACAAAGCGAAAGTATCGTTCAGCATTTTCTGTGCCGCCTGCTTTTCGTTCAGCGACAAATCGGGATAGACGGGCGGCATGATATGCAAAGTATGGTGTTGCATCGGATAATTATGCTCGTCGAGGCGCGTTTCGTCGTCTTTCATGGTAATAAAAGCGGGAAGAACGGGCACGCCCGCGCGCACCGCCATTTTAAACGCGCCTATTTTAAACGGACGCGGCTTTCTGTAATTCCACCACATGCCCTGTTCCGGATAAATCAGCACCGCTTCGCCGCGCTTTAAAAGCGTATCCGTCGCCGACATGAAATCGATCATCGTGCGGCGGTTGGAAGAAAGCGGCAACGTGTTGCAGTTGCGGAACAAAAAACCGAACAACCCCGAAAAACCCGTGTAATTGCCTTCGCGGATTACTTTATACAGCCGCTTTTTTTTCAGGCTGTTTTGTATGCCGTGATACAATATGTAGTTATCGGGAATACCGAAGTGGTTGCAGGTGATTACCGCGCCCGTATTTTTCAGCACGGCAAGATTCTCCTCGCCGCACACGCCGTCGATGAGCACCTGTTTGTTTTTGATCATTTTTTCAAAAAACTTCCGCCCCATTTTATTGGCGATCGCCGTTTTGATTTTGCTGGAAAGTTTTTTGCCGAGATAATCCACGTCCTCGGGGCGAAGTTCCGGCGCGGGCGGATCGTTTTCCACGTCTTTGTCGAACAGACCAGCGCGCTCGTATTCGTCGATTTTTTTGAGTACTTCTTTTCTGTCTTCGGAAATTATCGAATAATCCATTTTGTTTTCGCCTCCGTTTCCGTATTTGCCCGCTTTACGCCTTTTTCAGATACTTGTTGTAATAATTATCCTCTCTGTCGCGCTCCTGCGCCGCCAGCGCAAGTAGACTCGCCTCCATACGCGAATCGTTCGCTTTTTCCTCCTCGCCGAAGTTTTTCAACTCGTTTTGCAGGAAGGCGTAAAAATCCGTGCGTTTCGCTACGTCCCAGAAATACGTGGAATACATAACGGTTTCGTAATGCCAGGGTTTTTGCGTGAGGTTGTAATGAATGATGCGCGGATGTTTTAATTCCTGCGTGGCGCCGCCTACGGGCATTGCGTCCCACTCGTCCGGCAAAAACTTTACCCTGCCGCGGCAGAGCACGTTTAAATAGTCCTGATCCTGCGCTACCGCGAATTTATATTGTTTTAACAGCGCCGAGAATTTACCGTAAAAATCTTCGTCGCGCAACGCTTTTAAATTAAGCAGCAGAACGCCCGCGTTGAAATATTTATCCGCTTCTATCCCCAGCACGGCTTTCGTGTATTCCTGAAACACGGGCACCGCCCCCACCGCGCCGTCGCGTACGCCCGCAACGTAATTCTCGCCGATTTCGATATCGAAAAATTCGGCGATATCGCAACAAACCACGATGTCGCTATCCAGATACACCGCTTTATCGTATTCGGGGAACATTCCCGCGATGAATATGCGGTAATACGTAGCGCAACTGTAATAATCGCGCAGTTGCAATTCTTCCGAAAGTACGGCAAGCCGCTCGGTTACGTCTACGAAATTCACCTTGAAATTTTCGCTTTCGAAAGATTTGATCTTTTCCGATCCTGCGCCGCTTACCCCCGCGTGCAACACGTAAATTCTGTATTCGTTTTCGTTCGACGCGTGTTCTTTAATCGATTGCAACGTCACCGCCAGATAGGGTACGTATTTATCGTCCGCCGCAAAAAAGACGGGAACGATCTTTTTCGCTTTGCAGGATACGCCCGAGCATTTCTCCTTACCGCTTTTTCTGATACAACACTTTTTCTTTTCGTTTGTCATAAATTTTTCTTCCTTATTATTTCCGTATTTTTAATTTTTTTCGTATCCGCCCGTTCCGCCGAAACGCCCGCGATTATTTAACCGTAACCGCTCCGCTTTTCCGTCGTATTTTTTCGTAAGAACACCGGTATTTTTTACGGAATAATACGGGCGCGCATATCCGCGCGTTTTTTACGATACTGCGAATGCTGTGACCGACGCGGTTATTCGTTATCCGCTACGCCGAAAATAAATCGCGTATCCGCCTTTCCGCACCGTCCTGTATTATTTTACCCGAATAAAAGCAAAAAGACAACCTACTGATGCCGCTTGCGCCTCTACTGCTTTTTCCTTAAATTCTACTCACGGTAGAGTGGCGTATTTTCCATTTTTTGCCTGTTTTTTGCAGTTTTTTTATTGTTTTTATGCGTTTTTAATATAATTTACTATAAACGTTTCTTCCGTTTTTTTACGTCGATTACCGCGTATTTTACTCAGAAAAAAGCGTTTTATCCGGCCCTCTACTCTCGGTAGAGTATATTTTTAACGCTTTTGAAAGCAAACGGCGCTTTCAGAAACGGCGCACAAACGCGTTATATTCTTTCCGCTTCCGCGTGCGGCGTTGGAGGATAAACGCAGTCGCGCGGCAAAGCCGACCGTTACAAACGAAAACGCCGGCGACAAAAACGATACGTGGTGCATACTGAACGGGTACACGGGTTTACGGCGCAGGAAAACGATACAGGCGGAACGGTAGCGATGAAAACGATTCGGAATGCGTGCATATTAAACGGGCATATAGGTTTACGGGGCAGGCATACGATACGTACATACGGCACAGGGGATAGGATAGCAAAGCGTTAAAACCGCGAAGTTCAGGCATACGCCGCGGCGCCCGTTCAGCGCACGCGCGCGTTATTATCGTCGCGAAAAAATACCGTCGCAGAAAAGCGGAACAAAAAACGTCGCGTAAAAACACGCTTAACATATAAAAACCTTTCGGATATAAAAGGAAAGTTGATTTTACAAAAACTTTACATACGGCTTACTAAAAAGTGATAGTACGGAAAAATCCTTTCGGATATAATAGAAGCGCAAAACAAAACAAGGAGATAAAAAAATTATGAAAAAATCTGTAATGGCGGCACTTTCTTTAACGTTGGCGTTCGGGGCGGGGGCAAGTTTTACCGCCTGCAAAAAAGACACGGCGACCTTCGATGAAAACAAAAATATAAGCGTAGTGGTGCGCGAGGACGGCAGCGGTACGAAAAGCGCGTTTATGGAACTGATCGGGCTGAAAGGCAAAGCGGACGTATCGGGCGCGATTGTTGCGACAGGCACCACCGCCGTATTGCAGGAAGTAAAAGGCAATTCCTTAGCGATTGCGTACGATTCGCTTGGCTTTGTAACCGACGAAGTAAAACTTTTAAACGTTGACGGCGTTGCCCCCACCGTGGCGAACATCAAAAACGGCACGTATAAAATTTCCCGTCCGCTTAACGTAATTTATCAGGCATCGCGCGTATCTTCGGGCGTAAACGCGGCGTTCCTCACCTATCTGCAAAGCGCTCAGGCGCAGAAGATCATCTCGGAAAAAGGATACGTTTCCACCAAAGAGAACGCCGTGCAGTACGTGGCGGATCCCGCTCTTTCGGGCGAAATCAAAATCTCGGGCAGCACTTCGTTAAAGCCGCTGATGGAATTCCTTGCGGAAGAATTCGAAACTCTGCAAAAGAACGTTTCGGTAAGCGTTGCCGGCGGCGGCAGCGGCACGGGCTACAACGACGGACAGAACGGCGTTTCCGATTTCGGTATGATTTCCGAAGCGTTTAACTCCAGCAAGGCAAGCAACTGTACGTATTACGAAGTGGCGAAAGACGGCATCGCCGTAATTATAAACAAGGCGAACCCGTTAAACAGCATTTCGCTTGCCGACCTGAAAAATATCTACGATTGCGACGCCGGAGACAACGCGATTAAAACTTGGGCGAAGGTGAGCAAATAAAGGCGAGCGAATAATCAGGGAAGCAAATCATCGGAGACCTCCTTTTCGGGGCATACAAGACATATGAAAAACATTCATAAATTTATCAACGTCAGAGAAAAGGTAATGCGCGGAGTATTCCTTTTCTCTGCTGTTTTTTCCATTCTGGCGCTTGCCACAATCACCGTGTTTCTGTTTGCCAACGGTATTCCGTTTATCGCAAAAACGGGCGTGGGAAAATTTCTTGCGGGAATGAAATGGGCGCCGCTTGCCGATCAACCCTCGTTCGGCATTTTCCCTATGATCGTCGCGTCGTTGTACGTTACGGCGCTTTCCGTTATCTTCGGAATAGGCGTGGGCTTGCTTACCGCCGTGGCGCTGTATAAATTCGTGCCGAAAAAAATCGTCGCCCCCATACGGCAGGTTATCAATCTGCTTGCGGGCATCCCTTCCGTGATCTTCGGTATGTTCGGCATGACGGTAATCGTTCCCTTCGTACGCGATTATATCGCCCCTACGGGCGTGGGTTACGGCATTTTTTCCGCGTCGATCGTTTTGGGTATTATGATTTTGCCCACCATCGTCAGCGTTAGTTCAGACGCTTTGAACAGCGTGCCGGAAAGTTATTACGAAGGAGCGCTCGCCCTCGGCGCAACGAAAGAACAAACCACGTTTAAAGTAATGCTGCCCGCGGCGAAAAGCGGCGTATTTGCAGGCGTCGTGCTGGCAATCGGGCGGGCGATAGGCGAAACGATGGCGGTGATTATGGTGATCGGCGGCAGTCCCGAATTGCCCGAAAGCGTATTTCAAAGCGTAAGAACGCTGACGGCGAACATCGCCATGGGCGCAATGGAACTCACCACCGACGCGCGCGCCGCCCTCATCGCCTGCGGCGTGGTGCTCTTTGTATTCACTTTGCTTCTTAACGTAAGTTTTTCTTTCTTAAAGCGCGACAAAACGGAAAAAAGCGCGAAAAAAGAGAAGCAAAAAACCGCCGCAACCGCGGAAGAACAGGTGGAATTTTCGCAGGAAGAATCTTTACAAAAAACCTTAAACCCCTTACAAGCGGCGACCTTGCAGGAAGATACAACGCCTGAAAACAAGCGGCGGCAACGGAATACGCCGGACCCGCAGCCGTACCGCACGGAAAAGGAGGGCGAAGAACAATGAGAAAATTTTATTCGGCGTTAAAAATAGTATGTTACGTTGCCCTTGGCGTTTCCTTGACGGCACTGGCGGCAATCGTTGTAAACGTACTTGTAAACGGCGCGGGAAAACTTTCTTTCCGCCTGCTGTTCGGGCAGTACAAATCCGCCTCCCCCACCGTATTTCCCGCGCTTGTCGGCACGTTGCAACTTGTGCTGATTGCCATTCTCATCGCCGTGCCCGTAGGCACGGGCTGTGCGATTTTTCTGGCGGAATACACAAACAACAAGGGAAAATTCGTAAAAGCCATACGCATCGCCACCGAAACGCTTGCGGGCATACCCAGCATAGTTTACGGGTTGTTCGGCTATCTGATTTTCGTTGTGGCGTTCGGCTGGGGCTATTCCATGCTTGGCGGGGGCATTACGCTTGCCATAATGATTTTACCCACCGTGGTGCGCTCCACGGAAGAAAGTCTGCTTGCGGTACAGAGCGGACTTCGCGAAGGCGCGTACGCGCTGGGCGCCAGCAAGGTGCGCACTATATTCAAAATCGTTCTTCCCTCCGCCGCAAGCGGCGTGGTTACGGCGATTATCCTTTCGATAGGGCGCGTGGTTTCCGAAAGCGCCGTGCTGATTTTAACGGTGGGCATGGTGGTGAACAAAGTGCCCGAAACCCTGCTTTCGCCGGGCACAAGCCTTGCGCTGGATATTTATTATTTTGCCAGCCACGGCTACCCGAACGAGGCGGCGGCGACGGCGGTGGTACTTCTGATCTTCGTGATCTGCCTGAATCTGCTGGCAAGCGGCGCGGGAAAACTCATTAAAAGAAAAACGGGAGAAGCCAAATGAAAAACTTTACGGATAAAACGAACATCAGCGCTAAAGACTGCAACTTATACTACGGCGATTTTCACGCGCTGAAAAATATAAACGTAGAAATTCCCGAACGGCAGGTTACCGCGCTGATCGGTCCTTCCGGGTGCGGAAAATCCACTTTTTTAAAAATTTTCAACCGAATGAACGATCTGGTGGAAGGCTGCCGCATTACGGGCGAATACAAAATAGGCGACGTGAATATTTTCGATAAAGAAACGGACGTGAACCTGCTTAGAAAAAACGTGGGTATGGTGTTTCAGAAACCCAATCCCTTTCCGATGAGCATTTACGACAACATCGCTTTCGCCCCGCGTACATTCGGCGTAAAAAACAGATACGATTTAGACGCTATCGTGGAAAAATCGCTGCGCAAAGCAGATATCTGGGACGAGGTGAAAGACCGCTTGAAGAAAAACGCCGTAGGCATGAGCGGCGGTCAGCAGCAGCGCCTGTGCATCGCCCGCGCGCTTGCCGCAGAACCGAAAATTTTATTGATGGACGAACCGACTTCCGCGCTCGACCCGATTTCCACGGGAAAAATAGAAGAACTCGTAGACGAACTGAAAAAAGATATTACCATAGTAATTGTTACGCACAACATGCAGCAAGCGGCGAGAATCGCCGATAAAACCGCGTTCTTCCTCCTCGGCGAACTCATCGAATTCGGCGATACCGAACAGGTGTTTACCTCACCGGAAGACGAGCGCACGGAACGGTATATCACGGGGCGTTTCGGTTGATTTTTGAAAAACGGCGTTACGATTTGCGGCAATTTAAAAATAAACCGTTCAAACGATTGAATTTTAAAGAAAAATACTGTATAATGGAGGCAGATAATGTCGGTACGAAAACTTTTCGAAGAAGAACTCAGCGATTTAAAAACGGAACTCGTGGAAATGTGCCGCCTCACCGAAACGATGATAGAAACGGCCATTCACGCGCTTTTATCACGGGACAGGGCGCTTGGAAAAAGCGTGGGCGACACGGATAAACGCGTGGACGAATACGAAATGGACATTGAAAAAAAGTGCATGCGTATTCTTTTGAAACAACAGCCCGTAGCAAAAGACTTCCGCGAGGTTTCCACCGCCTTGAAGATGATTACGGATATCGAACGCTTCGGCGATCAGGCAAGCGATATAGGCGAACTTGTGTATACCATGCCCGGAGACGAATATATCAAAGAACTGCACCACATTTCAAAAATGGGCGAACTCGCCGTTAAAATGGCGCGCGAAAGCGTGAATTCTTTTATTCTTCATTCCATTCCCCTTTCAAACGAGGTGATCGCTCTGGACGATTCTATGGACGAACTGTTCCTTACCGTGAAAAACGAACTCATCGACCTGATTAAAGAAGACGCGAAAAACGGAGATCAGGCGATTGAACTGATGATGGTGGCAAAATATCTGGAACGCATTGGCGACCACGCCGTTAACGTGGCGGAATGGACGAAATACAACGAAACGGGAGTACACGAAAAATTCTGATGGAGCAAAAAACGATTTACGCCGTGGAAGACGACGAAGGCATTCGCGAAGTATACGAAGGCGCGTTCGAAGGCGTTTACAACCTGAAAACCTTTGAAAACGGCGACTCGTTTTTCGCCGCTTTCCGTCGGGAAAAACCCGACCTCGTTATTCTGGATATTATGCTGCCGGATATGGACGGCTTTACCATTTTAACGAAAATCAGGCAATTCGACGAACTTCTTCCCGTAATTATCGTCAGCGCGAAAACCGATGAAATCAGTTTTGTAAAAGGTCTGAACAAGGGCGCCGACGACTATATGGCTAAACCTTTTTCTATCCTTGAACTTCTGGCGCGCGTTAAAACCAATTTGCGCCGAAGCAGTATGTACGTGCGTTCCGCCGACGGTTTCGTCATCGACGCCAACACCTATAAAATTTACTACCGCGAAAACGATTTGCAAGTTACGCTGAAAGAATTTAAACTGATGAAACTCCTTACGGAAAAGTCGGGCGTTACCATCGGGCGGGAAGAATTGTTCCGCGAGGTTTGGGGAGAAGATTTCCTGGGCGAAACGCGAACGCTGGATATGCATATGGCTTCCCTCCGCGAAAAAATAAAACGGGCGGGCGGGCCCGATTGCATCGTTACCGTACGCGGCGTGGGTTACCGCTTTGAAATAAAATGAAACGAAAAATATTTTTACAATTTCTTCTGATTACTCTGCTCTCTACGTTGTTGATGTTTTCCTGCGGCGTAATCGCCGTTAACGTAAACGCTAAAAATATTTTACGCGACAGGCTTTCGTACGAAACGGAAATCGTTGCTTCGCTTATGCGCGACGCTTCCGATTTTTCCGCGTTCGACCGATATCAGAACAGCGGGGCGTTCCGGCTTACCGTTTTATCCACCGACGGAAACGTGATTTACGAAAGCGACACCGCGGCGGAACTTGAAAACCACGCGAACAGAGAAGAGATTATCAACGCGTTGAACGATACGCCTAAAGCCGTGGAACGGTATTCGGATACTTTCCGCGCAAAAATGACCTATTACGCGATGAAAACCACTTTGCAAAGCGGCGAAGAAGTGATTGTGCGCCTCGCCGTAAAAAGCAGTGAAATTTCTTCGTATATCAGCGTTTCCGTGCCCTTGATGGCGGCGGCTCTGATCGGCGTTTTTGCCCTTTCCATGCTTTTATCGGGAATATTGTGCAAACAGATTTCGGCAAAAATTTCCGGCGTAGGCGAAAGTTTGAAAAGTCTGAACGAAGGGCGCTACCGACCGCTCGTCGTCAATTCGCACGAACCGGAATTTTACGAGGTTTATAACGAAATCAACGATCTAAACGCAAATATTTATTCGCATATTACAAAAGAAGAACAGGAACACGCCAAACTCAACGCCGTTTTAGAAAGCGTATCGCAGGGAATCGTTGCTCTGAACGAAAAAAAACAGGCGGTTTTTGCCAACCGGAGCGCCGCCCGTCTTCTGGGCGGACGGATTACGGCGGAAGACAACGGTTTGATTTATCTGATTGAAAACGCCGAACTTTATGAAAAAATCACCGGGCATCTTAACGAAAACTATTTTTTCGAATGGCAAAGCGGAGAAAAAACTTTATCCGTCGCCATTACGAAAATTACCGATGAAACGATAAAAAACCGCATCTCCTCTATCGTAGTCGTAACGGATATCACCGCCGCGAAAGACGCGTTACGCCAAAGAAGCGATTTCTTCGCAAATGCTTCGCACGAATTGAAAACCCCTATCACCGTTATTCAGGGGCTCAGCGAACTTCTGCTCAGCAAAGACGTCGGCGACGAAACCGCCGCCAAACAGTTGGAAACGCTTCACAAAGAATGTCTTCGTTTATCTTCGCTGGTTTCGGATATGCTGAAATTAAGCAATCTTGAAAACGGAAACGCGAAGTCGGAAGAAACGCGCGTTGCCGTAAATCTTTCCGATACCGCGCGGGAAGCGCTTTCTGAACTTGCGGGCGCGATAAAAGAAAAACAGATAACGGCAACCGTTCAAGGCGACAGTATGCTGCTTGCCGACCCGAAAAAGATTTACGAACTGGTGCAGAATCTTTGTTCCAACGCGGTAAACTACAACAAACCGGGCGGTAAAATTACGGTGGAAATCGCCGAAACGGAACAAAACGTTACCCTGTGCGTTAGCGATACGGGTATAGGCGTAAAAAAAGAAAACATCCCGCGCCTTTGCGAACGGTTTTATCGCGTGGATAAATCGCGCAGCAAACGCACGGGCGGCACGGGATTGGGGCTTGCCATTGTAAAACACGTTTGCGCACTGTACGACGCAACCCTTACTATCGAAAGCGAATACGGCGAAGGCACGCGCGTTTGCGCGGTCTTCCCCAAGTTTTCCTGAACCGGAATAAAAACTTTAAAGGCGAACCTGTCTCCTTACGGAAACAGATTCGCCTTTAACTTGTCCGGCAACCGGAACGTTAATTATCCGAACTTATCTATCGCACCGTTGCGTACGCTTTTCGTTGCGAACAATCGGAGTTTTTTATCGCACTTTTTATCGCGCACGGTGAATTTTCCGCTTCTTTGTTTTTTTGACGATTATTAAAACGGAGAATCGCCTTATCAAATGCGACTTATGCCCGCGATAAGGGCGACGACTCGAGTCCTATATCGATTTACTGTACCACGGCTTTGGACCGATTCGGATAATTCCGCCGTTCACCAGAGAATACGAGTTACGCGCTAAAATATTTTTCCCGTTCTTCCAACCGTTCGGAAGTTCGAAAGAAAAAGGCGACACGCCGTAATTTTCGTCGAAACGCGCGTCGTGATGCGGCCCGTAGAAATTACGGGCGCCCGTAAATACTTCTATTTCTATAATATTTTTTCCCTTTTTCGCAAAGGCGGAAATATCGAGGCTGTCCTCAAACAACAATTCGCCGGCATACGTTCCGTTAACCCGTATCCGCGCCAGATGAATTCTGCCGGGAACAACCAGCGAAACGTCCGTTTGTTCTAAAACCAACTCCTGCACAAACTTCATAGAGCCGGCAAAAAACGGATACCCCGCCGAAACCGTTCCTCCGCAACAATCGCCGTTTATGTAATCTTTCCGCCCGGCAATATAAAAATCTTCGGCAAACACAACGTTACGTTCGCGGGCGGATTGCACAGGCAGATCGGTGAATACTCCGAAATCGCCCAAAACGTACACATTGCTAATATAAGTATCGTATACGAGACAATTGCGTACGCTTTCCGTAACGCCTTTGCCGAACAGCGCATAATACACCTGTTCCGATTGATAAAACCGCAAATCCACCTCCACGGTGTTTTCGCCGCAACGCAACAGCCGCGCTATATCGCCCAGCAACATGCCTCGTTCGCCGCAATACCGCCCGTCAAACGCGACGCGTTCCCCATTGACGGAAACCCCCTCCGCATATTCGGAAAGAATCATCGCCCGCTTAGGAATTTTCCTCACCTCAAAGGGATAGCGCAAAACGAGTTTGCCGTTGTAACGCGCTTGTAACAACGCCTGAAAAATACCCGCCGTAAGCATTCGCGGCGAAAAACGTTCGCCGTCCGTAGAATATTCGGCGAAATCCAGAAGCAGAGCGTTGTCGGAACACTGCGCGATATGCAAGGATTCGCACGGCAGGACGACTCTTTTTTTTACAGGTACTTCTTCTAAGACGTTCCCGGATTTTTCCACGATTATATACGCCGATTGTAACGGGCGCAGAATCACTCTGCCGTTGCAAGCCGTCTGCTTTCCCGTGAACACGTTGTAAAAAGATAAAACCCCGTCTGCCGTCACGTTGCATTCCGCGTTTCTGTCGTCATCTGTGTTTAACAGACAGATACAATCGAACTCGCCGCACTTTCTGTATGAGGAAAATACTTTTTCAGAAACGGTTTTCACCGAATACGGCTGATCTGCGGCAATCTCTTCCATAGTTACGTTGCCGTTCAGATATGAATAGTCGTGCTCTTCCCCTTCGAGATATTGCGGCTTATCGGAAGCAAACAACAATTTTCCGCCGTTTTGCGCAAACTCTCTCACCGCTTTTTCGGTAGTTTTATCCATGGTGTAGCACTTGGGAATAATAAGGTATTTGTACTCTTTTACTCCGCAGCCTATTTTATCGCCGCGTACGAACCCGTGTTTTGCAAGTAACGTTTCGTCGAGGTAATGAAAACCGATTCCGTGCTTTGCAAGATAATCGGAAAGCCCTAAAAACGCGTCGTCCAACTCTTTCGTGCTGTTTTCGTCGCCGAAACGGAACACGAAATAGGCGCTGCGCACCGGGTGCAGAACGGCAACGTTGACAAATTCTTCGGTATTTTTAAAAAAACCGCCGATTGCTTCGAGATATTCGTTGAAGGGTTTAAATCCTTCGCCGATCCACGGATTGACTTTTGAAAAATGTAAAGGGTGATCGTACTTTCTGCTTTCCGATTCGGAATAAGGCAACAAATGCTGACATACGGTATTCGTACCGTAAAAATGCTGAAATTCCGCTATCGCTTTCAGTTCTTTCGGCGTTGCGTCCCAACCCGTCATGGCAAACGTTTCGGTTAAAACCTGCTCTTTTTGTAATTGCGCCGCCACGCTGCCAACCTGCCGCGCAGGCACAACGGACATAAACCGTTTACACAGCCAGTCTATTCCCGGAATGTGCTCATATTCGTAAAAAGGCATAATTCCCGAATTGAACAACGTTTGCGCGTAAAGATCGCGCTCTTCGATATAATGCCCGGTAAGCATTACGCCGTTTTCGTTGCACCAGCCGTATACTTTTTGCGCAAAATTTTTTAAAAACAAGTCCTGACAACCTTTTCTGTAACGATAGCGAAACGAGCGGTATCCCTCTTTTTCAATAAACAACAGACCTAATCCGTCCAGCACGTCCTGCCCGTACTCGTTAAAGAAATATTCGCCGATAAGATGAGGGTATACCGCGCCTGTTCTGCAAAACTGAGGCTCGTCGGTAAAAAAGCCTTTGAGTAACTTAAAATCGTCGCCCAGTCTGCGCTTATATTCCTCGTGCGTCAAATTCAGAAACTTGTCTACCACGCGCCCGTCGAGAAGATCGACGGAAGACACGGCAACGCGCCGATAAATATTCAGACATTGCCCGGCTTGACCGCCCGTTTCTATCCGCCGCAGTTTTTCGCCGGAAATATCGTAACTGACGAGCGCGGAAGAATCGTAAGTTGAAACGTCCGCTTCAAGATACCATTCCAGATTGTCTTTATCCTGAAGCATCTTACCGCCTACCGTACCGCTCGGCCAGCCGTTTTCATCGTACACCCAGGCTTCCATTCCCTCTTCTTTTGCCTTTTTTGCACAGGCGCGGATATTTTCAAACCATTCGTCGCTGAGATATTCCGTTTTTAACCCCGATCGGGCATGCATAAAAAAGCCGCCGATACCGTCTTTTTTCATACCCTCTATCTGCCGCAACAATACGTCTTTTTCCAGCGAATCGTTCCACGACCAGAACGGCAGAGTTTTCACCCCGCCGAACCTGTCGAACTTTTTTTCTGCGGCAAATATTGATGTGTTGTCTCTTGTTTTTTTCATGTTATCCGTCCAAAAATTCGGGATTGAATTAGCCGCCCGCAACTGTGCGCGAGCGGCCAAAACTGTTTTTACCGCCATTTCACCGGATTAGCCGGCACTCGTCTTTTTTACGGCGTAAATATCGCTGAATTTGTAAACGGCAGACGTCTGACTTACGGAACCTATTCCAAGAATATTCAGCGTATTGAATTGTTCTACCGTCATTTCCACCTTATTCCAGCCGGATTTAAGCGTCATAAACGAGGGAATATACGTGCCGCCGTCGAACCGAACGAACAAACCCTTGTCGCTATCGCTGCCGTTATACACGTAGAAACAAACCTTGTCGTATTTCGTTGCGTCAAGAGCGTCGGTAAGCGTACATTCAAACGCGTTATGCGCTTCCGTTACTTTTGCCACGGGATTCATTACGATCAGGTTGCCGTACGTTTCATCCGCGCTATACCCTATCGTGTAATTCGTCCCTAACCAGGTAGCGGGTCTTGCGAGATAACCGTTATTCTCCGCCGTCATTTCAACGACGACTTCAAACTTTTCGTTAAAAGCCGTTTCAAGCGCGGTTAACGTTGCGTAGTTGGTTACTTTGCCAAGTTGCTCGGCAGTAAGAGAATCGCACGCCGCACGCACTTTGTCTATCGCGGTTTTATGATAGGGTTCCACTTCCGATACGGCGGGAAGGTTGTCGATCGCGGCTATGGCAAGTTGAACCTCGCAGTTTTCCAGTTTATTTATATTGATCA
>JAQYLE010000042.1 GCA_028720205.1 Clostridia bacterium
GGGGTAACCGCAATGGAAGGCGTCGCCAAAGTCCTGATGCGCGCCACGCAGTTAAAGGGCGTCGTTCCGCAGTACGTTGTGGTGAACGGCGAGGTATACGGCTCGTTGGCGGCGTTGTGCGCCGTAGCGGACTTCACGTTCTTTTTGAAGAATTCGGCTCTTGCCGTAAATTCACCGCTCGTCATCGCTGCAAAAACGGGCAAAACGGTGAAAAAAGAGGACGTCGGCACGGCGAAATCTCTGAATAAATCGGGCATTCCCGCCTTCGAAGCGGAAGGAATGGAAGAGGTGAAAGCAACCATCGCGGAAATCACCGAAATCGTATCTTCGCCCATGCTCGACGCGGAACTTAACGAGCCGTGTCCCGCACTGAACGAAAAAGCGGACGCGCAGACCCTGGCGCAGATTTTCGAAAACGCGGTAGAAACGGGCGCGCTCTGTTCGCCGGAAGTAAAAACGTATCTTTGCCGGATCGGCGGAATCGCGGCGGCGGCGGTGGTATTCGACGGCGGCGACGAGCCCGTGCAACTGAACGCGGACAACCTTGCCAAAGTAAAAACGTTTGCGGAATTCGCGGCATGTTACCGTCTGCCGCTCGTCGTATTTTCCGACGTAGCGGGGATTGCGCCCTGCCTTTGCACGCATAATTCCCGCGCGTTGAAAGAAGCGGCCGAATATCTGAATATATTAGATACGATCGACGCGGCGAAAATCGCCGTGGTCTATAAAAACGCGGTGGGGCTCGGGTATTCTCTGTTCGCTTCAAAGTCGGCGGGGTTCGATTATACGTGTGCGTTCGCCACGGCGAAAATCGCGCTGTTTAACGACGTGCAGGGCGCGGAAATAGAATTTTCGGGCGAAAAGGCGGATAAAGCCGTTTTGGCGGAACGCTACGGCAACGAAAAAGCCGACCCCGTGAACGCGGCGAAAGACGGCTATATCGACGACGTAATCGAACCGCAATTCGTCAAACAGTATTTAATATCCGCTTTACAGATGCTGATCGGCTGAAAGAGGAGGATAAAAAACCTATGTTTTCTAATTTGCTGGCGGAAGCGTTTGATCCGTCGCTTTATAACAAAAAAATCAGTCCGGGCGAAGCCGCGATAGACGCCTTGCTGGGGTTTATCATCGTATTCGTAGGCATTGCCGTTCTTGTGTTTATCGTGTGGGCGGTGGGGAAACTGATTCAGACAACCACGGTTAAAAAGAGCGCGGACGGCGTTGAAAAAACGGCGAAAACGGCGAGAACCGAGAAAATTGCAAAAACGGCGAAAAATGCGAAAAAAGCGGAGTCGGTCGCGGAGTCGGAGAAAACCGCGCAGGAGGAACTTGCCGCCGCAGACGTGCAAACGGCGGCGCAGGAAGAAATCGGCGAAGAAACGGTTGCCGTCATCTCCGCGGCGATTGCGGCGATTTACGCAGGCAGCGGCAGAAACTGCGGATTCGTGGTGAGACGAATCAGAAGAATGTAAAATAAAAGTAAACTAAAAAACGCGGCGAACGCCGCTTTGCATGCGGCAAACCCGCCTTGTAAGCGCATGCCGCCGGAATAACATTCGTAAAAAACTAAAAATAAGCGAACAATACAGTTCAGGAAAAATCAAGGAGTTATAAAATATGCGTAATTTTATCATTACCGTAAACGGAACATCGTACGAAGTAGGCGTGGAAGAAGTGGGCGCAAGCACCGCGCCGAAAACAACGTTCGTATCGGCGAGCGCGCCCGCCCCTGCTCCCGTAAAAAGCGCGTCCGCGCCTGCGGCGCCTTCGGCTGCGCCCGCAGCCGCGCCCAAAGCAAGCGCGGCGAACGCGAACGGCGAAAAAGTACTCTCGCCTTTCCCCGGGCTCATCAAACAGTTGCTGGTGGCGGAAGGAACGACGGTGGCGAAAGATCAGCCAATTCTGGTGCTGGAAGCCATGAAGATGGATAACGAAATCACCGCGCCCGTAGCAGGCGTGGTATCGTTCGCCGTGGCGAAAGGCGCAAACGTCGAATCGGACAGCGTTCTTGCCGTAATCGGTTGATCACCGTGCAGATTTTCTTCCGCAATACAGTTTTTGGAGAACTCAAATGACGCAAAATTTACTCGTTAATATCGGCGAGATGTTAAAGGGACTGTGGAATCAGATGGGGCTCGCCAACGGCGTATGGCAAAATTACGTAATGCTCGCCGTATCGGTAGTGCTCTTCTATCTTGCAATCGTAAAAAAATTCGAGCCGCTTCTGCTTTTGCCGATCGCTTTCGGTATGTTTCTCGTAAATATTCCGGGCGCGTACGATATCGTGTGGGGCACGTACCCCGAAGGGGTGGAGCACACCTACGAAAACGTGCAGAACAGGGGGCTTTTATGGTACCTTTTCTACGGCGTGGATAAAGTGATTTATCCGCCGCTCATCTTCCTCGGCATCGGCGCGATGACCGATTTCGGTCCGCTGATTTCCAATCCGAAAAGCATGTTTATCGGCGCGGCGGCGCAACTGGGCATTTTTGTAGCGCTGTTTCTGGCGATTGTGCTCGGTTTCGATCTGGCGGCGGCGTGTTCCATCGCCATTATCGGCGGCGCGGACGGCCCCACGGCGATTTACGTCACGCAGATGATGTCTAAATATACAAGCGAAAATCTGCTTTCGGCAATCGCTATCGCGGCATATTCGTACATGGCGCTGATTCCCATTATACAAAAGCCGATCATGCGCCTTCTCGTGCCCGAAAGAGAGCGCAAAATCAAAATGAAACAACTCCGTCCCGTAAGCAAACTCGAAAAGATAGTTTTCCCCATTCTGGTTACGATGGTGGTGGGCATGTTGCTGCCGGACGCGATTCCGCTTCTGGGCATGCTGATGCTCGGTAATCTGCTCCGCGAATCGGGCGTTACCGAACGCCTTTCTTCTCAGGCGCAGAACGGATTGATGAACACCGTTACTATTTTTCTCGGCGTGTGCGTAGGTTCGAAGGCGTACGGCGGCGTGTTCCTCACGCTTTCCACGTTAAAAATCGTGGCGCTGGGGCTGTTCGCGTTTATATTCGGCACGATCGGCGGACTTTTGATGGGCAGATTGATGTGCAAACTTTCTCACGGAAAGATCAATCCTTTAATCGGCAGCGCGGGCGTATCCGCCGTCCCCATGGCGGCGCGTATCTCCGAAGACGTAGGGCGCGAAACCGATCCTTCCAACCATTTACTTATGCACGCAATGGGGCCTAACGTGGCGGGGGTAATCGGCTCGGCAATCGCCGCGGGCTTCCTGCTTTCGCTCTTTTAATCGGGGCGATACCGTTCTCAGGCGATACGTTTTAAGGCGATACCTCGGAGGTAATAAATTATTATGGAAATAAACGTAAACGATAAAAACGCTAAAAAAGTGCTTATAACTGAAACGATTTTACGCGACGCGCACCAATCTCAGGCGGCGACGCGCATGCGGCTTGACGAAATGATTCCCGCGCTGGACGCGCTGGATAATATCGGCTATTATTCTCTGGAAGCGTGGGGAGGAGCCACGTTCGATTCCTGCCTTCGCTTTTTAAACGAAGATCCGTGGGAAAGATTGCGCGTTCTGAAATCGTATTTAAAGAAAACGCCCATTCAGATGCTTCTTCGCGGGCAGAATCTTTTGGGATACCGTCATTACGCCGACGATCTGGTGGAAAAATTCGTGGAAAAATCCATCGAAAACGGCGTAACGGTAGTGCGCGTATTCGACGCGCTCAACGATCCCAGAAACCTTGAAACTTCGATGAAAGCCATTAAAAAATACGGCGGCGTGTGCGAAGCAACCATATCGTACACCACAGGCCCCGTGTATACGGACGAATATTTCGTATCGCTCGCCAAAACGCTGGAAAACATGGGCGCGGACAATATCTGCCTGAAAGACATGGCGAATTTGTTGTTGCCTTTCGACGCGTACCGCCTGGTAACGTCGCTGAAAGCCGCGCTGAAACCGGAAACGAAACTGCATCTTCATACGCACAACACTACGGGCACGGGCGATATGGTGTATTTAATGGCGATACTTGCGGGCGTGGACATCGTGGATACCGCGCTTTCGCCGCTCGGCAACGGAACTTCGCAACCCGCCACCGAACCGCTTGTGGCAACGCTGAAAGGCACGCCGTACGATACGGGGATTTCCGTAGAGCAACTCCTGCCGATCGTAAAACACTTCAAAACGGTGGAAAAACGGCTGAAAGACGACGGAATTCTCACCGATAAAGTAAAGGGAATCGACGTAAACACGCTGATCTATCAGGTGCCCGGCGGTATGCTTTCCAACCTTATCAACCAACTGAAAAAGGCGGGCAAAGAAGATAAACTTTCCGAATGTCTTGCCGAAGTGCCCAACGTGCGGAAAGACTGCGGATATCCTCCGTTGGTTACGCCTTCTTCGCAGATTGTGGGAACGCAGGCGGTGATGAACGTAATCACGGGCGAGCGCTATAAAATGGTACCCAAAGAAACGAAGGATCTGTTTGCGGGGAAATACGGTAAATTGCCTCTTCCCGTCAACGAAGAGGTGGCGAAAAAGGTATTGGGCAATACGGAACGCATTACCTGCCGCCCCGCCGACCTCATCAAACCGGAATACGAAGAAATTAAACAAAAAGTCATCGATATGGGCTATTACGAAAAGGAAGAGGACGTTCTTTCTTACGCCGTATTCGAACAGGTGGCTGAAAACTTCTTCAAATGGCGCGCGGCGCATAAAGACGGCGTGGATAAAGACCTCGCCCAAAGCGGCGTCTATCCCGTATAACGGCGAATAAAATTTTTCGGCACGGCGTTTTCCGCTCCGTGCCGTTCTTTTCGTTAAAAAGAAACGGAAAAGGAAAAATAAACGGTGAAAAGAGTATGCGTAATCGGCGGGGGCGCTTCGGGCATGATGGCGGCGTGCGTTGCGGCGGAAAACGGCAACGAAGTGTTCCTGATAGAAAAAAACGAAAAACTCGGTAAAAAAATATATATCACGGGAAAGGGCAGGTGCAACCTCACCAACGACGTTCCGCCCGCCGATTTTCTTACCAAAGTGGTGCACGGCGGCAAATTTCTGTACAGCGCGGCGTATTCTTTCACGCCGCAAAACTGTATGGAGTTTTTCTCTTCGCGCGGTTTAGCCTTAAAAACCGAACGCGGCGGCAGAGTGTTTCCGTTATCCGATCACGCCAGCGACGTTACCGTAACGCTGGAAAGAGCCTGCGTAAAGGCAGGCGTAAAGATATTTCTCAACGAAACGGTTACCGATTTGCTTACAAGTACTTCGCCTGACATAGGTATTATGCCACGCATAGTAGCGGTGAAAACGGATAAGCGCGAGTTCCCGTGCGAGGTCGCCGTCGTGTGTACGGGCGGCGTAAGTTATCCTTCCACGGGTTCTACGGGCGACGGGTACGCGTTCGCAAAAAAACTCGGGTTAAAACTGACGGAACCTCGCCCCGCGCTTTGCGGAATAAATTTAAAACCGAGCGGTAAATCGGGCGATTATTTTAAAGAGGCGCAGGGATTATCGTTAAAAAACGTAACGCTTTCGGCAACGGCGGAGGGGAAAAAAATCTACGCGAATTTCGGCGAGATGCTCTTTACGCATTTCGGCGTTTCCGGGCCTGTCGTTTTGTCGTTATCGTCGCTGATCAACCGCAGAAATCTGAACGACGTGCGTTTATTTCTCGATTTTAAGCCCGCGCTCGACGTTCCCACGCTGGAAAAGCGGCTTTTGCGGCTGTTTGACGAATATAAAAACAAGACGCTGCAAAACGCGGCGGCGGAACTTCTGCCGCATAAAATCATATCCGCCGTGTTATCGCAGGCGGATATATCGCCGGAAAAGCGGTGCAATTCCGTTACGAAAGAGGAGCGGGAACGGCTGATAAAGGCGCTGAAAGCGTTTGAAATGCAACCGCTTTCCCTGCGTGGTTTTTCCGAAGCGATCGTAACTTCGGGCGGAGTGGATTTATCCGAAATCAATCCTAAAACCATGGACGTGAAAAAAGTAAGCGGCTTGAAAATATGCGGCGAAACGCTTGACGCGGACGCGTTTACGGGCGGTTACAATCTGCAAATCGCCTTTTCGACGGGTTATCTGGCGGGTAAAAGCGTATAAGAAAAACGGGCGATTCCGCATACGCGTTACCAAAAGACTTGACGAATCCGTTCAGAAAATGGTATAATGCGCCTATAAGCAAAAACGGTAAGGATGATGAAAACATTGAAGAACATCGGCGAAAAAAAGATAAATATCGCGTTGGACGGACCTGCGGGCAGCGGCAAAAGCACGGTGGCGAGAATTCTCGCCGCCGATTACGGCATTTTGTATCTCGATACGGGCGCAATGTACCGCGCGTTCGCGCTGGGGCTGCTCAGGAAAAATATAAATCCGAAAGACGGCGAGGCGGCGCAAAGCGCCGCAGCCGGCGTGCCGGTGCGCGTGAAATACGTAAACGGCGAACAGCGCACGTATCTCGGCGACGAGGACGTATCCGAAGAAATACGCCGTAACGAAGTGTCGCGCGCCGCTTCCGACGTGGCGGTGCACAGAAAGGTGCGCGAGCGGCTGGTGGAAATGCAGCGCGAAATCGCGGGGCGCATGTCGTGCGTGCTGGACGGGCGCGACGTCGGTTCGTACGTATTGCCGCACGCCGATTATAAATTTTACGTTACGGCGGATAGCAGAGTCCGCGCGAAAAGAAGATATCTCGAACTTCTCGCGCGCGGTCAGGAAGCGGACGAGCGGAAAATTTACGAGCAGATTTTATCGCGCGATAAGCAGGATAAGGGGCGAGAATTCGCGCCGCTAAAAAAGGCGGACGACGCGATAGAAATCGATACTTCCGATAAGTCGATAGAAGAAGTAGTGCGCGAGATAGAGCGTATCGTAGACGAAAAACTGTAAGAGGCAACGCAGAATGGAAGAAACGAAAGAAAACGCGCAAGTATCCTCCGCCGCCGAAAGCGACGGAACGGGAACGGAAGGCGACGGATCAAACGCCGTGCGCGCGCAAAAAGCGCAAAAAAAAGAAAAAAAGAGCGGAAAAAAACCCTATTGCATTACCGTGCCCGCCAATAAAAAAGGCAGACACGTCATGCCGCTGATGAACGTGCTCCGCGCGATAGTCATTCCGATTTTCCGCCTGATCAAGCCGTTCAGATGCTACGGGCAAAGCAGGGCGAAAGACGGCGCGTGCGTATACGCGGGCAACCACTATACGATCTGGGATCCGATTTACATCGCGCGAACCACTACGGAAGGCATACATTTTTTATCGAAACGCGAGGTGACGAACCATTGGCTGATGGGCGGAATCTGTAAAAAAATCCGCTGTATTTCCGTCAATCGCGACGGAAACGACGCGCGCGCTTTCATGAACTCGTTGAAATGTCTGAAAAACGGCGAAAAAATATCGATTTTTCCCGAGGGGACGCGCAATAAAACGAACGAGGAAATGCTGCCGTTCAAACCGGGCGCGGCGGCGCTTGCCATCAAGGCGAAAGTGCCCGTAATACCCGTGGCGATCTATAAAAAACCGCGCTTGTTCCGCACGGCGCATATTCTATACGGCGAGCCGTTCGAACTTTCGGAATTTTACGATAAAAAACTTACGGCGGAAGAATTGAAAGCGGCGGACGACGTAATCAAGGAAAAACTGCTTTCGTTAAAACGCGGGCACGCGGCGTTTCTGCAGGCAAAAAAGCGGCGGAGCAAAAAACAAACCGGCAAACAGACCGAAAAACAGGGGGAATAGAGCGGTATGAAAGTAATCGTCGCCCGAAACGGCGGCTTTTGCAGCGGAGTACAAAAAGCGGTGGACGCCGCGATGAAAATCAATCCGGAAAACGCCTATATTTACGGTGAAATCATACACAACCGCGACGTGGTGGAGCAAATCGAAAGTCGCGGCATTAAAACGGTGGAAGATATTGCCGACGTTCCCGACGGCGCGCGGCTTCTCATCCGTTCGCACGGCGCGGGGAAAGCGGTATTCGATGAATGCCGCAGGCGAAACATAGAAGCGGTGGATTGTACGTGCGCGTTCGTAAGGCGTACGCAACGCATTGTGAAAGAGCAGAGCGAACGGGGAAAAACGGTGGTGATTATCGGCGAAAAGACGCATCCCGAAGTAATCGGGCTTACGGGCTGGTGCGAAAACGGCGCGTACGTTTTTTCATCGGAAGACGACGATTTTTCCGTTTTGAGCGGCAAAGATTGCGCGATTGTGGCGCAAACCACCTTTTCCGAAGAAAAATTTGAAAAAATTATTAAAAATCTTCGCAAAAGCGGCGAAAAAACAGTTGAAGTTTTTAAAACAATTTGTTATACTACTGTTAGTCGGCAAAACGAGGCGCGAAAAATGGCGGAAGAGTGCGACGCGATTCTTGTTATCGGCGGGCTGAACAGCAGTAACACGGGCAAACTTTACGAGATATGCGCCGAAAAATGCGCCAACGTGTTCCGTCTGAAAAACGCCGCGGATTTCGACTATACCAACTTGCAAAGATTTAAAAAGGTCGGCATCGTAACGGGCGCAAGCACGCCTAACGGGCAGACTCAGGAGGTTCTCTTAAAAATGGTAACGGAAACGGCAGACAAAGCGACGATGGAACAAGTCGTTGCGAACATGGACAATCAGCAAAGATTCAGAAAGGGCGACGTAATTAAAGCCACGATCTCCAAAGCGGACGATCAGGGCGTTTCGGTGCTTTTGCCCATGGCGAAGAAAGAAGTGATTCTGGATAAAGACGAGGTGGATTGCGAAACGTACGATAAAGAGGCGTTTGCCGCACGCGTCGGCGACGAAATCGAATTGATGGTTGTTTCGGTAAATCCCGTAAAACTTTCTCAGAAACTCATCAAACAGGTGAAGGAAGAGGAAGCGATGCTGGAAGGCATTAAAGAAGGTCAGGAATTTTCCGTTACCTGCACGGGCTCGAACAAAGGCGGACTGACGGGTGCGCTCGGCACGTATAAAGTATTCGTTCCCGCAAAGGAAATCCGTACGGGGTACGTTAAGGAACTGGATAAATACGTAGGCAAAAAACTGCGTTTGAAACTGCTGGAAATCAACACCGAACGGGGCAAGGAAATCATCGCTTCCCAACGCGTGATCATCGAGGCGGAACGCGCCGCGAAAGAAGCGGAAAAAGCCGCGAAAGAAGCGGAATTCTTCGCCAACGTTCACGAGGGCGACGTGGTGGAAGGCAAAGTGGAACGCGTAACCGGCTTCGGCGCGTTCGTATCGGTAAACGGTTTCGATTGTCTTGCGCGTATTTCCGATATTTCCTGGAGCCCGATCGCTGCCGTTACCGACGTTTTAAAGATCGGCGAAACTTATCAGTTCAAAGTGCTTAAACTCGACCCTGCCAACAAAAAGGCGGCAATCGGCTACAAGCAGTTGCAACCCCACCCTTGGGATCTGGTAGGCGATAAATACGTAGAAGGCGACGTGATCCACGGAAAGGTAGTTCGTATCGTTCCGTTCGGCGCGTTCGTAGAAGTGGAAAAAGGTATCGACGGGCTTGTGCACGTTTCGCAGATTTCTCACGAATACCTTGAAAATCCCACTTCGGCGCTTACGATCGGTCAGGAAATCGACGCGAAAATTCTGCGCCTTAACCCCGAAGAAAGAAAAATGACGCTTTCCATCAAAGCGCTTCTGCCCCGCCCTGAAAGAGAGAGCAGAAAAGATGAGGAAAAG
>JAQYLE010000043.1 GCA_028720205.1 Clostridia bacterium
TGAAAAAAGCGCCGAAATGCAGCTGTTAAATTCAAAGATTTTGTCCAACGACAAAATCACAAGATATAGTAACAAAAAAGCACAAGATACGCAATATCTTGTGCTTTTTGTCTGTTGTAGCTTTTTCGTACAACAAAGATGGAGCTACTAACCGGATTTGAACCGGTGACCTCGTCCTTACCAAGGACGCGCTCTACCAACTGAGCCATAGTAGCGCTACTATTTTGCATAACGTTACGTTCTGCAACGCTCTGCGAAAGACTACCTGTTTATTATAATGAAAATCAATTCAATTGTCAAGCCGAAAAGCCGCCTTTTTTCATAAAAGAATAAATTTTTTTAAAACGAATGGAAGAGAAATAATTGCCGCGGCGATTCCGTTGTTTCGTTTGCGTTTTCGTACTGCAAAATATCAGAAGAAAGCATTTTATTCGTAAAGATCCTGAAAAACCCCTCTTTGCAACGCCTTGCAATGCGTGCGAAGAAGGGTTTTGTTTTTTAGGAAAATCTGAAAGAAAAGCGCGCCTATTTCGCGTATTCCACGCTTCTGAATTCCCGAATCACGTTTACTTTGATCTGACCGGGATATTCCAGTTCCGCTTCTATCTTTTTAGCGATGTCTTTGGCAAGGAACAGCGCCTGCGCGTCGTCCACCTGATCGGGTTTTACCATAACGCGCACTTCGCGCCCCGCCTGTATGGCGTAACTCTTTTCCACACCCGCAAACGACGAGGCGATCGCCTCCAAACGTTCCAGACGTTTGACATAGTTCGTTCCCGTTTCGCGCCGCGCCCCGGGCCTTGCACCCGAAATAGCGTCGGCGGCCTGAATGAGTACCGCTTCTATGGTTTTGGGCTCTACGTCGCCGTGGTGCGCCATAATCGCGTTTACGATATTGGCGTTTTCTTTATATTTATTGGCAAGTTACGCGCCGATTTTTATATGCGTTACCTCTTGCTCCTGATCGACGGCTTTGCCGATATCGTGCAAAAGCCCGGCGCGTTTGGCAAAGTTTACGTCCAACCCCAGTTCCGCCGCCATAAGACCAGCAAGGGTAGCCACTTCGATGGAATGTTTATACACGTTCTGACCGTAACTCGTGCGGAATTTTAAACGACCGATGAGTTTTACCAATTCGGGATGCAAACCGAATATACCGACTTCGAACACAGCCGCTTCGCCCGCCTCGCGGATCTGCACGTCGATATCGCGACGTACTTTTTCCACCGTTTCTTCGATTCTGGCGGGGTGAATACGCCCGTCGGCGATCAGCCGTTCCAACGATACGCGCGCGATTTCGCGCCGTACCGGATCGAAGCCCGATAATATCACCACTTCGGGCGTATCGTCGATGATCAGTTCGATACCCGTGGCGTTTTCGAGAGCGCGGATATTGCGCCCTTCGCGCCCGATGATTCGAGCCTTCATATCGTCGCTGGGAAGCGGCACTACCGAAACGGCTATTTCCGAAGCCTGATCGGCAGCGCATTTCTGTATGGCGAGAGAGATGATTTTCTTGGCGTTGATTTCCGCCTCGTCTTTCGCCTGTTGTTCCAATTCGCGCACTTCTTTGGCTACTTCGTGGCGCGTATCGTCGAGAATTTCTTCCGTAAGCGCCTTTTTCGCCTCGTCGCGCGTGAGTTGCGCCACCCGTTCCAGTTCCTGCACCATCAGTTCGTGCTGTGAATCTAACCGGCGCTGTAAGCCGTCCAGTTCTTCTTCGCGCGCTTCGATTTTCTGTTTCTGTTCGTCGATCGCTTCGATTTTTTTATCGAGCGAGTCTTCTTTTTGCGTTAATCGTTGTTCCGCGCGCTGTAATTCCGCGCGCTTTTCCTTGGTTTCTCTTTCGAATTCGTTGCGTAATTTAAGATCCTGTTCCTTCGCCTCTAAAATCGATTCTTTAAGCACGCGCTTGCTTTCTTCGTGCGCCGCAGATACGATCTTTTCCACTTCCGCTTTCGCGTCATCGACGAGTTTCTTCGCTTGCTCGTTCGCCTCGCCGATTTCTCTTTCGGTATTTTTCTTTTTATAGATGATAAAACCTACAACTGCTAACAGCGCGGTAATCGCTACCGCCGCAATCAGACTACCGATAAAAACTCCGCCGCTTACGGTGAGAAACAGGACGCCGAAATTTTCCACGTTCATTTCTTGCCTCCTGCATTTAAATAACACTTGATTTTTTATAACGGCTGCCGCGTACCGCAAATACGTGGTTCACAAACCGCCTTTATATCTATTTTACTATAAATAAACGGAAAAGTCAATGGTTTGACCTTGCTTTTTCGCGGCATTTTCCTTTTTTATACAATAATCGCTTAACAAAAAAACTACGCGCGGCCGTTAAATGCAAAAACCGCTTTTTTTGTTCGGGCGCCGCTTACAACGAACGTTCGATTTCTTCCGTTTCGCGTAACCAAAGTTCCGCCGAAGCATCCGACGGCATACGGAAATCGGCGCGCGGCGATAACGTTACCGAACCCACTTTTACGCCGTCCGGCATACACGAACGTTTGAATTGCTGCGAGAAAAAGCGTTTATAAAAATTTTTCAGCCATTTAACGAGGGTTTTATCGCCGTATTTACCGCCGAACGCGTATTTTGCCAGGTAAAATATCTTTTTCGGCGAATCGCCGCGCCGCAACGCCCGGTATAAAAAGAAATCGTGCAATTCGTACGGACCTACGATGTCCTCCGTTTTCTGAACGATATTCCCCTGCTCGTCGGGAGGAAGAAGTTCGGGCGAAATTTCCGTTGCCAGAATTTTTTCTATCACTTTCTGCGTTTCGCCGCCGATACGTCTGCCCTCGTATTCCGCCAGATGTCTGACGAGCGTTTTCGGCACCCCCGAATTAACGCCGTACATCGACATATGATCGCCGTTATACGTGCACCAGCCAAGCGCCAATTCGCTTAAATCGCCCGTGCCTACCACGATACCGCCGCATTCGTTGGCAAGATCCATTAAAATATACGTGCGCGCGCGCGCCTGCGCGTTTTCGTAGGTGACGTTTTTTACCGCGGGATCGTGCGAGACGTCTTTGAAATGCTGCTCCACGACTTTTTTTATAGGTATTTTCCTGATTTCCGCGCCTAAACATTCCGGCAGAGCCAGCGAATTATCCAGCGTCTTTTCGCTTGTGCCGAACCCCGGCATGGATACGGCGAGAATTTCCGAACGGTTTTTGCCGCACAGATCGAACGCACGCGCCGTTACGAGCAACGCCAGAGTAGAATCGAGTCCGCCCGATACGCCGATTACCGCGCGCTTTGCGCCTACATGCGAAAGTCGCCGCGCTAAGGCGTGCGATTGTAACGATAAAATAAGTTCTTTCCGCTCGTCCGCTTTTTCGCCAAGCGGCACGAAAGGAAGCGCCTCGATTTTGCGGCAGACGCGTTCGCCCTCGCCGATAAACGAGGCGTAAACGCGCGTATAACCCGCATCGCAAGGCGTAAAAGTGGTTAAGCGCCGACGTTCGCCGTTTAAAAATTCCGCGTCGATTTCGCTGATGGTGCCGTCTTTGGAAAACAACTTGCTCTCGCTTAATATTTCGCCGTTTTCCGCTATGAGGCAATGCCCTGCGAACACGCTGTCCGTTACCGATTCGCCTTCGCCCGCGTCCGCGTACACGTAAGCGCAAAGGCACCTGCCCGACGCCGATTTTATCAGCGAACGGCGGTATTCCGCCTTGCCTACCGTTTCGTTGGAGGCGGAAAGATTCACTACGATTTGCGCGCCTGCCGCCGCGTGAGATTGCGAAGGCGGCGAAGTTACCCACAAATCCTCGCAGATTTCGCACGCCACGCAAACGCCGCTCGCCTTATCGCAGACGAGTACGTTTCTGCCGAAAAGCACTTCCTGCCCGGCGAACGTTACCGTTTCGCACGGCTTATCTTCCGCAGGGGTGAAATACCGTCTTTCGTAAAATTCGTTATAGTTGGGCAGCGCCGTTTTGGGAATAAGCGCGAGAATTTTTCCGCCGCAGATCGCCGCCGCGCAGTTGTACAGCGCGCCGTTCTTTTTTACGGGAAGTCCCACGAAAAACAACAGATTTTTACTGATCTTCGCCGCCTCTTCGGCAAGAGCGCCCGCCGCTTCTTCCACGCAGGAGAGTAACTTTTCGCTGAAAAACAGATCGCCGCAGGTATAGCCGCAAAGCGAAAGTTCGGGAAAAGCCGCCACTTCCGCTTGTTCCCGCGCGAGTTTTTTTATCGCGTTTAAAATGCCTTCGACGTTGGCTTTTACGTCCGCCACCTTTACTTCGGGCGAAAGCGCCGCCGCTTTTACAAAACCGTATTTCATACCCTTAGTTTTTCCTTTGCGCCTGCTTAGTAACGGCGCACGCCCTGAAAACGGGAACCTTATCGGCGTTATTCCTCTTCGGCGGCGCCTTCGGCGATTTCGCCGGGCGCGCCTTTTGCCGCCGCACGGATTTTCTGCTCGATTTCCGCGCGGATCTGGGGATTCTCTTTAAGATACTGGCGCATTTTTTCTCTGCCGTTCGCCACCTTTTCGCCGTTGTACGAAAACCAGGCGCCGCTCTTTCCGATGATATCGAACTGTATTCCCATATCGATGATACAGCCTTCCTGCGAAATTCCCTCGCCGAACACGATATCGAATTCCGCCTGTCTGAACGGGGGAGCGAGTTTGTTCTTTACGATTTTCGCCTTGGTTCTGTTGCCCATTACCCCCTCGGCGTCTTTCAGCGTATCCGTCTTTCGCACGTCGATACGGATACTGGCGTAAAATTTCAGCGCCTTGCCGCCCGGAGTGACTTCGGGATTGCCGAACATTACGCCCACCTTTTCGCGGAGTTGATTGATGAAAATCACGCACGTGTGAGATTTGTTTACGATCGCCGTTAGTTTACGCAGCGCCTGCGACATCAGCCGCGCCTGCAAGCCCACGTGCGAATCGCCCATATCCCCTTCGATTTCCGCTTTGGGCGTAAGCGCCGCAACGGAGTCGATTACGATGATATCCACCGCCGAACTTCTTACCAGCGCGTCGCAGATATCCAGCGCCTGTTCGCCCGTATCCGGTTGCGATACGTACAGATTTTCAAGGTCTACCCCGAGGTGTTTGGCATACACGGGATCGAGCGCGTGCTCCGCGTCGATAAACGCCGCCACGCCGCCGAGTTTCTGCGTTTCCGCTATCGCGTGCAGCGCCACCGTGGTTTTACCCGATGATTCGGGGCCGTAGATTTCGATGATTCTGCCGCGCGGAAATCCGCCGATGCCAAGCGCAAGATCCAGCGTTAAACACCCGGAGGGAATA
>JAQYLE010000044.1 GCA_028720205.1 Clostridia bacterium
CACGGCATTTTTAGACCGCATACATTGTTATCTGCCCGGATGGGAAGTGCCGAAATTCCGTCCCGAACATTTTACTAACGATTACGGTTTCATCACCGATTATCTTTCGGAATTTATCAGAGAATTGCGTAAAGAACAGTAAGGCATTCCGGGGTTTGAAAAAGATTGCGTAATGTGAATGCTTCTTAGGTATTTTCTGAACTCATTAGACGTATAGTTACTTCCTTGGTCGCTGTGGAAAAGTAGGGTATCAGTGGGTTTCCTTAATTCATAAGCCGTTTTTGCGGTCGCCTTTGTAAGTTGCGTACTGTTGTGTTTGGATATTTTATGCGCAATCACTTTTCTTGCATACAGGTCTATAATGACGCATATGTAATACATCCTATTAAAGATGCTGAAATATGTAACATCGCTTACCCAAACCTCATTGGGACGGGAAACATGGAATTGCTGTTGTAATATGTTGGTCTTCCGCTCCAGTTGTTGCTTGTAAAGTGTTTTTGCGCAGGTTCTGATTGAAAATAAGCCGTTCTGATGCATGATTTTTGCAACAGTAGATTCGGAAATAGCATAGCCGCGGTCTTTTAATATCGCATAAATTTTACTGCTTCCGAAAATTTCATTGTTTTCGTGAAAGATTTGTCCGATGATTGGTGCCATTTCAGACTGCTTTTTTGCTGCTTTAGTAGCTCCGTTCTTATTGCGTAATAGATGATTATAGTAACTTCCTTTTGCAACGTTTAGAGCTTCGCATAAAATATTTACGCTATATTCGGCTGAAAGGACTTTAATTACTTCGTATCGTTTTGATAAATGTGCGCTTGGAGCGCAAGGCGAACGTTGTAGTATTTCTATGATTTTTTGTTGTCTTTCGCATTTCTGCTGTAAATCATGGAGATAACGAAAGTTTGGCGCTTTTCCATTATGAAATGTGTTGTTGTATTCTTTAATCCAAGCATAAATAGTTGTTCGGGATATTTTTGAATCGTGAGAAATTTTAGAAATTGTTTCGCCGTTTATATACCTATTGACAACAGAGACCTTTACTTTTTCCGGGTATTTGTTCATAAATTTTGCTCCTCATAAAAACAGTAAGCAAAATTATAGCATATTTGAGACGATATTGACAGCGGAATGTAAATACAAGAAAACCTAAAACATTGAAGAAGTCTGAAACGCTTGTTTCAAGCTTCTTTCTTTGTATGAGTGAAACGGCTTGAAAGAATTAACGAAATATGGTATAATACCAATAATAAAGTACCCTTTCCATTGTGTCAAGCATCAATAATGAAATACAAGTATGGTGAAATAGAATATCTATATATTCCTAAGGAGTATAGAAATGAGGAATTTGATAAAATAGTATCCGAATGGCAGGAAACATTTAAGAACGAGGGGTTGTAATCAAAAATAGAAAGTGTAGCTATTTCGTACAACAAAGACAAATAGGGGCAGGCGAAATATTCCGCCTGCAAAAAGCACAAGATACAGCAGTGTCTTGTGCTTTTTGTCGCTCGTTAAAAAAGCCGGAATGCGGCGAAAAATTTTGTTTTCTTTCGGAATTTTTTTCGGGTATTTTCTTCTGCAAAACTTGACATTCTGTTTTAAGTATAGTATAATGGAAACAAAAAAAAGAGATTTTGTTTCCAATGAAAGATCGCATTATAGAAGAATCGATTGCGAGTCTGCGGCGGGAAGGTTTGCGTTTTTCGGTAGACACATTAGCCGAGCGGCTGAATATATCGAAGAAAACCATATATAAATATTTTCCCACCAAAGAAGCGCTTGCCGTTGCGTTGTATCAAAAATATTATGCCGATTTAAAAGTGCAGGCGGAAAGTCTTGCGGGCGAAGACAGCGTAACGGCGCGGTTTAAACTGTTGTCGCTCTACTTTGACGCCAAGTCGATGACAAGTCGCGATATTTTCAATAAATATAAATTGAACGAGGCGATAAGTTCGTTTACGGCGACGGAGAACGAGCGCTTGTTAAATATCGTCTTCTCGTCGTTGAATTGCGCTATCTCACAACAGGATAAAACAGTTCTGAGAATCGTAATAAACGGTTCGTTTGAAAAACTCTGTAACGAAAAAATCGCTCCGGAAAGAGTGATAAATTGGCTGGTGAATCAATTATGGCAATAGGACTTCTTCGTATTTTTGCAATTCTCTGCGTCGCGTTTATTTGCGGAAAGTTGATTTCAAAATTAAAACTTCCCGCCATTCTCGGTTGGTTAATAGCGGGTATCGTGTTCGGTCCGTATCTTGCCGGAGTAGTAACTTCGGAAATCACCGATTCCGTATGGTATAAAATAATAATCAAAGTATTCGAGTGTTTTGCCGGAGTGATGATAGGTCGGGAGATTATCTTTAAAAAAATAGCCGGGTCCGGTAAGCAAATCATCGGAATCACGTTTGTCCAATCAATCGGAACGTTTTTATTCGTAAGCGCGGTTTTTTCCGTGGTATTTCTCATTGCGAAAATACCGGTTTATCTTGCGTTTGTGTTCGGCGGAATAGCGTTGGCGACGGCGCCGGCGCCGGCGTTGTCCATTGTCAACGAATACCGCACGAACGGGCCGGTTACTCAAACGCTTTTGCCTCTTGCGGCGCTTGACGACGTTATCGGGGTCGTTGTTTTTTTCAGCGTTATATCAATCATCGGCGGCACGCACGGCAGCGCGGGGACTTCTCCGCTGACCGTCGTCGGAATGATTGTATTACCGTTTGCCATCGGAATTGCCTTTGGCGTTTTAGCGTCCGTTCTGATGAAAGCGGCGAAAAGGAACGCTATCCGATTTTTGGCGTTGTTGTTGTTTTTATCGTTGTCGGCTATCGGCGGCTTACTCATCGATTTTTATATATTCGGCTCGTTCACAATGAATTATTTGCTGACGGGTATGGCGTTCAGCGCAACAACGGCCAATCTCGTGCCCGAAAAAGAATTTGAAGAAACGTTACAACCGTATCGACCTATTCTGAATTTATCTCTTGTAATAGTAATCGTAAATCTCGGTATGCCGCTCGATTACAGGCTGATTGCAGGGGCGGGACTCTTTACGGTTGTATATATTCTGTCGAGAGCGGTCGGGAAAATCGGCGGAGCGTATTTTGGCGGAAAATTAACAAAAGCCGATCCGGTCGTTACAAAATATCTCGGTTTTACGTTACTGCCGCATTCGGGGGTTTCACTGGTGTTTACGGGCATTGCCGTTTCAACGTTGACCGCTTTCGATGTTTCGTCGGCGGCGATAGTGTCGGGAACGATTATCGCGGCGGCGATAATCAACGAAATAATAGCGGTAATCGTTGCAAAATACGCATTCAAATGGGCGGGAGAAATCGGAAACGATAAAAAATCCGAGCCGCAGAATGAAGAGGAATAAAACAGTCATTTTTAAAAATAAAAAAGATGAAACAAATAACGGATTCGGAATAAATTCCGAATCCGTCGTTTATTTTTTATCGGTATGCGTTTCGTCGCATATAGCGAAACGTCAGCGTTTGTTACGGCTGAGTTTGTTACGGCTGATACGCGCCGCTTAATACATGCCGCCCATGTCGCCGCCAGCGGGAGCGGGAGGCGCGGGAGGGGTAGGAATATCGGTAACCACGCTTTCCGTCGTAAGCAAGGTGGCCGCCACGGAAGCCGCGTTCTGCAAAACGGAACGGGTAACTTTGGTCGGGTCGATAATGCCGTTTTCCACCATATCGCAGTATTTGTTGTTCAGCGCGTCGAAGCCGAAGTTTGTCTTCTTGGCGTTCAGCACCTTGTCAACGATAACCGAACCGTCGAAGCCTGCGTTCTTGGCAATCTGACGAATGGGTTCTTCCAGAGCCTTCAACACAATCGCCGCGCCCGTTTTTTCGTCGCCCGAAAGGGTAGAAACAAGTTTCTTCACGGCAGGAATCGCGGAAAGCAACGCCGTACCGCCGCCGGGAACATAGCCTTCTTCCACGGCCGCGCGGGTAGCGGAAAGCGCGTCGTCCATACGCAGTTTCTTTTCCTTCATTTCCACTTCGGTAGCCGCGCCAACGCTGATCACGGCAACGCCGCCGGCAAGTTTAGCAAGGCGTTCCTGTAATTTTTCCTTGTCGTAATCCGATTTAGTCTCTTCGATCTGCGCTTTAATCGAAGCCACGCGCGCTTTGATGGCGTCGGCATTTCCCGCGCCGCCGATAATAGTGGTGTTTTCCTTGTCGACGCGCACGGTAGCGGCACGACCGAGCATATCGGTAGTAACGTCCTTGAATTCTACGCCGAGGTCGGAAGAGATCACCTGACCGCCTGTCAGAACGGCGATATCTTCAAGCATTTCTTTTCTTCTGTCGCCAAAGCCGGGTGCTTTTACGGCAACGGAATTAAACACGCCTTTCAGTTTGTTTACGATAAGCGCGGCAAGGGCGTCGCCTTCCACGTCGTCTGCGATAATCAGAAGTCTTGCGCCCTGTTGCGCGAGCGGTTCGATAACGGGCAGAATTTCCTGCAAAGCGGAAACTTTTTTATCGGTAATTAAAATGTAAGGGTTGTCGAGTACGGCTTCCATTTTATCGGTATTCGTCACCATATAAGCGGAAGCATAGCCGCGGTCGAACTGCATACCTTCAACGGTATTGAGTTCGGTTTTCATCGATTTGCCTTCTTCCACGGTAATAACGCCGTCTTTGCCCACGATTTCCATCGCGTGAGCGATCATTGCGCCGACTTCTTTGCTTCCTGCGGAAATCGAAGCCACCTGTTCAATCGCCTTCTGGCTTTCCACCGATTTCGAGATGGATTTAAGATACTTAACCGTTTCATCCACGGCTTTTTCAATGCCGTTTCTCAGAATAATGGGATTAGCGCCCGCGGCAAGATTTTTCAATCCCTCGCGCACAATCGCCTGAGCCAGAACCACGGCGGTGGTAGTGCCGTCGCCCGCCACATCGTTGGTTTTTGTGGAAACTTCCTTCACGAGTTGCGCGCCCATATTTTCAAACGGATCGGGCAATTCTATTTCTTTCGCGATAGTCACGCCGTCGTTCGTAATCAGCGGAGCGCCGAATTTTTTATCGAGCACAACGTTTCTGCCCTTGGGGCCGAGGGTAATTTTTACCGTATCCGCAAGAACGTTTACGCCCGTTTCCAGGGCTTTTCTTGCGTCGTCGCCGTATTTAATCTGTTTAGCCATAATAATTTTATCTCCTTTCCTTATTCAATCGTTTTTTATATCGTATCGAAGTACGATTTACGTTTTCGTCAGTCTTCCACAACGGCAAGAATGTCGCTTTGTTTAATAATCGTAAACTCTTTGCCGTCCACTTTAAATTCCGTACCCGCGTATTTGGCGCAAAGCACCTTGTCGCCGGCTTTCACCTGCATTTTCACTTCTTTGCCGTCCACCAATCCGCCGGGGCCGACGGCTACCACAATGCACGTCTGCGGTTTTTCCTGTGCGGAAGAGGGAAGAAAGAAACCGCTTTTGGTTTTTTCTTCTACCGTCACGTTTTCTACCACTACTTTGTCGAATAAAGGTTTTACGTTCATAATAATTCCTCCGAATGAATTTTTTCCGGCGCGGCGCGTATTAAAAAATCTTCGCACCCTCACGCCGATTTAACTTTACCTGAATATTATAAACGCATTTTTTTTTCGTCAAACAAACATAAAAGAAAAAATCGGAAGAAAAAAATTATTTTTCGATTATTTTCATAGGATCCGATTTTTTTCAGGAATAATCGCGGAGCGTAAAATCGGAATAATCACCGTAAAATAACGAAAAAACTTCCTATTTTCCGTTTTTCCGCCGTAAAAAATTGATTTTTCTAAAAAAAGGTGATATACTTATAAAAGTAACCAAAGGTAATGTAAGTAACCAAAGGTAATGTAACCGAAAGGAACAAAAGTTTGAAGTAACCAAAGAAGGGGAAACAAAAGGAGTAACAAAAACCTTATGACAAAATCGTTCAGATGGGATAAGCGTTTTATGGAACTTACGGAAACGGTAGCGGACTGGTCGAGTTGTTTTCAGCCAAACCGCCACGTCGGGGCGATTATCGTACGCGATAAACGCGTAATGACTACGGGTTATAACGGCGCGCCGGCGGGAGTAAAGAGTTGCGAAGAAAAAGGGGAATGTCTGCGCCGCAAACTGAACGTGCCCAGCGGCACCAAGCAGGAGATTTGTTTTGCCGTTCACGCGGAACAGAACGCGGTGATACAGGCTGCGCGTTACGGTATCAACGTATCGGGCGCAACGCTGTACTGCACGCATCAACCGTGCGTAATCTGCGCCAAAATCATCATCAACGCGGGAATTTCCCGCGTGGTGTATAAAGAGGGATATCCCGACGAGTTTTCGTTACAACTCTTTAAAGAAGCGGGCGTAAAAGTGGAACGCTTTGCCGATCTTTGCGCGGCAGAAGAGTCGAGCGAAGAAAACGCCGCGCAGGAAGACGCCGCGGCGAATGAAACGGATAAATAATACAAATCCCAAATAAAAATCAGATAAAACGCATATCAGGAGACAGACATGAAAAATCCGGTAGTTACTTTTACCATGCAAAACGGAAAAACGTTTCAGGCGGAACTCTATCCGCAAAAAGCGCCCAATACGGTGAATAACTTTCTATCGCTTGTTAATAAAGGGTTTTATAACGGAATCATCTTTCACCGCGTGATATCGGGGTTTATGATACAGGGCGGCGATCCCACAGGCACGGGAACGGGCGGCCCCGGGTATAAAATCAAGGGCGAATTTGCCGCCAACGGTTTTAAAGGCAACGATATATCGCATGTACGCGGCGTCCTTTCCATGGCGCGCGCGGCGGATAAAAATTCGGGCGGTTCTCAGTTTTTCGTTATGCACGCGGACGCCGGTTATCTCGACGGGCAATACGCCGCGTTCGGCAAAGTAATCGACGGCATGGAAGTCGTCGACGAAATCGCGGGCGTGAAAACCGATTGGAACGATAAACCGTACGAAGAACAGAAAATCAAAACGGTAACCGCGGAAACGTTCGGCGAAACGTACGCCGAGCCTCAGAAAGCATAGTCGGCATAAGCAAATCATAAACAAAATTAAAATACAAACGGAAAGTATAAACCATGACGGATTATTCTGTATATAACAACCCGCTGATCACGCGGTATGCAAGCAAAGAAATGCAACAGGCGTTTTCCGATGAAAAACGCTTTAAATTATGGCGTAAACTCTGGGTAGCGCTGGCGGAATCGGAAGCGGAACTCGGCTTGCCCATCACGAAAGAGCAGATCGACGAAATGAAAAAATACGAAGACGACGTAAATTACGCCGCGGCGGAAGCCTACGAAAAAGAGGTGCGGCACGACGTAATGGCGCACGTAAAGGCTTTCGGCGATCAGGCGAAGAGCGCCGCGCCGATCATACATCTCGGCGCCACGAGTTGTTTCGTAAACTGTAACAGCGAAGCGATTATCATTGCGGACGCGTTACAGATTCTCCGCAAAAAACTTGTCAACGTAATCGATAAACTCAAAAATTTCGCGCTCAAATACAAATCGCTGCCCACGCTCGGTTTCACGCACTTACAGCCCGCGCAACTCACCACGGTGGGAAAACGCGCAAGTTTATGGTTACAGGATTTATGCCTCGACCTTGAAAATTTAGAACATCTGATTTCCACGGTGCGTCTGCGCGGCGTAAAGGGCACCACGGGCACGCAGGCGAGTTTTATGGAACTTTTTTCCGGCGACGAAACAAAAGTAAAATCGCTGGAAAAGAAAGTGCTTGAAAAAATCGGCGCGTTGCTGCCGTTCCCCGTATCGGCGTATCCCGTCACGGGGCAGACGTATCCCCGAAAATTCGATTATAACGTGCTTTGCGTGCTTTCTCAGATCGCGCAGAGCGCGTATAAATTCGCCAACGACATGCGACTTTTGCAAAGCATGAAAGAATTGGAAGAACCTTTCGAAAAAAATCAGATCGGCTCTTCCGCCATGGCGTACAAACGAAATCCCATGCGCTCGGAAAGAATCTGCGCGCTGGCGCGCTACGTCGTATCTCTTCCCGTAAATTCGGCGATCACTTCATCCACGCAGTGGCTGGAACGCACGCTGGACGATTCGGCGAACCGTCGTATCGTAAACGCACAGGCGTTTTTAGCGACGGACGCCGTGCTCAACGTATATATGAACGTTGCCGAAAATATCGTGGTATACGAAAAGACGATAGAAAAACACGTGCGCGAAGAATTGCCGTTTATGGCAACGGAAAATATTTTAATGGAATGCGTAAAAGCAGGCGGAAACCGTCAGGAACTGCACGAAGAAATCCGCGTTATGTCCATGCAGGCGGCCCTTCGCGTAAAGGGAGAGGGAAAAGATAACAATTTGCTTCAACTCATCGAAGAAAACAAGAAATTTGCCGCCGTGCACGGTAAGTTGCAGGAAATACTCGATCCGCAGAAGTTTATCGGACGCGCGCCGTCGCAGGTAGAGGAATTTGTCCGCGATTACGTAAACCCCGTATTGCAAAAATACTCCGATCTGCTGGGCGAACGCGGCGAAGTCAGCGTTTAAATTCGCTCGCAAGCGTTTAAACGTTCAATTTTATATAAAATTTAAAAAACTCTCCGATAAGCGTCGGGGAGTTTTTAAGTACTATGTCACGCATAATTGTTATGCGTGACATAGTACAATTTATATGTGTGGCATAGGTCTTGATTTATCGTAAACGGCTGCGCAATCAAAAAAGCGTGCGCAGGAACGGTTTCTGAGCGAAACGCCGTCCATCGGGCACCTGTCCATAAACAGGTATTTCTCTCCCGCCGAACGCAGCGGCATTTTAGTATAAAACGGCAGATTCCCTACGCCGAAAAACAGCGAAAAACCGGCGTTTTTCAATGCAATCTGGCGTTCGTCGTCGCCGTTTTTACCAAACGTCCATTCTCCGTAAGGGTAGGCGTAGAAAGGCGTTTCGCCCACCAGCGGCTGCACTTCGTTTTTCCATTTTTGTATATCGTCTTTTATCTGTTCGGCGGTGCATTTCCGCATATGACGGTGCGCGTACGAATGGCAACCGAACGTCCAGCCTTTTTCTTTCAGCGCGGCAACCGTTTTTGCGGCTTTTTCGCATTCGGAAGTTCTGTTTATGCTGTTTCTGTCCGTGCGATAGCCTAAAATGCCGTCGAACCCGGTAAGAAAAATAATGCCGCGTGCGTTTTCAAACGAAAAATCGGGGTGCGTTTCAATAAATTCCTCTAAAATCGGCGCGAATTCTTCGCCGTGGATCCTGCTTTTTCCGTCGGAGAAATTCGTTACGGCTACAATTTTTCCGTTTTGTACGTCCAGACGGGCGGAAGTTCCTTTCCCCTGATTTTTCCGCGCGTAAACCACGTCGTCGAACGATAAAATCAAAGGTTTTCTTCCTTCGGGGAAGCGGAAAGATTTACGTTTTGCCGTGCCGTTTACGCAATCGAACGTATCGCGCGCGTTTACCAGTGTATAGCCGTTATTAAAAAGTTGCGATAAAATCGCGCGGAATTCGTCCGGCGTCAGGCAATCTTCGTCTAAATTTTTCCCGTAAGAATTCCCTTCGGCAAAAGCGATTTCCGGGTGAGAAATCAAAGTATGCGTAAATAAATGTTCCACTCTGCCTTGCGCGCTAACCGTGCATAAATCAATCGACGAGCCTTTCGTCAACGCGTTGTTATACGCCGCGGTTTCGCGCGGTGCTTTCCGGGTGGCGGAAGCGCAGCCGCAAAAAAACGAGCCGCAAAGAATCGTCCATAACAGAAAGCAAAGGGCGGCAAGCCCGCGCGCCGTTTTTCCGACGGCAATTTTCGGGCGCTTTTTATTTTCCGTGCGTATTTTTGCGTTGTGCAACCGTATGTTTCTCATAATAACAGTATTAGCCGGAATCGTTTCGAATATGCGCGAACGACTCATGCGTTTAACAAAAAACATAGAAAAACGCGTAAAAACGTCGGCGGATTTTTATAAACGCTTGACAAGACGCGCGGCATGATTTATAATTATTCACGATACGATAGTCAAGGCGCGGCCGTCGCGGGAAACGCGAGGTTAAGCGCCGGCACAGGAAAGGAACGGAAAAATGTTGTACGTATTGAAGAACAGGCGCGCGGAAGTAAAGGTAAACGACTACGGCGCGGAACTCACAAGCGTTTTAATCGACGGCGCCGAGAGGTTGTGGCAAAACCCGGACGGATCGTGGAACGGACGCGCTCCGTTGTTGTTTCCCGTCTGCGGTCATTTTTCGTGCAGGGTAGAGGGAAAAGATTATCCCATGCCGCCGCACGGATTTGCGAAAGATTGCGTTTTCCGCGTTGAAAAGCGTACGAAACGAAAGATAGTATTGTCGCTTTCCTCGTGCGAAGAAACAAAAAAATATTATCCCTACGATTTTATTTACACCCTGGAATACCGTTTGAAGGGCAGAAAAATTTTCATAACGCATAACGTGCAGAACACGGCGGAAACGCCGCTGTATTTCGCCTGCGGCGGACACGAATCGTATCTACTCGAAAAAGCGTTGAGCGATTATAAATTGGTATTTCCGCTTACGGAAACGTTCGTGCATCTGCCGCACGATAAAGAAGGGTATCTTACGGGCGAGAGAAAAACGTTAGGCGTCGGAAAAGAATTGATTCTGCCCGATAATTATCTTCACGATAACGAAACGGTAATATTGGAAAAACTGCGCAGTTCGCGCGTCAGCCTTTGCGAAACCGACGGAACGAAAAAGGCGGATATTACGTTTAAAGGCTTTTCAAACCTGCTTTTGTGGCGCCCGGAAACGGCGTCCATGCTCTGCATTGAGCCGTGGCTGAATCTTCCGGACGAAGCGGGCGCGTATCCTAAAGAATTTTCTAAAAAATCGGGCGTGATCCGCGTGGAAGGAATGCAGTCGAAAACACTCAAACGCAGCATTCGCTACTATTAACGCGCCGTTCGTTAAATGAATCGCCGGGCGCTCCGATTTTTTCGGAAGGGTTTACCGATTAAACTTCTTGCCGCACGCGGCGCAATCGCGTCAGACGCAACCTTTGCGTGCGGGAAAACGGGTCGGACCAGCCGGACAAGAAAAAACGCCTTGGCGAAAGCCGAAGCGTATGGCAGGGAAGACGCGATTATCTCGAAAGGCTGCAATGGTATAAAAAACGGTAAAAAGCCTGAAAAGTGCGTGAATTTTGCATTTTTCAGGTTATTTTTAATTTTTTCTTAATTCGGGACAATATTTTGTAATAGAATAGTTTATTTTTATAATATCGTTTAATTATAAAACAAACATAATGCTACGATGATCGGGGCTTCGCCGGTAAATCGATTGTTAATGGGTAGGCTTGGGCGGACAATACGCTTTCCGGTATTCCGTGGGAGTCGTTCCCGTAAATTGCTTGAATTGTCGGATAAAATGATTCAGATTGCTGTAAGACAGGTTCTGCGCGATGGTTTTTACGGACGTGTCGCTTTCCGCAAGCGCGTTTTTCGCGTTGTTGATGCGCGCGATGATCAGGTCGTTTATGGGCGAAGTTTTAAATAAGGAACGGTATAACGCAAAAAAACGGGAGGCGGAAACGCCGCACCGCTTAGCCATTTTTTCCACCGTCCACGGTTCGTTCAGCCGCAGAAACATTTCCCGCCGTACCGCGTACAGGCGCGCCGTTTGTTCTTCGTCGAGAGTAAGGTCGGGCTCCGCGTGAATCGCCCGGCTGAAGCGGATAAACAATTCCCGAAGTTTCAGTTGCAATAACTCCTCACGCGCAATGCTTTTCGCAAAAAAGTTTTCTTCCATTTCGCGCGTGAGTTCGGTAATAAAATCGGCGGATTTCGGATAGTAGAGCGTATCCGTCTGCAAAGAAAGACTTTCGAAATATCCGTCGGGAACGGAAAAAAAATGAATCCAATCGTGCACCAGCGGTTCGGTGGCGTGGAAATATTGCGGCGTGTGCGGTTGAAAAATCACGCAGGCATGCGGACGGGCGCGGACGGGTTCGCCGCCGATTAAAATTTCCACCGACGTTGCAAAATGCAGAAACGTATATTGTTCGTGTCCGTTTTTGCGGTTGATCGTAAAGCCGCTTTGTTCCGGGTAAAAATGTCGTAAAGAAGATATTTCGGGCATAATCTCTCTCCTTGAATACAGTATAATAAAAACGATAGGATATGTCAATAAAAAAATAGGATATGTTATTGATTTTTTCTACGCCTTTCGTTTATAATACAGGTAGAATTCTTTCGTCGGTTTTTATGAAAGAGATAAAGGAGAGGAATACTATGTACAGAGCGGAACACCCGAAACCTCAGTTTGAACGCAAAAATTGGCTGAATCTCAACGGAAAATGGCAGTTTGAAATAGACAACGGCAACAGCGGCGCGGCGCGCGGATATTATAAAGAGGACGCTGTATTAAACGGCGAAATCGAAGCGCCTTTCTGCCCCGAAAGCAAGTTGTCGGGGATAGGATATGTTGATTTTATGTCGTCCGTGTGGTATAAGCGCGAAGTGGAACTAACCGCAAAGCAGTTGAAAGGGCGCGTGGTGCTGCATTTCGGCGCGGCGGATTATTTTACCACCGCTTATATCAACGGTAAAGAATGCGGAACGCACAAAGGCGGCTACGTCTCTTTTTCGTTCGACGTGACGGAATTCGTGCGGGAAGGAAAAAACGTGATTACGGTGCACGTAGAAGACGACACGCGCAGTCCGCTTATTCCGCGCGGAAAGCAAAGCGAAGGCTATTATTCCGCCGGTTGCGATTATACGCGCACGACGGGTATCTGGCAAACCGTCTGGCTGGAATTTACCCCGAAAACGTATATTAAAAACGTAAAATATTATCCCGATATACATACTGCCGCCTTAACGATTACGGCGGAAACGTGCGGCGCGGGAACGTTTACGGCGCAGACCTTTTTCAACGGAAAACCCACGGGAGAAGCGCGTGCGGAATGCAACGGGGGATCGTTGACGGTTACGGTGAATCTCACCGAAAAGCATTTATGGGAGGTGGGCAAAGGCGGCTTGTACGATCTTCGCCTTACCTACGGCGACGACGAAGTGAAAAGTTACTTCGGCTTGCGCAACGTCCGCCTGGAAGGCTATAAATTTTTAATCAATGAAAAATCGGTGTTTCAACGCCTTGTGCTGGATCAGGGGTTTTATCCGGACGGCGTATATACGGCGCCGAGCGACGCAGATTTAGAAGCGGATATAGATATGTCGGTGGCGATGGGGTTTAACGGAGCCCGTCTGCACGAAAAAATCTTTGAGGAACGTTTTTTGTACCATTGCGATAAAAAGGGGTATATCGTATGGGGAGAATTCCCTAATTGGGGGGTGGATCATTCGCGGTCGGAAAGCGTCTTTGCCGTATTGCCCGAATGGCTGGAAGAACTCGCGCGCGATTTCAACCACCCCGCCATCGTGGGCTGGTGCCCGTTCAACGAAACGTGGAACTACAAAGGGCGCTGTCAGGAAGACGACGTGTTACGGTTGGTTTATCAGGCGACGAAAGCCGTTGATCCTACGCGCCCCTGTATCGATACCAGCGGAAATTTTCACGTGATAACGGATATATTCGACGTGCACGATTACGATCAGAACCCGCAGACGTTCGCCGAACATTATAACGCGCTGATGCAAGACGGCACGTTGTACGATCCGCACGCCGCAAGGCAGAAGTATAAGGCGGGTATGCCCGTATTCGTCAGCGAATACGGCGGCATCCGCTGGACGAAAGAAGAGAAAGGGTGGGGCTACGGAAACGCGCCCGCAACGGAAGAAGAATTTCTTGCGCGCCTTGAAGGATTGACGGACGTTTTGCTTAACAACAGCCGCATGTTCGGTTTCTGTTACACGCAACTTTACGATATAGAGCAGGAACAGAACGGATTGTATACGTATTGCCGCAAACCGAAGTTTCCGCCCGAAACGATTAAAAAGATCTTTTCCAAAAAAGCGGCGATTGAAGATTGAAGCCCTTTTGGCGAAGCCGATCGTTTCTGCCCGTAAATTTTCCATGAGTATTTAATGTTCGGAACGTACATCGTATGCGGCGTTGCTTTTTCTTTTTATATAAGAACTTGGCATGGAGCCGACGCGTTTCTTGAATACCTTAGAAAAGTACAGAGGGTCGTCGAATCCGCACAGATACGAGATGTCTTTTACGCTTGTAAAGCCTTTATCTATGAGCGCACAAGCGCTGTTTACACGCAAAAGATTGAGATATTCGCGGAAGGATACGCCGAACTCCTTTTTGAATACGTAAGAGATGTAATTTGAGTTGTAATTCAAAGTTTTGCTCAAAGAATTGAGATTGAGTTTGCTGTCAGCATAATTTTCGTCGACGTATTTTTTGATTATAGCAGGAGTATTGCATCCGCTCTTTTTGGCAACAGGCATGATCCTTTCTCCTATTTTCGATAGCGAAAATAAGAAGATCCCTTCCGTTCCCATATCGAGTACGGAAATAGGCAATTTCAGACAGTTTTTCCATACCTCTTTCAACTCGATGAAATTTTTAAAGACGCAATTTCTGATTCGTATACCGAATTTTTCGAGTATAGCGTTTGACCTTGTCCCTACAAAACCTATATACAGATATTTAAAATCATCAATGCTTTCGAGTGTATAGGCGGAGGCGGGAAAAGTAAAAAATAAATCGCCCTCCGAAAGAGAATAAGCGGAATACTGTGTTTTGAGGACCCCGCTGCCTTTTACGACGAGGTGCATTCTGTAATTGGACAGAGTGATTGTGCGTTCGGGCGATTGTTTTTCGGTCTCCAACACAAAATGCAAGATGTTTATTTCTCCCGGAGCGAAAGCCGATTGAATAAACCGGCATGAATTTTCTGTGTACATCATATCTGATAGAAGGTTATTCTCCATATAAAGAATTTATTTTATTATATACTATTTGAATGTCTAAGTCAAATTTAACCGTCGGGCATTTACACCTTAACGATAAAAATATAATATTTTTCCATATATTGCAATTAAAAATACATTTTATTCTTTCAAAAAAAGAGGTATAATATAACTACAATCATAGTTTACTTTTATTTGTTGATTGTAGCAGAGTGTATCAGGAGGAATAAAAATGAAAAAGATCAAAATAGGCGTAATGGGCGCAATGCGCGGTTCCAGCATGATAAATTATTGTCTTGCAGCGGAGAATGCCGAACTCGTCGCGATCTGCGACAAATGGAAAGACGGACTTGAAATTCAAAGGGAAATGAATAAAGGGTTCGATATAACCTATTATGACAATTTCGACGACTTTATCAATCACGATATGGACGCCGTTGTCCTTGCCAACTATGCAAACGAACACGCTCCGTTTGCAATTCGTGCGCTTAAAGCGGGCAAACACGTTTTTTCAGAAGTTTTACCGTGCCAGACGATGAAAGAGGCGGTCGAACTTATCGAAGCAGTCGAAGAATCGGGGCTGGTTTACGCGTACGGCGAAAACTATTGTTATATGCACGCTCCGTACGAGATGAGGAAACTTTACAGAGAGGGTAAAATAGGCGAATTCGAGTATGGGGAAGGCGAATACATACATAATTGTGAATCTATATGGCCGGAGATTGCCTATGGGGATAAAAACCACTGGAGAAACAATCTGTATGCAACTTTTTATTGCACGCACTCGCTCGGTCCGATTATCTATATTACAGGGTTAAGACCCGTATCGGTCGTTGGTTTCGAGAGTAGTAAGACGGAAAGGACTCTTCGCGTAGGAGCGAAAGGGGGACTATTCGGTATAGAAATGGTAACGCTCGAAAACGGAGGAATCGTCAAGAGTATACACGGAGGGTTATATAAAAATTCTATATGGTACTCTATATATGGAAGTAATGGCAGAATGGAGTCTGCAAGAGAAGACGTATTGAACGGTGCGTTCGGGAGGATATATATAAACGCCGACGAATACTCGGGCGGTTACGGTACGGGCAAACTCGATACGTATCTTCCCGCGGAGAAAAATGCCACGGAAAAAGATCTGGGGCACGGCGGATCGGATTTTTGGTCAATGTGGAACTTTATTGAGAAGATAAAGGGGAATAAGGATGCCGACTCGATAGACGTTTACGAGGCGATGGATATGTTTTTGCCCGGAATGATGGCGTATCGTTCGGTATTAAAGGGAGGCGTTCCCGTCGAAATACCCAATCTCAGAGATAAAGCCGAAAGAGAAAAATGGAGAAACGACGTAGCTTGCATAGACGAGAAAGTTGCCAAAGATCAGGTTCTGCCCTTTTTTTCTAAAGGTAATCCCGATATTGACGATAAAATATACGAAGCACAGAATAAAAAGTGGCAGGCTGTTCTTGCAGACAGAGATTCGCAGATGTATCAAAATCTTAAAATAGGAAGAAAGGAAAAATAAAGGTGCAATTATGGACGTTAAATACTATATCGGAAAAGGTATCGAAGAAAAACCTCTGCAGAATATCATTCAAGGGGGTATGTGTTCGGTTTTTAAGCGAATAGGTTGTATAGGAGACAGTCTTTCCGCAGGTGAAATAGGAGCAATAAACGCCGAAGGTCAACCATTCTACTGGGACACTTACGAATATTCTTGGCCTGCATATATGGCAAAGCACACGGGTTGCGAAGTTTTGAATTTTTCCCGCGGCGGAATGACGGCTAAGGAATATGTCGAAAGTTTTGCCGAAACGAACGGATATTGGGACAGAGATACGGTGCGGAAAAACTTCCGGCAGGCGTATTATATCCTTTTATCACCGGCGGAAGTATCGTATTTTCTTCTGTTTTAGGCATGATTATTTTTAAAGAGAAATTATCGATAAAGCAGTGGATTGGCGTTATATGTTGCTTTGCGGGAACGTTGATGTTTATTTAAGAGGGAGAAAAAATGCGATTTTTAAGAGAAAACCGAAGATTTTCCTTTCTGCTCGGCGGCGTAAACGCATGGGAGTTGCCGTTTAAACAAGAAATAGCAGAAAACGGTAACGAACTGGCGAGTTTAAAGCGTCGGGTAAAGACTTGTTGAGCCGAGGACTTTCCGTTACCGTCCTTGAAAAGCGTAAAGCAAAAATATATTTCTACAAGACGAACAAGGAGATTACGACATGAAAAAAAGATACACTTCCGCGTTCAGAGTAAGTACGAACAATCTCAAAGACCTCGAACAAAATCTCAGAAAGTATAAAAACAGTTTTGACGAAGTATTGTTTTTTACGCAATTTACTCATTCCGTAAAAAGATTGGAGTATCATCGCGAATCAGCCGAAAAAATTCGTCCGTATTTACAGAAGATAAAGCAATTGGGGATAAAAACCGGAATTAACGTAATGGCCACCATTGGTTTTTTTGCCGAAGCGTTAGACGATACTATGCAAAACGCAAAACCGTATATTTATTGGAACGGTTCGGCGATAAACGGAAGAATTTGTCCGTCCGATAAAGCAAATATCGAATTTATAAAAGAGCAATATAAAATTTACGCGCGGCTTTCTCCCGATATCATTTATATCGATGACGATATCAGTTCTCTTTCGTGTGCGTGCGACGGCTGTCTGGAAAGATTTCACAACTAAATCCAGATATATTTAAAGATAAATGCGTCAGTCGGGAAACGTGGAACGGTCTTTTGAATTCTGCGGATATCAACGTGAGACGGCATACGCGCGAAGCGTGGATAAAATACAATGCGCTCCGTATCGGTGAACTTTACGAAATTATCGAAAAAACCGTTCATGAAGTCAATCCCGATATCGAGCTCGGCGCAATGACCCATATGTCGGGTAGCGACGGATTGAACACCGACGAATGGAACGAAAAGTTGTGTTCAAAAACGTTACGGGAGATACGTTGGCGACCGGGCGGTGGAGTGTATACCGACTATTCTCTGCCCGAGGTATACGATAAAGCAAATAGGATTTCCGCGCAGATCCGTTATTTGCCAGAATCTGCCGTTATCCAATCGGAAATAGAGAATTTTCCCTATCAAAGTCTTAAAAAATCGCCGTCGTTTACGGCTTTCGAGGCGTTTATCTATCAAGCGGCAGGATGTAGCGGAACAGCGTTTAACGTGCTTGCCAAGGAGGAAGAAGCCGGGGAGGAGCACGAGCGCTTTTTTAAGATGGCGGAGGAGGCTCGCGAATACGGAACGCTTTTGACGGAGACTTTCGGGCAACAACCGCTTTGCGGCGCAGGGTTCTGGTGGGATAAAAATACCGCGAGTTTTTCGACGGAGAAAAGTTGGAATTGTTGGAAACCTGTGCCGTCGGCTGTGGATATTCATCAAATTGGCATACCGTACGCCTGCGCATCGGAGCATATGTCGGTATTCTTCTTCGACGGGGATACCGCCTTTCGGATACCGGAAGCAGAACTTATGAAATGTCTTTCCAAAGGCGTATTGCTCAGTGCGGACGCGTTGGATATACTTAACAAGCGCGGATTCGGAGAATATACCGGTTTTATGCTGACGGGAACGTTTACCAAGGATACGTTCGAGGTCGAAACGGAGCATCGCCTGAATATGCCCGGCGAGCATAGGCGGAATATCAGACAGGCGTTTGATTGGAGCGTTAAAAAGACGTATACGATCGAAGCGACAAGCGAACGCGCCGAGTATCTGGCAAGGAATTTCGATCTTTATCAGACCGAACGCGGAATGTGTTCGGGAATCTTTACAAACCGCCTCGGTGGGCGCGTATGCGTCGAAGGGATGACTCCGTTCGATTGGTGTTACAGTTTGCCGAGAAGCCGACACGTGAAAAACGTGATCAGATGGCTTTCTAAAAATACGATTCCCGCGTTTATCGATTCCTTTCATCGCGCCGCAGTGTGGGTAAGAGGAAACGCCGCTTTTATCGCGAATATGGCTATGGAAAACGCTGAAGACGTTCGTCTGTGCTTAAAAACGAAGGCGAGCGCGGTTTCTGCGGTGATCTCCTGCGGAAGTAAAATCATCCGGCGGGAAAAAATCGGGGCGAAGGAACTTTTCGACGGATATTCGGTATTTGAGATTGCCAACATACCGATTATGGGAACGGCTTTGATTATGCAGGATAACGGTTGCTTTTGCGACGATAAGGATAAATAAATGCAGAGAAAAAAATTTAATATCGAAACAAAATTAGAAAGCAACCGTTATTATGTTTTCGATAAAAGATCAACCGATATATATTTATCGCAAACGGAGTTTGTAGCAGATAAAAAATATCTTAACATAACGGGCGGCGATATCAATAAAACGGGGTTGCATACCGCGTTTTATCTGCACGGTCTGCGTAACGTAACTTTGGATTTTAAAGGAGCGAAAATTACTCTTCACGGTAAAATTCAACCGTTTATTCTTGACGGTTGCAAAAACGTAACGATTAAAAACGTAGTCGTTGAATACGAACGCGCGATGTATACGGAATTGAATATCGTCGAAAATACGGGGAAGGAACTCCGTACAAGACCGAGGGGCAAGTTTCCGTGCCGCGTAGAAAACGGCAATTTTATTCCGTACGCCGAAGAATGGGAGTAATTTCTATACAACCGAACGAGCGCATAAAAACATAATTTATGTGCGCCGTTCCGATAAAAGTCACGGCTTAAACGTCTATGCAAACGTATTCGGAATCGGGGATACGATAGCCGTCTATCGCGGTAAAACGATGGAAGAAAAGGCTCGGTTTACGGTTGAAAACGTTAAAATTACGGGCGAATGGACGATCGAACTTACCGTTGATAAACCAACCGACGGACTTGCCTGCGACGATCTGATCGAAAATTTGTCAACCAATCCCGAAGTCGTAATTAAAAATACCCGATTTGCAAAGTCAAACGGACATTTACGTTTGCAAACAAGAAACAGAAGCGTAGTAAAAAAATGCACGTTTACGCTTCCGTTTATGCTTACCGGCGATACGAATTACTGGTTCGAATCAAGTCCGGTCAACAACCTTACGATTAAAAACTGTAAATTTATCGGGAAACGAGCAAATATACGCATTATTCCCGACTTCACGCCTACGCAAGACGCGCCGTTTTATCACCGCGGAATAACGATTGCAAACAACAGTTTCGAATGCGAAGCACCGTTATATGCAAATTGCGCCCAAGATATCGTTTTTTCAAATAACCGCGTCGTCGGAGGGAAAGAGCCGAAGTTTGAACTTCACGACTGCATTAACGTACTGATTCATTAGTCTGTTAAAAAATTTTGCTCGTCATGATTTTAGCATAATAATCGTTTGAATCACCTATTGAGATTTGAACCATGGAAGTGAGACGTTTCAATAGTTTTTTATAGTCAGGTACCGCCGGCTGAGCCGGCGGTACCTGACTTTTGTCTCCGTCTGTTACGGAGTGAAATAACAATATTCCGTCAGATTTTTTTGTTTTGCAGGGCGGCTTCGGTGGCGGCGATTTTATTTTCCGCCAACGGCAGGTGGCAGACGAGATAAGAATAAACCGCGTCGATAATGGCAAGTTGCGCGATACGGGAACTAAGCCCTAAAATGCGGTAGTTGGTTTCATCGGAAACGGTGCGCAATACAACGTCGGCCGCTTTGTGTAAAGGAGATTTTTCCGCGCCCGTCAAAGCGGTGCAAAACGCGCCTTGTTCCCGCGCGATTTTCATCGCTTCAACAACGTCTTTCGATCGCCCGGAATGAGAAATTCCCAGAAAAACGCTGTTATTTGTGGTATGCGCCGCCGCGATCGCCTGCATATGATTATCGGTATACGCGCACGCGTTCAGCCCGAGGCGCAGCATTTTATGCGCCGCGTCGGTGGCGACGGACGCGGAATTTCCCAGCCCGCAGATTAAAATTTTATCGGCGGATAAAATCTTTTCGCAACACGTTTGCAGACTTTTCGCTTCGAGGGCGCGTTTCGTCTTTTCCAAAGAGCAGAAAATATCTTCGCACACCTTGGAAAAAATATCGTAGGCGCTGTCGTTTTCGGTGATGTTTTCGCTTACGGGGCGCATATCCGCTTCCTGCGCGAGAGAAAGTTTCAGTTGCTGATAGCCCGAAAAGCCCATTTTTTTTGAAAAACGCACGATTGCCGCTTCGCTGGTATCGCACCGCTTTGCAAATTCCGTGATGAACATGGAAAGCACGGCGCGGGGATTATTCATTAAAAAATCGGCGATTTTTTTATCGGTATGGCCCAGCGTATTATATTTTGCCTTGATATTCAGTATCGTTTTCGCCATTTTTTCCTCGTAAAAATTATTTTCATAATATAATTATATCAAATGAAAACGGCGTTGTCAAACAATACCGGAAAAAACTGAAAAAAACTATAAAAAAACGGCGCGAAACAGTTGAAATTTATTTTCAGATATGATAGAATATAAACAACGAAAACGCACATAAAAATAAAAACTGTTTTCAAAAATCGCAAGAGGTGCATATGAACGATTTTTTGTTTACGCAGATTTTAACGGAACTTGAAGACGCGGTGGGCAGGGAAAACTGTTCGGTGAAAGAGATCGACAAAGTTACGCACAGCGTGGATTATTTCTGGCTTTCCAGAATGTGGGCGGACAGGGGCAGAAAAATGCCGCAGGCGGATTTTATCGTTTCGCCCAAAGACGCGCGGGAAACTTCGAAAGTGGTGAAAATCGCCAACTATTATAAAATTCCCGTTACGGTATGGGGCGGGGGCGGCGGAACGCAAGGCGGCGCGATTCCGCTTTGCGGCGGTATCCTGCTGGATACCAAGCGCATGAACGAGATATACGAAGTAAACACGCAGAGCTTGTACATAGAATGCGGCGCGGGCGCGATATACAAGCATATCGAATGGGCGGCGAACGAAAAGGGGTACGCCACCATGCACTATCCTTCTTCGCTTACCTGTTCTACGGTGGGCGGCTTTTTAGCGCACCGCGGCATAGGCGTGGTTTCCACCAAATACGGCAAGATCGACGATATGGTGCTGCAAATGGAAGTGGTGCTTCCCAACGGCGATATTATCAATACTTCTCCTGCTCCCAAGCACGCGGCGGGGCCCGACCTCAATCAGATTTTCATCGGAAGCGAAGGGACTCTCGGCATTATCACCAAAGCGCAGATCCGCATTTACGAACAGCCGGAAGCGCGGCGTTTCCGCGGATTTTTATTCAAAGATATGTCCTCGGCGTTTCAGGCGAGCAGAGAAATATTGCAGAAATTCAAACCTTCGGTAATGCGGCTGTACGACGAGGCGGAAACTTCCACCCTGATTAAAAAAATCGTGGGCGTGGAAAAGCCGGGCGCGTTTATGAACGTGGCGTACGAGGGCGTGAAAGAATTGGTGGACGTGGAAGAAAAAATCCTTTTAAATACGTTTAACAAATACGGCGCGGAGGATTTAGGCAGCGAATACGGCGAAAAGTGGTGGAAAGAGAAGATTACTTTCTTCTATCCCGGAAACATGATGGATTTGCCGCAGATGTTCGGAACGATGGATACCATCGCGCCGTACGACAAAATAGAAAAAATATATTGGGCGATGAAAAAAGCGGTGGAAACGAACTTTCCGCAGGCGCGGTTTATCGCGCACTTCTCGCATTGGTACGAATGGGGCTGTATGATTTACGATCGCTTTATTATCGACGGCAAAGACGTGCCGAAAGATCCCGCAGAGGCGATGCGCCTGCACAACGCTATCTGGACGCTGGGCGTGCGTACGGCGATTGCCAACGGCGGCGTGGTGAACGATCATCACGGCGTGGGCATGAAACTCGGCAGGCTGATGAAAGAGCAGTACGGCCCCGCCATGCAGGTGTTCGAAGGCTTAAAAAAATCGCTCGACCCCAACGGCATTTTAAACCCGTTCAAACTCGGACTGTGATTATAGGAGAAACAACGATATGAATATCACGGAAAAAGCCAAAAATATCATAGATAATTGCAGATTTTGCTGGATGTGCCGCCACGTTTGCCCGATAGGCAACGCCACGGGGCAGGAGCGGAACACGGCGCGTGCGCGCGCTTTGTCCGCGTCGCTTGTGGTGCGCGGCGCTTCCGCTTTGAAAGAGATTGCGGATAACGTATACGAATGTACGCTTTGCGGCGCGTGCACGAATAACTGCGTTACGGGGTGGGATCCGAAAGTTTTTATTCAGGAACTGAAAACGGAAATCGTATTAAACGGCGAAACGCCCGCGTATATTACGGCGTTGCTTGAAAAATATCAGAAGACGGGCAACGTTTACGGGCAAGAAGCCTGCAAATGCCTTGACGAATTGTATAATACCGATAGCGAAACGCTGTTGTTCGTAGGTCAGAACGCGCTGTATAAATCACCCGAAAGCGTGAAAAACGCCGTTGCGCTTTTGAATAAGGCGGGCGTGAAAGTCAGCCTTACGAAAGAACAGGATTCGGGCGCGGCGCTCTGGTTTTTGACGGGAAGAACGCAGGAAACGCAGGACGCGGCGAAAAAATGCGCCGCGGCGATGAACAAATACAAAACGGTAATCGTGTACGATCCCGCGGATTTAAGTCTGATACGCCACGAATACAAGGAATGGGGCATAGAAATCACGGCGGAAACCGTCGGTTTTAACGAATACTTGCTTTCTTTAACGGAAAGTGGTAAAATAAACGTGAAGAAGTCTGAAAACGAATATACGTTGCAGGATAATTACGCGTACGCGCGGGAACTCGACGATTGCGAAACGGGCAGAAAACTCATTGAAAAAGCGGGCGTAAACAAAGAGATGCTTTTAATCGGCAAAGAGGCGAACGCGGCGGGGCAGGCGATTATGGCGGAATATATGCCCGACGTAATGACGCAGGTGGCGAAAGACAGGTGGAAGAACGCCGAAAATATGGGTTGCCGAACGCTGGTTACGGAAAGTCCCGCGGAATACGTTGCGTTGAAAGCGACGGCGCCGCAGGGGTATCGCGTAATTTCCGTTGAGGAAATGCTGCTGGAAAATCTTTGAGGTGATACTTATGAACTTAAAAAAATCTTATCAGGAACAATACGGGTATACGCGGGTGGTGACGGACAGAAACAGCCCTTTGACCTTTGAAGAGTTAGACTTTTTAATGCTCGCGGACGGACAGAGTTTTACCGTGCACGAAACGGGCAAGGAATTCGTGCTGATGATTTTGTACGGAACCTGCTCGGTGAAAGGCGAAAATTTTGCGTTCGACAGCGTAGGAAAGAGAAAGAGCGTGTTTGACGGCGCGGCGGACGCGGTATATATCGGCAAGGATACCGATTTCACCGTGACGGGCCAGGGCGGCGACGTAAAAATCGCCGTTTGCAAAGCGCCTGCGGAAAAATTCTACCCGGCAAAGCATATCGCGGGCGACGGTTTGCCGATGAAAACGTTCGGCAAAGGCGCGTACGTGCGAGACGTTGCGATAAACTATACAGAACAGGACGAGGCAAATCTTCTTTATATCGGCGAATTCTGGGTGGAAAACGGCAACTGGGCAAGTTATCCTCCGCATAAGCACGACGTAGAGAACGGCAAAGAAGCGTTTCTGGACGAAATCTACTACTTCGAGTTCGATAAGCCCCAAGGGTTCGGCTTTCAGTCGGTATACACCAAGGACGGAGAAATCGACGAAACCTACCGCATAAAAACGGGGGATCTTGTGGAAGTGCCCAAGGGGTATCATCCCTTTACCGTTGCGCCCGGTTATAAAAACTATTGTCTGTGGATTATGGCGGGTCCCCGCCGCGGGTTGTTGAGTTCGCCCGATGAAGATCATAAATGGGTAAATAACTAAAAGAGGAGCGCTTTTGATGAAAAGCGATTTTTCAAAATTTCAAAATTGCTTACGAATACAAATTACGCCCGACGAATACGCGAACGAGCGTATTCAAGGGCTTGTTTCGCATTGTAAAAAGTTCGGTTTTACAAACGTAATGTTTTTAACCACGGCCGAGGAATGGTTTCTCGGTCACGTTACGATAGAAGAGATTAAACCGTGGGTGGAAGTTGTTAAAAACGCCTCCGTACTTTTAAGAAGAAACGGAATCGGCGTGAGTTTACATCATTGGATCGGCGTGGGACATCTCGACCGCGGTATCGGTTTAAAACCGGGGCAGAATTTCACTACGATGGTGGATTTCAACGGTAAGCGCTCGGTTTCCGTGGCTTGTCCGCTGGATGAAGAATGGCAAAAGCATTTCAGAAAATTGCTCGGTTATTTAGTGCGGGAAATTCAGCCTGATTATTATTGGGTGGAGGACGATTTCCGGTTGCATAATCACGCTCCGCTTGAATGGGGCGGTTGCTTTTGCGAAAAGCATATCAAAAAATTCAATGCAAAACTCGGCACGGACTATACGCGCGAAGAATTTTGTAAAAAAGCGTTCCAAAAAGGCGAGGTTACCAAAGAAAGAAAAGCGTGGCTCGACGTTTCAAGAGAAACAATGCTCGATTACGCGGCGTTGATTTATAAAATCGTAAAAGAAGCGAATCCTTCCACGGAAATCGCGCTGATGACTTCGACTCCGGTAGAACATTGTCTGGAAGCGAGAGATTGGACGGGATTGTTCGAAATTTTCAGCGGCGGCGGCGATAAACTGAATCGTATTCATTTACCGGGATATTTTGAAAGATCGGGTAAAGATTATATGTACGATTTTAACGCGATCAGTATGGCAATTCGCGCATTTTCTCCGAACGAAACGAAAATTCTTCCCGAACTTGAGAACGGTTCTATCAATTTATTCAGAAAAAACGCCCGTTTTTTAGGTTTTCAGTTAGAGTCTGCGATTCCCCTTTGTTTATCGGGCATGACGTATAATATTTACGACCCCGTAGGCAACGGCGCGGTGGAAGAATTCGGATACGCCCGGGAAATAAAACGCCTTACGCCTTATATGCAGGCGGTTAAGGATACGGACGTTAGTTTTTCGGATATGCAGGGGGTCGTCGTTCCTATCGACGAAAAAATCGCATACGCAAAGAAGATAAAAAACAATTTCTACGATTTACGCACAAATCTCTTTAATACGGCCGCTTACGTTTCGGCGCTCGGCTTGTCGTACAGGTATTCAAAAGAAAAGACTTTTAATAACGAAACGGTATTCTTGTTCGGCGACGCGGCGTATATCTTCACCGACGATGAGTTACGGGAATTGTTTAAAAATAACTGCGTGGTTGTGGACGGCGGCGCGGCGCTTTTGTTAAAGGAAAGGGGATTATTATGCTTAATCGGCGCTACGGACGCAACGTTATACCGTGCGGAAAGCGGATATCAGATTTACGAACAAATCGCAGGTAACGAAGAAATTTTTGGAATTAAAGGCTTCCGCGCTTCCTGTCGGGCGGCTGCGGGCGATTTCGTAAAGATCGATTACGCGCAAAACGTGAAACGTTTATCGAACGTTTATAAAGCGGACGGCACGATTACCTGGAATGCTTTTGTTCGCGGAAAAAACTTTTTGGTTAATCCTTTCGTGGCGGATAAAAAGTTACATACGCAATTCAGCGATCTTCGCCGTCATTTCGTTGCGGGTTTTGCCGAAGAGAAAACTATCGCGCTTGTAAACAGCCGCTTTGAAGGCGTAAATCCGTATTTGTATAAAGGCGAAAAAGAAAGCGTGGTAATGCTTGTAAACGGTACGTTGGAAAATTTCGATAAAACGGAGTTTTTCATAAAAGGCGTTACCTTTAATACCATTATTTCCGTGGATAAAGACGGAAAAGAAAGAGAAGCAAAATACGAACGGACGGGAAATACGATATGCGTAGAACGACCGCTCCCGTATATGTCCACGGTAACGTTTAAGTTAATAAAGAGGTAAAAATGGAAATTTATTCTGTGCACGATAAACAATTTAAAACGTTCGGGCGGGCGGTAGAAAATCCGTTTTTTGAACTTTTTGAAAACGGCGCGAAAGAGATAAACGTACCCGAAAGCGGCTGTTCGTATCTGGCAAGCGTTCCCGCGTTTGAAACGGAAGAGGCGCTTGCGTATTACCGCGCGTATTTCGGGGATATGGACGTGCAGATCGGCTATTGCTGGGGCAGAAACGATACGCTGAACGCGCTGGAATGGCATAAATCCTCGGAGGTGCACTGCGCTTTGGAAGATATGGTATTGCTCCTCGGCGATATGCGCGATATGAAAGACGGCGTTTTCGATACGAAAAATATCAAGGCGTTTTCAGTAAAAAAGGGCGAAAGCGTGGAAATTTATCAGACGACTTTGCATTTCTGCCCCGTATTGCCCTGCGGCGGCGTGTTTAAAAACGTTGTGATTCTGCCGCGCGGCACGAATACGCCGCTTACGAAACAAAGCGGCGATAAAAAACTTGTGGCGCGCAATAAATGGCTGATCTGTCACCCCGAATGTAAAAAGCAGACGCGACTTGGCAGAGTGGCGGCGATTACGGGCGAAAATATCAAGGTAAGATAACTTAACGGAGATAAAGCGTTATGTACGTACTCGGAGTGGATTTCGGCGGCGGCGCGAGCAAAGCCACGCTGCTGAACGAAAAAGGAGAAGTAGCGGCAACCGCCGTTTCGGAATATCCCACGTATTACGGCGCGGGCGGCAAGGCGGAGCAAAACCCCGAAGATTGGTATAACGCCGCCTGTAAAAACATACGCGAGGTGCTTCGCGGCGTGAACGCGGAGGAGGTGAAATGCCTCTGTTTCGACGCGGCGACGCATACCGCCGTGTTATTAAACGAAAACGGCGAACCCGTGTGCAATTCCGTGTATTGGACGGATACGCGCTGCGTAAACGAAACAAAATTTCTTGAAGAGCGCTACGGCGAGGAAATTTTTAAAAAATGCAAGCATAGGGCGGATACCATATGGTCTTTGCCCGAACTGATGTACGTTAAAAACAATTTTCCGCAGGCGTTTGCGAAAGTAAAGCGCGTAACCTTTGCCAAAGACTACGTGCGCGGGCGTTTTACGGGCGATTTTATCACCGATTATATCGAAGCGCAGGGCAGTATGCTGTTCGATTTCGATAAGCGGCAGTGGGACGAAACGCTGCTTTCGCTTGCGGGGCTGACGCGGGAAAATATGCCGCAAGTCGTTTCTCCTTTAACGCGCGCGGGGCGCGTGTGCGGGCGGGCGGCGCGCGATACGGGTTTATCCGAGCGCACCGAGGTGATCTGCGGCTCTACCGATACGGTGATGGAAGTGTTTGCGGCGGGCGGCGTAAACAAAGGGGATACCACGTTGAAACTCGCCACGGCGGGGCGGATCTGCGTGGTTTCCGATACGTACGCGCCCGATAAAAACGTTATCAATTATTCGCATTTGAAAGAGGGGCTGTATTACCCGGGAAGCGCCACCAAATCGTGCGCGGCTTCGCTGAGGTGGCTGCGCGATACCTTCGGCGGCAGTTACGAAGAGTTCAGCGCGGCGGCGGAAACAATCCCCGTCGGCGCGGACGGACTTACGTTTCACCCCTATCTTACGGGCGAACTTACGCCGTACGGCAACCCCGCGTTGCGCGGCGGTTTTACGGGCTTGAGCGCGGCGCATACGAAGGCGCATTTCGTGCGCGCGGTGATGGAAGGCGTAGCGCTCAGCCTTTTGGATTGCATTACGTATTTAAACGGAAAGGGCGTTAAAACGGGGCGGACGGCATACGTGATCGGCGGCGGCGCGAAGAGCGCGGTCTGGCGGCAGATCGTGGCGGACGCGCTTAATCTTACGCTGATTCAGACGGAAAACAACGATTCGTCGTTCGGCTCGGCGATGTGCGCGGGCATTTACGCGGGATTTTTCAAGGATTTCGACGAGGCGAGCGCGGTTTGCAAAAAAGAGACGGGAAGAACCGTTCCCGTTGCGGAAAATACGGAAAAATACGCAAAACTGTTTAAAAAATACAAAAAAATCGCCGCGTTTTTAGCGGAACTTTGCCATGAATAAGAAAATCGTAGTTACGCTGAAATATTTTCAGGGCGAACTCAATCCGTTCGACGGCGCGGCGCTGGAATGCGCGTTGGAATGCGCGGCGCAAACGGGCGGCGAGGTCGCCGCTTTGGCAATGGCGCCCGAAAGCGTGAAAGACCGGTTAAAATCGCTTACGCGGCTGGGCGTAAAAGCGGTGCTGTTATCCGACCACGCGTTTGCGGGAAGCGATACGCAGGCGACAAGTTATATTCTGGCGTTGGCGCTCAAACGGTTGCAACCCGATTTTATTTTCTGCGGCAGGCAGAGCGTAGACGGCGACACGGCGCAGGTGCCGCCCATGCTCGCGCAAAGGCTTGGTTTTTCGTTTGTTACGCGCGTGATCGACGCGGACGGGAACAAATTTTGCACGCGTGACGGCGTACGCGGCGAATTTACGGGCAATACGGTATATACATTTGAAAAAATTAAAACGTTGCGGTTTCCGTCTATTTTTTCCAAAGCGTGCGAGGCGGAAACGTGGAACGCCGCGGCGCTTTCGGCAGACTTGTCGCTGTGCGGACTGCGCGGTTCGCCTACAAGGGTTATAAAAACGTACGAAAGCGCCGTAGGAAGAAGAAACTGCGCCTTTGTTTCCATGGATCAGTTGCCGCAACTGATAGAAACGTTGTTGCAGAAAAACCGAAAAGCGGAACGGCCGCAAGAATCGGGCGAAAAATTACCGCAGGCGTTTTACGCGGGCAATATCGGTTTTGTGGCGGAAAGCGTCGCGGAAAAAGCGGTTTTATTAGACGTAGCGGGGAAATCGCCGCAAGCGGTAGCCGAAGAATTGCAAAGAAAAGGCGCGAAAACCGTGCTGTGGGAAAACACCGAAGAATTAAAAACGCTTGCCGCGCGCGTAGCCGTAATTACGGGCGCGGGGTTGTGCGCCGATTGTATTTCGTTCCGCGTGGAAAACGGCGAACTTGTTATGACGCGTCCCGCGCGGGGCGGCAACGTTACGGCGGATATCATCGCCGGAAGCGAAATGAAGTTTTCCACGGTGAAAAAGGCGCGGTCGGGCGGAAACGGCGTGATTTTTTCGGTGGGGAAAGGGTGCGTAAACAAGACAGACGAAATTAAAGCGCTTGCCATGCGTTACGGAGCGGAACTGTGCTGTTCGCGCGCGGTGGCGGACAGCGGAAAATTGCCGTATGAAAAGCAAGTGGGGCTGACGGGCAAAACCGTATCGCCTAAAATTTACGTGGCGTTCGGCATTTCGGGCGCGGTGCAGCATACCTGCGCGATATCGGGCGCGGGCGCGGTGATTGCCGTGAATAAGGATAGAAACGCAAGAATTTTCGATTATGCCGATTACGGGATAATCGCGGAGGTATAAATAATGTTGAATTATAAATTGAAAATAGGACTTTTGCCCATCAGGCGGTGGATTAAAGAGCCGCCCAAACGCATCGGTATCTTCCAGAGCGATTACGCGGTGGAAAACAAAAACGCCTGCGTGAAGTATATCCGCGAACATTATACCGATGAACAGACGGAATTCGTGGACATAGAATGGCTCAACGACGAAGGACTGTTGTATCTGGATTGTGACTGCGACAAAGTCGCGGAGTATTTCAAAGAAGAAAAAATCGACGCGCTGTTTATCATCAACTGCAATTTCGGGCAGGAAAACTGCGCGGGGCTGGTGGCGAAGAAACTCAACGTGCCCACGCTGTTGTGGGGACCGCGCGACAGAAATTTTTCCGGCGGCATTCGCTACACCGATACGCAATGCGGTTTGTTTGCCATGAGCAAACAATTAAAGCGCAACAACGTAAAATTTTCCTATATCGAAAATTGCGATATCACCGCGCCCGCGTTCGACAAGGGAATAAAACAATTTTTCGGCGTGGCGTGCATGGTGAAAAACTTCAAAAACATGAAAGTTTTGCAGGTGGGCGCGCGCGTAAAGCCGTTTAAATCCATTATGTACAATGAATTGGAACTGTGCGAAAAATTCGGTATCGACGTGGTGTCGTGCAATCTTGCCGAGGCGCTTTCCGATCTGAAAGAGATATACGAAACCAAGCAGGAGGAACTTGAAAAAGACCTCGTTGAACTGAAAAACACCTTCGATTGCGGAAATATAAGCGACGAATATCTTAAAAAAATGCTGGCAATCGTGTATTATTACGAAAATCTGGCGAAAGCGAACGACTGCAATATCATCAGTGGCGAATGCTGGACGGGGCTTTCGCTTGGCTGGGGCGCGAATCCCTGCCTTGCCATGTGTCTTCTGGCGGAAAAGAATATCTACGTCACCTGCGAATGGGATATGCACATGACAATCACCAACGTGTTGTTACTTTCGGCAACGCGCGGCAAGGAAAAGCCGATTCAGGGCGAATTTACCTGCCGCCACCCCGATAACGACAACGCGGAACTTCTCTGGCACTGCGGCCCGTTCCCGCTCCGCTACAAAGCGGAGGGCGAAAAGCCGTATCTGTACAACACAAAGCCTTCGTTCCGCTTAAAAGACGGCGAGTATACGATCGCGCGGTTCCAGGCGGAAAAGGGGAAGTATTATCTGTTTGCGGATAAATTTACTACCTGCGAGGGGCCGAAAACGTTCGGCACGTATCTGTGGGCGCAGTTTAAAAACCTGCCCGCACTGGAAAGAAAACTCATTGAGGGGCCGTACATTCACCATATGACGGAAGTGCCCGGCGATTATACGGAATATCTGAAAGAATTTACAACGTATATCGACGACGTGTGTTTCGACAGCGTCGACGCGTAAAAGGAGAAAGATTATGCTGACAGGATTGAAAGAAATTTTAAATACGGCGGAAAAGGGAGAATATTGTATTCCCGCTTTCAACGTTTACAATATCGAAACGGCAAGAGGGGTGATGAACGCGGCGGAAAAACTGCGCGCGCCCGTGATTATGCAGTTTTACAGCCGTCTTGTAACGAGTAAGGCGGCGGAAGACGTAGCGCCGATTGTGCTGGATATGGCGCATAAAGCAAGTGTACCCGTCTGTTTTCATCTCGATCACGGCGCGGGCGAGCGCGAGGTGATCCGTTCCCTTCGGATGGGGATGACGGGCATAATGTTCGACGCTTCTATGGAAACTTTCGAAAACAATATCGAAAAAACGAAAAAAGTGGTGGATATGTGCAATTACGTAAACGTTGCCGTAGAGGGAGAACTCGGGCATATCGGCAAGGCCGCCGACGGCGACGAAGCGGCGGTGGCGGAATATACGCACCCTGACGAAGCGGAAAAATACGTAAAAGAAACGGGCGTTTCCGCGCTTGCCGTTATGGTGGGCACGGCGCACGGCAGATATAAAAAAGCCCCTGTGCTTGATATAGAAAGAATTAAAACGATTAAAAAATTAACGGGGATACCCCTTGTTTTGCACGGCGGAAGCGGGGTGCCGGACGATCAGATTCGCTCGGCAGTGAAAGCGGGAATACGTAAAATGAATTTCAGTACGGATCTTTGCTATTCTTTCCTGGACGCCTGCCGCGAGCGCGACAAATCGATTGTGGGTATCGATTTGTTTATGACGGAACCTATCGAACGGGTGCAAAAATTCGCGGAAACCAAAATTGCCGTACTGGGGGCGGCGGGCAGAGTATGAAAAAGGTTGTAGGTTTGGGCGCGTGCGTTTTAGATACGCTGATTTCCTGCGATACGTACCCCCGCGAAGATACCAAACAGAAGGCGGAAAGCGTGTTCGTATCGGGCGGAGGCCCCGTGGGCAACGCGCTGGTGGTGATGAGCAAGTTAGGGCTTAACGCAAGCGTTTTGGGCAACTTTGCAGGCGACACCGCGGGCGTCTACCTGTTAAACGATTTTAAAAAGTACGGGGTGGATACTTCGTACGCGCACGTTGTAAAAAACGCGTCGTCGTTTACCTCGTATATTCTGCTGAGCGCAGATAAAAAAACGCGCACCTGCCTATTCGATCGCGGCACCGTTCCCGACGACCCCGCCGCGCTGGATTTTTCCGTACTCGATAGCGCCGCCGTGTTGCATCTGGACGGCAATTATCTGCGTTGCGCCGTCGCGGCGGCTAAGTACGCCAAAGAAAAAGGAGTAAAGGTGAGTTTAGACGCGGGCGGATTGTACGAAAATATCCAAACTTTGTTGCCGTATGCGGATATTTTAATTCCGTCTGCGGAATTTGCGAAAGGCATCACGGGCGCGGCGGAGATTCCCGCGGCTATGGAAATTTTGCAGAAAAAGTATGCGCCCGAAATTCTCGCGGTTACCGACGGGAGCAACGGCGGATTTTATTGGAACGGCGAAAGAGCGGTGCACTACGAAAGCGTAAAAGTAAACGCCGTGGATACCAACGGCGCGGGCGATACGTTTCACGGCGCGTTTATCGCCGCGTATTGCGAGGGGAAAACGCCGGAAGAGAGTTGCGCGTTTGCAAATAAAGTCGCCGCGTATAAATGTACGCAGAAAGGCGCCAGAACGTATCCGTTAAGCAAAGAAATCGCGCAAAATCTGTTTTAAGGCTGATTATGTCCTATTAAGTCCGATTAAGCGCGGGTATTGCGCCTAACGCTTCAATATTAATGAATAATATGGTTAATAGAAAATCTTCAAAAAAGGGCGTAATTGAATTGACTTCACTCTGTGTTTACGCTAAAATATATAAAGAATATAAGGAATAAAGGGTAGCGAAAAATTGTTCCAAAATTGGCTCTTTCAAAAGTTTTTAGTGCCGCTTTTAGGGTCATTTTGGGGTCATTCAGGCACACTATGTATATATTGTGCCAAAAAGAATTTTAATCCGCAATACATTGTGTTTTGAAACTTATGGCAGCGATTGTTCGCCGCACGCGGCGCAATCGCGTCAGACGCAACCTTTGCGTGCGAGAAAACG
>JAQYLE010000045.1 GCA_028720205.1 Clostridia bacterium
TTTTGAATATACGGACGAAGGTGAAATTCTTTATGATGGGGATTGTTTTCCGGTAGAAACTTTTTCGGGTAAAGGAAGAATTGAGGAAATAGAGGTTTCCTGTATTGAACCATATAGTCAAGTAATGTTCCATCTGGGATAATGCACCTGATGTGGAAACACCTATCGGCAAGCGTGATTATGCCATTATGCTTTTAGCTGCCCAAACAGGTCTACGCGCCTGCGATATCGTTCACCTTAAGCGCAAGGATATTGATTGGCGGGTACAGGAAATTCGTATTGTTCAGCAAAAAACCGGAAAGCCTTTAAGCCTACCCCTTCCACCCGAAAGTGGTAACGCCATAGCAGATTATTTACTAAATGCACGACCTGAAAGCGATTTGCCGTATATCTTTCTGTGTCATGTCGGTGTCCCGCGCCCCATTAACAATCGCAGCGCCAGCACCATCGTTACTAAATATCTGCGTCGTGCGGAAATTGTTTCAGCCATACCACGCCGAGGGTTTCATAGTTTTCGCCGGTCATTCGGGACCAGATTATTGCAAAATGAAATACCGCTTGAATTACTCCAACAGCTTTTAGGGCATTCCAATATTGATTCGGCTAAGCCCTATCTCTCTGTAGATGAATTGGGCTTGAAAAATTGTGCTTTGGGTCTTATCGCCCGTACAAAGGCAGGTGAGCAAGCATGAGTTATGTTTTTGAAAGCCTTTTTTCCAATCGCTTGTACGAATTTATACAGCAAAAAAATGCTGTCGGGTTTCCCTATACGGAATCAACCCGTTTGTTATCCGAGTTTGATCGATTCTGCCTTGAGCAATTTCCGGATGAAGCAACCTTAACCAAGGAGATTTGCTTGGCATGGGCAATTCGGAGAGATACCGAAGGAAACAACACATTTCGTAATCGTTTAATGCCGGTAAGGGAGTTTGCCAGATATCTTAACCGCTGTGGTGAGCCGGCGTTTGTGCTTCACCCCAATTTTGCTAAAAAAGGGCCACGACATATTCCACACATTTATAGTGAAGAAGAAATTGTGGCGCTGTGGGAGGCTTTAGATCAACTCAAGCCGCGAAAAGGGTATCCTATACGCCATTTTGTAATTCCGACTCTCGTTCGGTTGCTGTACTGCTGTGGTCTGCGTCCCTGTGAAGCCCGAAAGCTCCGCGTTACCGATGTTGATTTGAAAAAGGGGCGCTTGGACATTATGGAGAGCAAAGGCCACAAAAGTCGCATTGTAATGATGGCGGATGACGTTACAGAAATGTGCCGCCGGTATGATGAAGCTGTTTCTGAAAATATGCCCGGACGCGAACTGTTTTTTCCAAATTCAGAGGGAAATATTTACGGGAAAGTGGGGATTGAAAAAACTTTTCGCATCGTGAAAGCCAAAGCAGGCATCAAAATATCCGGCGAGCATTCTCCCAGACTTTATGACTTCAGGCACACGTTTGCGACGCATCGTTTGTACCAGTGGATGCACGAGGGGAAGGATGTAACTGCCATGCTGCCGTACCTCAGTGCTTATATGGGGCATGCGCAGCTAAGCGACACCTATTACTATATCCATCTGGTGCCGGGGTTGTTTGAGAAAATGGCAGGATTTGATTATTCAGCGTCAGACTATCTCTTGCCGGAGGTGGAATATGATGAATGATTTCTTTCATGCCGTCAGAAGCTTTTTATTAGAATATCTGCCGAATCAAAGGTGTTTTAGTGAAAACACAGTGCGATCATACCGTCAGGCATTAAACCTGTTCATTCTATATTTGCGAACGGAGCAAAAACTAACCATTAAGCAGATACGGTTTGACACCTTCAATCGGGAGATGATTCTGAATTTCCTTGAATGGCTTGAAACCGCTCGGCATTGTGGTACGAGTACTCGCAACCAGAGGCTTATGGTGCTGCGTTCCTTTTTCGATTACGTTGGAATGCTTGATTGTTCGCAGATTGCATTGAGCATAGCTGTCCAAAAAGTTCCGATTAAAGCGGCTCAAGGCAAAGTGGTGGAGTACCTTTCAGAACATGCGCTTGAGATTTTACTAAAGCAGCCTAATCCGACTAAAAGAACCGAACTGCGTAATCTATTTTTTATGGTGCTGATGTATGATACAGCAGCACGCTGCGGAGAGCTTCTCGGCATGAGGATTCGTGATCTTCGCATTAAAGTTCAATATCCCATCGCTTATTTACACGGAAAAGGGGACAAAACTCGTACCGTTCCATTACTTGCAAGAACAGTTGAGCATTGTGAGCGATACCTGCGTGCATTTCATCCAAATGAACCAGCCGACAGCGAAAAGCCGTTGTTTTATACCATTATTCATGGAATGCAGCAACAAATGTCTGCGGATACGGTTGCGTTGTTTCTTAAGAAGTATGGTAAGATGGCTCACCATTCCTGCCCTGAAATTCCTGCTCATATCCATGCGCACATGCTCCGACATACGAGAGCAATGCACCTATACCATCAAGGGATGCCGATGATGCTTCTTTCTGAATACCTCGGTCACGCCAGTGAAGAAACGACTAAAATATACGCTTATGCAGATACCGAAATGAAACGTGCAGCAATTGATAAGGCTGATATCGTCCGCAATGAGACGCCTCAGTCTGTATCAACTTGGATTGATGATGAGGAAATGATCCTTAAATTATCCGGTCTCATTTGATGAAACAGGCTATTTTGTTATCCCGAAGTTTTTACTCGCAATCCCTTTATTTATATGGGTTGCAGCTTAAACTTCGGGATTACTATTTCCTCGGCATAACTTTGATTATTCCGATGTCGGAATAATCAAAGTTTTTCAATCGCAGGAAAGCGGGGCGGGTTTGCCGACGCAAGAGGAACTTTGTTCTTTGAAATCGCTCGGATTGCCGCAGTTAAAAGACCTAAATATCTTTTGCTTGAGAACGTACCCGGACTGTTATCGCATGACGGAGGCAGGACGTTTGCAACAATCCTCGGCACGCTTTCAGAGTTGGGGTACGACGTCGCGTGGCAGGTGCTTAACAGCAAGGATTTCGGTGTTCCCCAATCCCGAAAGAGAGTGTATATTATCGGATATTTTAGAGAAAGATGCGCCGGAGAAATACTATCTTTCACAGAGTCAAATGGAAAGACTCTTGTGGAAATTATCCCCGGAGCGGAAGGAAACCGAATCTACTCCGCAAACGGAACGTCTATCACGCTTACAAGTACCGCAGGCGGGTTTGCGGGAAAAACAGGACTGTACGATGTAAATATGCCCATAAAGGTAAAGAAGAAAACGGGCTATCAGTTGGCATATCCCGGCGATAGCATAGACCTTGCGTTTCCGACGTTGAATTCACGACGCGGGCGAGTGGGCGAACAAGTGGCGCATACGCTTACGACGAGCAATACTCAAGGATACTTTTTTATAGATATGAACGAAAACGCAAAATTGACCGAGGAGGCAAGGTGTATCACGGCGAGGCAAGATTCGGGGATAAGTCATAGGAAGGGCGAACATTCGGCTGTGTTTGAGGAAAGCGAGCCGAGAGCGATTATAACGCCCGAAAAGGAAAACGTTCGGCAACAAGGCAGACGGTATAAAGAGCCGAACGAGCCGATGTTTGCTTTAACGGTATGCGACCGCCACGGAATAATACGGTATGGTAAGGTGCGTAAACTTATGCCTATCGAATGTTGGCGGTTGCAGGGATTTACGAACGAGCAGTTTTATAGAGCCGTGAATGTGGGACTTAAAGACGGGCAGTTGTATAAAATGGCTGGAAACGCGGTAAGCGTACCCGTCGTTTCCGCATTAGGACGAAAAATTAAAGAAATCGAAAAAAGGAGTGAAAAGGAATGGAAAAGACTTTGAGTATAGGCATAACCGTAGACGACGGAAGCGATATGCGAGTGCATTATTCGAGCATCGAGTTGCCTGCGAAAGATTACGAAATAGAGGATAGTTTGCAAGCGGCGCGAGGAAAATACGGCGAAAATTTTTTGCTCGGAGAAGATGTCCGACTCGAAATAGAAAGCGCGCCGATGTTGCCGTTGCTCGAATATAAACGGATAACCGCGCGGACGTTTGACGAACTGAATTTTTTGGCAAAAAGACTCGGCTCGCTGAACGAGGATGAAAAACTCGTGTTATGGGCAATAGCTCATAAAAAGGTATCCGACGGGGAATGGGAACAAAGCGTTGACGTTAAAGACCTTATAAATTTAACCTAGAAAATGGATATATTATATGTAAAAATTGTTTTGGAAAGATTCAGGAGATTTTGATAGAAGACGCATTTTGCACAATTCAAGAATTGCCCACTTATTTCAATTGGATGACTTCAACAAATAAGAAATGGATTTGTATTTACTGCAAGGATAGTAATTTTAGATTTAAAACGGGATGTTCAAATTCACAAAAGAAAAGAGGTACAAATTATTTATTCGGATGATAATTATGAATTAATTAACAAGGTGTTTCAAATATAAATACCATTTGAGGTCGTAGGAGAAATCCTGCGACCTTTTATCATAATCCAAAACGCTTGACAAAACCTATGTTTTTGTATATGATAATAACGGTAATATCGTTAAGAGAAGAGAGTTTGCCTTTACGTTAAAAGATAATACTTTAATCGAAGAACTTGAATCTACGGATAAAGCATATATCTATAACGGTGACCAAATGGTATCGTATAACGGTCAAGATTGCGTATACGACCTAATGGGCAATCCTACGACCGGCAAAAGGCGCGGCGTAAAAGAAGACGGAAAAATCTTGCGGCGGCTACGGGAGGAAGCCGTAAGATGATTAAATCCCGTGCGAAAGCGGAGGCGCGTTTATCCGCAACCGTTTTTTAAGAAAAAAGGCAGAATAAGTATGTAGAAAGTTTTTTGGCAGCCGAGTAAGACGTGGGTTCGATCCCCACCACTTCCCTTAAAGAAAGCCCCGCCGAAACAATACGGCGGGGCGTTCTTTTTCAGAAGAAATACTTAATTTTTTGGGCAAAATTTGGGGGCAAATCTTCCGAAATCCTTTAAAATAAAGGCTTTTTTTGGTCGAGGCGACGGGGTTCGAACCCACGACCTCAGCGTCCCGAACGCTGCGCGCTACCAACTGCGCTACGCCTCGAACAGAACGGAAGCCCACATAGTTTTTTATGTGGACTTCCCGATGGTTGAGGCAACGGGACTTGAACCCACGACCTCTTGGTCCCTAACCAAGCGCGCTACCAAACTGCGCTATGCCTCAATGCGCCTGTTTTTCAAACAGCATAAATTATTATACTTGCATAACAAAATTAAGTCAAGCGTTTTCCGCGCGGTTTTTAAAAATTTCCGAAAAATAATTTAAATTCAAGTCGATTGAAAAACGAAAAAAAACTTTACCGTTTTGTTAAAAATTATAAAAACAGGGCATAATAGGGGGTGGCGGCACGTTGCGGAGCGCTATCTTTCCGCACGGAACGCGTGCACAAAAAACGTAAACGCAAGATCTGCAAATAAAAGTCAAGGGAGACGACTCATATGAAAACAATCGCATTTTTCGACGCGAAAGAATACGACAAGCCCTCGTTCGAAGCCTGCGGCGAGCGGTACGGTTTAAAGTTCAGGTACTTCGAAACGAAACTTTGCGAAGACACCGCCGATCTTTCCGCAGGTTGCGACGGCGTGTGTCTTTTCGTAAACGACGTTCTGAGCGCGCCCGTCATCGATAAACTTACCGCTCACGGCATTACCGTGGCGGCGCTCCGTTGCGCAGGTTACAACAACGTAGACCTGCAATACGCGAAAAACAGGTTGAAACTCATGCGCGTGCCCGCGTACTCGCCGTACGCCGTTGCCGAACACGCCATGGCGATGCTTTTAACCAGCATTCGCCGTACGCATAAGGCGTATATAAGAACGCGGGATTTCAATTTCAGTTTAAACCGCCTGGAAGGCTTCGATCTGCACGGCAAAACGGCGGGCATAGTGGGAACGGGTAAAATCGGCAAGGTGTTCATCGATATCTGTAAAGGGTTCGGTATGAAGATTCTTGCTTACGACAAATTCCCCGGTAAAGAGGATTATTACGTACCGTTAAACGAATTGTTCGAAAAAAGCGACGTGATTTCGCTGCATTGTCCGCTGACGGAAGAAACGTATCATATCGTGAACGCAGAATCGATAGCGCGGATGAAAAAAGGCGCGGTGATTATAAACACCTCGCGCGGCGGACTGATCGACGCGGAGGCGTTGTTGCAGGGCATTAAAGAACGAAAAATAGGCGCGGCGTGTCTGGACGTATACGAGGAGGAAAGCGACGTGTTTTTTCGCGACGTTTCGGGGCATATTTTAGAGGACGATACGCTGGCGCTCCTGATTTCAATGCCCAACGTGCTGGTGACGTCGCATCAGGCGTATCTTACGAAGGAAGCGCTGGAAAACATCGCCGAAACCACCTGTAAAAACCTCGATTCCTACTTCACGGAAGGTACTACGCCTAACGAAGTAGCGTTCAGTCGATAAACAGTCGTTTTTTCTTTTCGGCGTCGTACGCGCCCGTTACGGCGCGGTACATCTCTTCCGCAAGGCGATCTTTTTGCAGGCATTTCCGGGCGGTAGCGGATAGTTTGCGCTCGTCGGAACGGCGCGTCAATAAAGGGAACTCGCTTCCGGCAAGCGCGGCGAGCACGTCCTCGCGCCCTTTTTTTACCGCCAGCGGGCGGATATACAAAGGCGACGCAAGACATTCGCGGATAAACCGTTCCTCTATTCCGAGAAGCGCGTGCAGACAGATACGCCGTATTCTTGCCGTGGTGTAGCGCTTTCCCGTAATATTTTTTGCGATATCGCCCGATTGCTTCGCCGCACGCAACAGAGCGTTTTCCAAACCTTCCATACAGTCGATCACGCCCGAAAGCGCTTCGGGCGTGCTTTTCAATATCGCCGTTTTTTCGGCAAGTTGCAGAGCGGCGTCGGCGTTTTTTGCGCTTCGGTTCCGTTGAAAATAAAGTTGTATATCGTTATAGACAACGGAGGATAAGGCGTTCTGCGCGGCGCTTTCGTCTCCGTTTTTTATCGTTTCGCGTATCGCCGAAGCGGAGGAAATTTCGCCCGAAAGGTTCCGCGATTTATAGGCGCCTATCCTTCCGACGGGAAACAAATCTACGCGGCGCGTTTCGTTTCTCGTTTCGTATCCGGCGCTTTCCGGCCTTTCGGGCGTGCGGGACAAAGCGCGCGCGTATTCTATCGCCAGCGCGTCGTTGGGAGAGTTGAGAAGCGGAAAAACGGGCGAATCTTTCAGCGCTTCGCTTCTTGCGGCGGCAAAGGAAACGCCGCGCGAAAGCAATTCTTTTACCTTGCCGAAATACGCGTCTTCGTCGTTTATGATTTCCGCGGCGGCGTAAAAATTCGTATCGGCGTGTTCCGCGCCGAAAGAAAGACAGGAAAAATCGGGCACGGAAGATAAAATTTTTATCGCGCCGCGCGCGAAAATTTCCGCAGGAGAGGAGGAAAAAACGGCGGGCAGGGCGATCACCGCGTCGGCGCCGCCTTGCACGGCGTGTTCGGCGCGCAGGGAATCGGGCAAAAGCGCCGCCTCGCCGCGCTGGGTAAAATTTCCGCCCATAACGCATACGAGAGCGTCGGCGCCCGAACGGCTTTTCGCCTCCCGCAGTTGATAGGCGTGTCCGTTGTGAAAAGGATTGTATTCGCAGACGATTCCGCAGATTTTCATTTCGGTTTTTCCTTTTGTTTTTTATGGTTCTTTCGCGCCGGATTGTCATGCAAACCGATATCTCGTCCGTCAATTTTCGAATTTATTCGCCGCGGCCGCTTTTTTTTCTTTACAAGGAGCGGGCGATGTGATATAATTAAAAAGACGGGGTATGAAAGTATTGTAAAACAATCGCATAAAACAACCGTTGCTCTATGCAGAAATTATACACGATAATCAAAAAAAAATAAAGCGTTTACGGGAGATATTTTATTATGAAAAACGTACTCGAACAAATCAAAGAAAAAGCGAAAGCCCTGCGCAAGACGATCGTTCTTTGCGAAGGGGAGGATAAGCGCGTGGTGAAAGCGGCGGCGGACGCCACCGCGGAGGGAATAGCGAAAATAATCCTTCTCGGCAACGAGGCAGAGATTAAAAAGGCGAATCCCGATGTGGATCTTACGGGCGTTACCGTAATCGATCCGCTTACTTCGCCCGATCTGCCCCGTTATAACGCGCGGCTGTGCGAACTGCGCGCCTCCAAGGGAATGACGCCCGATCAGGCGGAAAAACTGTTGAAAGACGGCACGTATTTCGGCGCGATGATGCTGAAAGAAGGCGAAGTGGACGGGCTGGTTTCCGGCGCGTGCCATTCCACGGCGAACACGCTGCGCCCCGGTTTGCAGATCATCAAAACCGCGCCCGGCGTTTCCTCCGTTTCTTCGTTTAATTTAATGATTTGCCCGCCGCAGGGAAATCAGTACTGCCCCGACGGACTTGTGGTGTTTGCCGATTGCGGATTAAACCCCACGTATACTTCCGAAGGTCTGGCGGACTGCGCGATTGCCACGGCGAAGTCGGCGAAAGAAATTGCGGGCATCGAGCCGAAAGTGGCTATGCTTTCCTTCTCCACGAAGGGCAGCGCAAAACACGATAACGTAACGCTGGTTGCCGAAGCGGCGAGAATCGCCAAGGAAAAAGCGCCCGACATCATGTTGGACGGCGAATTGCAGTTCGACGCGGCGATCGTTCCTTCGGTGGCGGCGCTGAAAGCGCCCGGATCGGAGGTGGCCGGCAAGGCTAACGTATTTATCTTCCCCGATTTACAAGCGGGCAATATCGGATATAAAATTGCCGAACGCCTCGGCGGTTTTATGGCGGTAGGTCCTATTTGCCAGGGTTTTGCAAAGCCGCTCAACGATCTTTCGCGCGGATGCAAATCGGAAGACATCGTGGCGGCGGTGGCCATCACCGCGTTGCAGACGCAACTGTAATTTACATGTATTCTAACGCGCGGCGCGGCAAGACAAGGAGCGTATAACCGGGGCCGATCCGCGGCGTAAAAAAGGTAAAAGCACAGAGGTTCGCTTATGAAAATACTCGTAATCAATTCGGGGAGTTCCTCCCTTAAATATCAACTGATCGATATGGATACGGAGAGCGTGATTGCCAAAGGCAACTGCGAGAGAATCGGTATCGACCGTTCGAAACTGATCCATAAAGCCAAGGGCGTAACCACCGAACGCGAAACGCCGATGGAAAACCATAACGCGGCGGTAAAACTCGTTCTGGAAGCGCTGACCGATAAAACAATCGGCGTGATTTCTTCCATGAGCGAAATCGGCGCGGTGGGGCACCGCGTGGTGGCTTCCGGAGAGGCGTTTAAAGAGCCTGCGCTCGTCACGCCCGAAACCATGGAAAAAATGGAGGAGATCAAAGACCTGGCGCCGTTGCATAATCCCGCGGCGATCGTCGGCGTTAACGCGTGCCGCGCGGCAATGCCCGATACGCCTATGGCGCTTGTATTCGATACGGGTTTCCATTTTACAATGCCCGAATACGCGTATATGTACGCGGTAAAATACGAACACTACGAAAAGTACAGGATAAGAAGATACGGCGCGCACGGCACCAGCCATAAATTCGTATCGCAGGAAGCGGCGAAATATCTGGGCAAAAATATCGAGGATTTAAAAATCGTCACCTGCCATTTGGGCAACGGTTCTTCCATCACCGCGGTAAAGGGCGGAAAGAGCATAGATACTTCCATGGGCTTTACGCCGCTTGCCGGCGTGCCGATGGGAACGCGCAGCGGCGATATCGATTACGCCGCGGCGGAATATATCGCCGGAAAAGAGGGCATGAATGCTTCCGAAACGCTCGCCTATCTGAATAAGCAATGCGGAATGCTGGGCGTTTCGGGCGTTTCCAGCGACTTCCGCGACCTTACCGCCGAGGCGGCAAAGGGCAATAAGCGCGCGCAACTCGCGCTGGATATGTTTTCGTATTCCTGCAAAAAATACGTGGGAGCGTACGCGGCGGCTATGAACGGGCTGGATTGCCTTGTGTTCACCGCGGGCGTAGGCGAAAACACACCCGCGGTGCGCAGCGCGATCTGCAAGGATATGCAGTATCTGGGATTGGAAATCGACGAGGAGAAAAATCTTGCGAAAAACGACGGCAACATTCGCGATATTACGGGAAAGAATTCCAAAGTTCGCGTGCTGATTATTCCCACCAACGAAGAACTCGTTATCGCGCGGGAAACGCTGGCGTTGCTTTAAGCGTATTCAATCAGCGCTTATATCGGCGGAAAAAAGCGCGCGACGAACGAAAAAAAACGCCCGTCGGGCGGAAAGACGGGAAAAATCGGCGCAAATGCGACGAAAAAGAACGGAAAAAGCAGCGAAAAAGCATTGACAAACGCAAATAAATATACTATAATTTTAAAGTCGGTTTTATGATGATACTTGACGTGAAAAAACTGAACGGATTGAAAGAGTATTCGGGAGAGGCGGAATTTTCTTTTCAGCCTTCCGAAAATCTCGTGGATATTCCCTACGTATCTTTTTCGGGAAAAGCCGTTGCAAAGATTCGTTACGATCTTTTCGAAGACGGTTCGGCGCAAGTGCGCGGCACGGTGACGTATCGCCTGAAAGGGCTTTGTTCGCGGTGTCTGAAAGAGACGGAAACGGAAGTTACGGGCGAAATCAACGCGCGGTACGTGCGCGAGGATAACGGCGAAGACTACGTTTACGACGGGAACGTCATCGATCTGACGGAGTTGTTCAACGACTCGGTGGTTTTCGGTATGCCTTGCGTATTATCGTGCGGAGAGGGTTGCGAAGGAATTACCTACTGAGCGTATCTGAAAAAAGCGCGGCGAAAAAAAGTTAAAACAAGAAAACATTATACGAGGTGTTAACATGGCAGTACCTAAGAGCAAACAATCGAAAAGCAGAACCAACAAACGTTTTGCCAATTATAAAGCGACGGCGGCTACTCTTGTAGAGTGTCCGCATTGCCACGAAATGACGCAGGCGCACAGAGTGTGCAAAAATTGCGGCTATTACGACGGCAAGGAAGTTGTGGAGCAGAAGGAAGCGAAGAAATAATTTTCTACCCGATTGCGGTTCAATCAGGCGGGTGGCGGAAAGCGCCCGCTTTTTTGCGTTATACGCCCCGTTCTTTTTAACGTTTGGTAAAGGCGGGGCTTTTTTCCGCTCTTCGCTTGACAGAATCGTCCGGGCGGTGGTATAATTCTGGTGAAACAGAAAGAAACGCGTTGTTTTGCATGTTTTTTATAAAAGGAGCAAACGATAAATTTCATGAAAGAAAAATTTACGGTGACGGGAATGAGTTGTTCCGCCTGTTCTGCCGGCGTGGAACGGGCAACGAAAAAACTGAAAGGCGTGAAGAGCGCGGAAGTATCGTTGTTAGGCGAAAGCCTCAGCGTGGAATACGACGAAAAAACCGTTTCGCGCGATGAGATATTTTCGGCGGTTAAGTCGCTCGGCTACGGCATAGGCGAATACCGCGAAGGAAAGGAGGAACGGCGGAAAGGCAGAGCGGAAAACCTGAAAAAGCGGTTTTTCATTTCGCTTGTTCTGCTTGTTCCTATGATGTATTTATCGATGGGCGGCATGATTTCTCTGCCGTTGCCTCCGCTCGCGCTGAATTATGCGTTGCAGTTTTTACTTGCCGCGGCGGCAATCGGCGTTAATTTCCGCTTTTTTAAAAACGGCGCCGTCGCTCTGATAAAACGCGTGCCTGATATGGA
>JAQYLE010000046.1 GCA_028720205.1 Clostridia bacterium
ACGAGCCGCTTCTTCTTCCGTTTTCTTCTTATATTAGGAAAGTTCCGCGTAAAGTTCCATACATCTTTTCACCTTATGCAAACGATCGGAAAAAGCTCCGTTCGTAATCCGATAAGGCGTAAAAAACCCCGTTAATTCCCGTTCCAGGCGGCGTTTTTCCTCTTCTTTTTCCCTCCGTTCGTTCTGCGCCTCCGTCCGGCGCGTTTTCGCGTCGTTATAATCGGAATAATCGTTGGAGGCTCGTTCCAGCGACAAATAAATATTTTCCGTCGGATACCCGTAGCGGTACAGAAACGCGCTTATCTCGCCTTCCGCGCGACCTTTTTCTTCGCGAAGCAAAGCGATTTTTTCATTGACGGGCGAATAAACGGACCCTGCGTCCGCGTCGCGCGCCCCTTCGTTTTTTCTTCCCCTTACGCCGATAAACAGCGCCGCCGCCACGCCGAGCGCGCCCGCCGAGCAAAGCGCCGCCCCCGCCGCCGCGTTCGCCGCGAATAAAACGCCGCCCGCAATCAGCAAAAGCGCGCCGATAACGGCAAGCAACGCCGCTTTTCCTTTGCCGCTTTTTTTGTTTTCACCGTTTTTTCCTTCGTTTCGCTGCGGATAAGACGGCGCGACGATTCTGGAAGATTCCGCCATAATCTCGTTATTCGCCGCATGGCACGTTTCGCCGAGCGAAACGGCGCGCGTAATTTCCCGCTCCGCCTCCGTCTTGCCGTCGAAGCGCGTAAACAGTTCCTGTTCGCGCGCCGTAAACGAAACTTGCGCGGCAAGGGCGACTTCCAACCTTTCCGCTTTTTTAATTTCCTCTTCTTTCCGCGCGATTTCTTCCTGCGCGGGAACGCCCGAACAAAACGCCGCTTTCAGTTTTTCCAGCGTTTCGGCTTTGTTCTGCGGAAAAACGCATGCGGAAAGTTTATCGGAAAGGCGCGCCGTTTCCCTGAGTGCGATTTTCAAACGGGAAATTTCCTCTTCCGTAAAAACTCCCGCGGGATAACGCGCGGCGATTTCCGCGCTCTTTTTTTCCTGTTCCTTCGCCTGTTTTAAAAGTTCGGAATACGCCGCCGTTTTTGCGGCGAGCGTTTGTTTGTGAAGCAATTGCTCTTCCTGCCGTTCCTCCGCCGCGATGAAACGAAGCAACTCCGCGCGCCTTTCGTACAGCGAATCGGTCGTTTCGCTCCGCCGCCGCAACTCTTCCGCCTCTTCGGCGAGTTTTTTACGCTGTACGTCGTAGCGGAAAATTTCGCAATTTGCGTTTTTTCTGTCCGCGCTGATTTCCTTGCGCTTTTTTTCCAGAAGATCGGTTGCTTCCGCAACGTTTCTGCCGCCTTCCGTGCCTTCCGCAATCGCGCCCAGTTTTTCGCGCATGCCGTCGGTGGCGGCGATCTCCGTCGCGCGGGAATCGAAAAACAACGAGCGGCAGAACGCCTCTTCGTCGATACCGAAAATTTCTTTGCCTATCGCAGCGCCGTCTTTGTTGATTTCCTCGTCGTTTTCAAAATAGCGGAACGTATCTTTGGTGGCGGATTTCTCGTCGAAAAACCGCTCGATACGGCACGTTTTTCCGCCGCACGAAAAAGTGAGCGAACCGCCGAACTTCCCCCCGGTAAAGGGATAAAAATGCTCCCTGTCGCCAAACGAAACGTCTTTTTCGCGCCGCGTTTCCATGCCGTAAAACATTACGCGGATAAAGGAACAAAGCGTGGTTTTTCCGTACCCGTTATTTTCGCAAAACTCCTGCAATTCCCCGTTGAAGAGTATTTTTCGCCCGCCCGTTAAATTGCCGTAATTTTCTACTTCGCAATATAAAAGTTTCATTCCGTGTCCTCTGTTTTTCCCGCTTTCAATCCGCTTTCAATCCGCTTTCAATCGCCGCGACCGCCTCGTTTTCAAAGTTCCGCTCCGTTATTTTCCAACGCGCCTATGCCCAGGCGGATCACCGCGTCTTTTTCTTCCGCCGAAAGATCGTCGCGCTTCAAAACCAGCCGCACAAACTCGCCCTTCACCGAATTTTCGTTTTCGTAAAGCGAAAAATCACATTTCGCGCGCGTTTCGTCTTTCACGGAAACGAAAAAATACCGCTTTTCAAGCGCTTCTTCCACCGTTTTTGTTAAATATTTTCTGTCGAACGATACTTCGCCCGTAAGATACACGCGAATCAGGTCCTTTTTCGGCGAAGTCACCGTCCGCTCCGCTATTTCCGCCGCTTCCCGATCGCTCTTTGCCGAAGAAACGTCCACGCGGTATTCCGTTATTTCGCGAAGCGAAGAAGGCACGAAACGATAGCCCGCTTTTGCATACGCAACTCCGCCCGTATTTCCGCGCCCGCGCGTATCGTTCGTCTCCGCTTCCACAAACCCTTTTTTGCCGCATTCGTCGTATCCGCGCCCTTCCAGACATCCGCTGTATACGTAAACGCCGCGCTCGTCCAACTTCCCGCACGCGTACGTATGAATATGCCCCAAAGCCAGATAATCGATATTTTTGTTCTTTAACCGGGAAAGGTCGATTTCGCCGTTTATATCTCCGTGCAACATCACGAAATTCGTTTTATCCGCAGGCAGAGAAAGAGTGCGGTACAGATTTTCGGCGTTTTTGCCGTTCCACTCCGCGCCCGTCACCGTGCAATCGCCCAGCGGATAAGTCCGCCACGATTCGCCGAACGTCTTTAAATTGGGCAGATCTTCAAAAAGTCCGCACGCCTCCGTTTTATCGTGATTGCCGCGAAGATAAAAAAACGTTATTTCTTTATATCTTGCAATGCTTTCGTAAAAAAGCCGGCTGTCGCGCAGCGACGGACGATCGGAATCGAACGCGTCGCCGGAAATCAGCACCGCCGCCGCGCCGTTCTCATACGCGTAACGAAGCATGCCGTCAAACGCCTGCCGCACTTCTTTTCGCCGTATTTCCGCCTTTTCTTCGGGCAATTTCGCCCGTATTCTGGAGCCTAAATGCAAATCCGCGCAATGTATGATCTTCACCTGATCGCTCTCCCGTTCGCGTTCAGCGCCGCCGCGCTATTGCCACGGGCGCAGATTCGTCGCGCTTTTTTGATGTTGCGCTTTTCTTCTGCCGCCATACCGCCGACAATATAGTGTTACGTTACATAGAGTACCGTATTATATATAGTACTCGTTTATTATACACCCGAACGCAAGGTAATGTCAACAAAAGCGCGCGAGGCAAGCGCAAATTCCTTTTTTCGTTTATTTATCGCTTAAAAAACGATGAATGCCGTTTATAATTCGAAACGATTCGTTTGTTCGATTTCAAAAAAAATCAAAAAAAATAAGAAAACGTCGTTAATTTGCTTGACAAATCGAAAAAACAAAAGTATAATAACTAAAAATCAAACGAAAAGTTCGATTTGAAAAGGCAAGATAATGAAAAACTACGCAGGCAAAAACGTCATACTCATGCTAGTCGAGGTCGTCATTATTAGGGGCGTACCCCGTTTTTGCCGTACCTGATTTTTCAAAGGAATTCAAATCGGAGAAAAGTCGGAATTCAAAAGGTGAAGCGAGGTCGTTCAAAATAGGAGACGACCTCGTTTTTTTATAACGGCACGGCGATTTTCGTTATTTTACCTTTTCTCTTCTCTTTCCGTTTCGTTTTTTACCATCGAAAAAATAAATTTTTTATAAAGGAGAATACCCCTATGAAACACACGGCATTTTTTAAAGCGGCGAGTTTAACTCTTGCGGCGGTGGCAGGCGCGGCTTGCTTTGCAGGTTGCGGCGGCAACGGTTACACGGACAAGAACACGGAATACTACATCGGCGTAAGCGGCCCTCTGACGGGCGGCGCGGCAATTTACGGCACGGCGGTGAAAAATGCGGCGCAGATGGCTGTGGAAGAAATCAACGCGGCGGGCGGCGTAAACGGCGTCAATTTTAAATTCGTTATGAAAGACGACGCACACGACGAAACCAAATCCCCCAACAACTACGCTTCGTTGTTCGAAGACGGCATGCAACTTTCCCTCGGCTGCGTTACCACCAAGCCCTTCCTCGCCACCAAGACGGACGTTGTGAAAGACGAAGTGTTCACGCTTTGCCCTTCCGCCAGCGGCGACGCCGTTCCTCAGGACGCCTCCAACGTATTCCAGATGTGCTTTACCGATTCCGGACAAGGTGCTGAAGCGGCAAAATTAGTAAAAAGCACCTATACCGATACATCTTCCGTAAAAATCGGTGTTCTGTATAAATCGGGTGACGATTATTCCGTAGGTCTTTTCAACAATTTCAAAGCGGAAATGGGCGCAAACTACGGCGGATACAACGTAACCGAAGCGTCGTTCACCGACGAAACCTCGTTTGATTCGCAGGTACAGACGCTGAAAGATTGCACGTTCTTCTTTATGCCCATCTATTACACGCCCGCAAAGAACTTTATGCTTGCGGCGAAAGGGCAGGTTGCCGATACGGCGGTATACTTCGGTTGCGACGGCTTCGACGGCATCGACTCCGTGAAAGGCTTCGATATCAGCACGATTCCTCAGGAAGTTTCCATGCTTTCGCACTTCAATTCCAAGGCTACGGCAGGCAAAGCGAAAGAGTTTGTGGATAAGTATAACGCAAAATATACTTCCGCCGCGGACAAAGGCACGTTGAATCAGTTCGGCGCGGCGGCGTACGACTGCGTATACGCCTTCAAAGCGGCGATTGAAAAGGCTGTGGCGGACGGCGAAAAAGTTCCCGCAAACATCGCTGCCGCCGAAATGAACAAAATCTTAACCAAAGTGTTCACTTCCTCTTCCTTTACCTTTACGGGCGCTACCGGCACCGACATCAAATGGAATGCGGACGGCACCGTAAACAAAGCGGCGGACAAATATATCGTTAAAGCGGCAAATAACGCATAACGTTTTTCAAACAAGTTGCAGCGCATCGACGGACGCGGGGGAATTCGCTCCACCGTGCCGTCGATTACCGTTATCATCAACCTGTTCCCCCCCCTCACGAACAACCGTTTTAAAACGGAAATTACGGAGAAATAAATAATGATTAAAGTTCTGACCACCCTGATCAACGGGCTGAGTTTAGGCGGCGTATACGCCCTGATCGCACTCGGCTACACCATGGTATACGGCATTGCCAAAATGTTGAATTTCGCCCACGGCGACATCATCATGGTAGGCTCCTATACCATACTGATCTTTTTCAATATGATAGGAATTCCCCTTGTGGGGCTGATCGCCTCTACGCTGATTTCGGTGCTGGTATGCGTTGTTTTCGGCATCGTCATCGAACGCACGGCGTACCGCCCGTTGCGTGGCGCTTCTCCTCTTGCCGTGCTGATTACGGCAATCGGCGTAAGTTATCTGTTGCAGAGCATTGCGCAAATCGTATTCGGCACGGCGCCCCGCACCGTGATATTAAACTTTATGGGCACGATTACCATAGGCGCGCTGAAAATAAACGTGGCTACGATCGTAACGCTTGCGGTGGCGATTGCGGTGATGGCGGCGCTCACCTTATTTGTAAACAAAACCAGAACGGGGCGGGCGATGCTTGCCGTTTCGGAAGACCGCGGCGCGGCTCAACTTGCGGGCGTCAGCGTAAATACGATTATCGCCGTAACGTTTGCCATCGGTTCGGCGTTGGCGGCGATTGCAGGCGCGTTCACCGTGATGAAGACGTACACCGTAGAGCCTACTATGGGCGCGATGCCGGGCATCAAGGCGTTTACGGCGGCGGTGATCGGCGGTATCGGCTCTATTCCCGGAGCAATGGCGGGCGGCATACTCCTCGGCGTTATCGAAACGGCATGCGACGCCGTTCCCGTGCTTTCTCCGTACAAAATCGCGATTGAATTCGCGTTGCTGATTATCGTGCTTCTCATTAAGCCGACGGGCATTTTAGGAAAGAAAAAAAGAGAGAAGGTGTAAGCGATATGAGCAATAAATTTACCCGTTACGTTTCAAACGTAAAATCAAAATATAAACTTAAATACCACATCACTTACTATATTTTAATCGCTTTCACGCTGATTTTTACGGTAATTTCGCTTACGGGCGGCATGAAGAGAAGTTCCGCGTTTTTGCTGGAACAAATAGGTTACAGCATTATTCTTGCCGTTTCCCTTTCGCTGGTGGTTGGTTTTTTAGGCGAACTTTCGCTTGGTCACGCGGGATTTATGTGCCTCGGCGCCTATTTCGCCGCCTATTTTCAGAACGCTCTCGCGCCCGATTTCACAAAATCGCTGCCGCTTTTATCGCTGATCGTCGCCATGCTGATCGGCGGCCTTGTCGCCGCGATTTTCGGGTTTATCATAGGGTTGCCCGCCCTGCGGTTAAAGGGCGATTATCTCGCCATCGTTACGCTTGCCTTCGGAGAAATCGTTAAAGTTATCTTTGAAAACGCACGCGCGTTCGGCGGCGCCTTCGGCATGAAAAACGCTTTTCGTTTCGATACCGATTTTCTGTTTATCGTCATCTTCCTCACGGCGATTTTAACGGTGGCTGTGGTGAACAACCTGATCCGCAGCAAACACGGCAGAGCGATCACGGCGATCCGCGATAACGAGATAGCGGCGCGCGCCATGGGCGTTAACGTAAGTTTTTACAAAATCACCGTATTCGTGCTTTCGGCGTTTCTGGCGGGCATAGGCGGCGCGCTGTTTGCGGCGTCTTCCAACAGTTTCTCTTCCAAAACGTTCGATTACAACTATTCCATCAATATCCTCGTTATGGTGGTTCTGGGCGGCATGGGCAGCATCAACGGCTCGATTATTGCCGCCACGGTCATCACCTTCCTCAACGTAAAACTCGCGGCAACGCTTACGGGCAACCTCGCCGCGCTGAAAAATCTGATTTACGCCCTTATTTTAATAGGAATGGTTATTTACAACAACGCGCCCAAACTCAAAGATTTCCGCGCCAAATACAACCTGCGCAACTTATGGAGCAAACTCTACGCCTGGCTTCACAAACTGTTCTGCAAAAAGAAACCCGTGGACGACCCCGCGGCGGAAAAGGCGGACGAGGGCGATTGGAGCAAAATCCCCACCAAAGTGGAAATGGACGCGATTCTTTCCACCGATCTTACGCCGGATACCAATTACACGCCCGATAAACCCGATAAACCGGGCAAAGAAAAAGGAGGCGAGCAATAATGGCAAACGAAACTACGAACGCGATGCAAACCGCTACGCCCTCCTATGAAACGCCGCAGGAAGAATACGTGCTGAAAACGGAAAATTTAGGCATATCGTTCGGCGGATTGAAAGCGGCGCAAAACGTAAATCTGCGCATTAAAAAAGGCGCGTTATACGGGCTGATCGGGCCCAACGGCGCGGGAAAAACCACCGTATTCAATATGCTTACGGGCGTATACAAGCCCACCACGGGCAAATTCTTTCTCTGCGGCGAAGATTTAACGGGGCTGGATCAGGCGACGATCAACAAAAAAGGCATCGCGCGCACCTTTCAGAATATCCGTTTATTCAACAACATGAGCGTGATTAAAAACGTGCTGATAGGGCTTGCCAATCAGCCGGAATACAAATGCAACCTTGTACAGAGTATTTTCCGCACGCCCCGCTACTACGAAACGGAAAACGCAATGCGTAACGAGGCGAAAAGCATTTTAAGCGTTTTCGGTTTGCTGGAAGAACGCAACCAACTCGCTTACAACCTGCCCTACGGCAAACAGCGTAAACTTGAAATCGCGCGGGCGATTGCCACGCGCCCCAAACTTCTTTTATTAGACGAACCCGCCGCGGGTATGAATCCGCAGGAAACGGAAGAACTGATGGAAACCATTCAGTTTGTGCGGAAACACTTCAACGTTACGGTGCTGCTGATTGAACACGATATGAAACTGGTCAGCGGAATCTGCGAAGAACTCACCGTGCTGAACTTCGGCGAAACCCTTGCCGCGGGCGAAACGAAAGACGTGCTTTCCCGCCCCGAAGTGGTAAAAGCGTATTTGGGAGACGAATAATATGGCTTTGCTCGAAATTGAAAATCTGGAAGTATATTACGGCTTGATCCGCGCGGTGAAAGGCGTTTCGTTCCACGTGGAAAAAGGTGAAATCGTAGCGCTTATCGGCGCGAACGGCGCGGGAAAAACCACGATATTGCACGCGATTAACGGGCTTATCCCCGTGCACGGCGGCAAAATAGAATATAGCGGTTATAATCTTATTAAAACGCCCGCGCATAAAATCGTGCGGCTCGGCCTGACGCAGGTGCCCGAAGGGCGCAGAGTGTTTCAGGAACTCACCGTAAAAGACAACCTCGTCCTCGGCGCGTATTCCAGAAAGGATAAAAAGGAAATCAAAGCGTCGTTGGATTATGTTTACGAACTGTTCCCACGGTTACTCGAACGCTCGTCGCAGATAGCGGGAACGCTTTCGGGCGGCGAACAGCAGATGCTCGCCGTGGCGCGCGCGCTGATGTCGCAACCCGATATGCTTTTGCTGGACGAACCCTCTATGGGACTTTCACCTCTGTACGTTAACGTTATTTTCGATACGATTTTAAAGATCAACAAACAGGGCACCACTATACTGCTTGTGGAACAGAACGCCAAAAAAGCGCTTTCCATCGCGCAGCGCGCTTACGTTTTAGAAACGGGAAATATCGTGCGCGAAGGCACGGGCAAGGAACTTCTTAACGACGAATCCATTAAAAAAGCCTACCTCGGCGAATAACGCGCGAAAATTATTAAATAAAAATCTAAAAATATTAAATAAAAATCTAAAACCAAAAGGACGGCTGTGTCAGACCGTCCTTTTATTAACGCTTAATTCATATTATTTCCTGAAACGCAAAAGCGCCTGTTTATCCTCGGCGGAAACGCGGAAACTTTCTCTGCATTTTGAAATCGCCTTATTCATCGTAAACGCGTTTAATTTCGGCGCGCCGTTGCCGTTTACGCCGCCAAGCAGATAGGCAAGCGTTTTATTTCGCGCGCGGATGAAACATTCGCAGATCAACCACGCGTTCGCCATATTCACATAGTATTCCGTTTCGCCTTCCAGCGAATCCGCCGCGCGAAGAATTCTCCCGATATATTCGGGAAAGGCGGTAAGTTTCAAAAGAATAATCAGACCTTGCCGCCGCACGAACGTATGCGCCGCGTCTTTCAGCATTTCGGCGGCAAGGCGAAAAAACTTCTCTTTATTTTCCGAAGTAAACGTAAATTGTATACAGTCGGTAGCCGCCCAGTTATCCGCGCGTTTATCGTACGCAATCAGCCGCGTTTGCATTTCGCTGAAATCTTTGATTTTTCCGATGAGTTTGCCGTTGATTAAAACGTTCGTATGATTTTCCCGAAGTTCCAGATTTAAAAACGAAAGAAAATTCCCCTTTGCTATACACCGCACAATCCTGTCCGTTTCCTTGCACGGTACGGCAATCGCGGGCAGAGCGGTATTCGCAATGCGCTTTTCCCACGCGCCCTTTTCCTCGCCTTTCGAAAAGGTAAGAAGGTATTTCTGAAATTCTTCTCCGTCCGCTTTCGTCCAGAAGTCTTTGTTCAGTTGCATGTTTACTTTATTATTTTCCCGATAATTCAAACGTCTTTTTATAGGCGGCAAGCACGGCGTCCATCGCGGCGCAGCGGAACGCGGAACGCTCCAGCGCGTGCACGCCGGCAATGGTTGTTCCGCCGGGCGAACACACCTCGTCTTTAAGTTCGGCGGGGTGTTTTTGGGTATCGCGCGCGGTTTTCGCCGCGCCCAGAACGGTCTGTTCGGCGTACTTTAACGCCGCAGCGCGCGGCAGACCGCATTCTACGCCCGCATCCGCCAGCGCTTCGATAAACAGATACGCGAACGCAGGACCGCACCCCGAAAGCGCGCCCGCGGCTTCTAACTGCTTTTCCGTTACTTTATCCGTAATTCCCGCTTTGCTAAGCGCTTTTTCCAGCGCGGCGCAATCTTCCTCCGTAGATTCCGCGTCGGGCGTGTACACAATCACGCCCTCGCCCACCTTTACGGGCGTATTCGGCATTATGCGAATCACGTGCACGTTTTCCATGCCGGAAACGCTCTTTATTTTTGCAATCGGCGTGCCCGCCGCCATGCTTACAAGGGCTACCGGATCCTGCCTCTGCCGCAGCAAGGGGGCGATTTCATGCAACACGCCCTCCACGGCGTTGGGCTTTACGCCTAAAAAAATCAGGCGGCAGGTTTTGCATATTTCCTCCCGTTCCGAAGCCGTCGCTCCGACGCGCCGCGCCGCTTCTTCCGTTCTTTCTTTCGAGGAATCGCAAACAAGAACGTTTTCTCTGCCAAGCGCCTTTCTGCCCGCCTGCGCCAGCGCGCCGCCCATATTGCCCGCGCCGATAAACCCTATTTTAAACATATGCCTTTTCCTCCTGCGTCGCCCGCTTTTTCTTTCGGGCGCGATGATTAAGCCGCAATTTATAACCGCTATCTGATCTGACCGTTTCCGCGCACCACGTATTTATACGTTTGCAATTCTTTCAGCCCCATGGGACCGCGTGCGTGCAGTTTTTGCGTGGAAATGCCCATTTCGCACCCCAGCCCGAACTCGCCTCCGTCGGTAAAACGCGTGGAAGCGTTTACGTACACCGCCGCGCTGTCCACCGCCGCCGCAAAATAATCGGCGGCTTTTTTATCTTCCGTAACGATGGCGTCGCTGTGGTGCGTAGAATGCTTTGCGATATGCTCCGCGGCGGAGCGCACGTCGTCTACAACGCCGACGGCAAGAATATAATCTAAAAATTCCGTATCGAAATCTTCCGCGCCCGCCGCTTTGATATAGCGTTCGTCCCCTCCGTTGCAAACGCCGCTTAAAATTTCCGACGCGCGCTTGTCGCAACGCAGTTCCACCGCGGTTTTTCCTTCCGACAAGCGGTTTTTCACCAAAGTCTGATACAAGAGAGGCAAAAAGGTTCCGGCAACGTTTTTATGCACCAGACACACCTCTTCGGCATTGCACACCGAAGGTCTGCTTGTCTTTGCGTTTTCAATAATTTTCACGGCTTTTTGCAGATCCGCCGCCGCGTCCACGTACACGTGGCAGATTCCAGTGCCCGTTTCTATCACGGGTACTTTCGCCTGCTCCACGCACGCCTTGATCAAGCCCTTGCCGCCGCGCGGTATGAGTAAATCGACGTACCCTTCCGCTTTCATCAGCGCGGTAGCGCTTTCCCGCGAAGTATCTTCCAATATCTGAATGAGATCTTCGTTTTCGCCGCATTTTTTCAGTCCGCGCCGAAGCGCTTTGGTCACCTCGAACGAAGTGCGGAACGCTTCTTTTCCGCTGCGTAAAACGCACGCGTTTCCGCTTTTGAAACAAAGCGCCGCCGCGTCGGAAGTAACGTTCGGTCGGCTTTCGTATATAATCGCCGTCACCCCGAACGGCACCGATACTTTTTCGATAATCAGTCCGTTTTCACGCGTCGCGCGCTCGATAACGCGCCCCACGGGATCGGGCAAAGCAATCAGCGCGCGAACGCCCGCCGCCATCGCTTCTATCCGCGATTCGTTTAACGACAACCTGTCGATCATCACGTCGGAAATACTTTGCCGTGCGCTCTCCACGTCTTTTCCGTTAGCCGACAATATCTCGTTTTTCGCGGCGATAAGCGCCTCCGCCATCGCTTCCAATGCGGCGTTTTTTCGTTCCGTCGTTAAACAGAACGCCTCCTCCGCCGCCCTCTTTGCCGATTGTAAAATGACAGACGTTTCTTTCATGTCCTTTTTTCTCCGTTTCTCTTCGCCCTGTCCGCTATCGGTTTTAGCCGCCGCAACAAAATCTCGTACCCACGTTTTCGCCGTTTACGATGCGGTACAGCGAAGCGGGCGTTTCGCCGTTGGCAATCACCGTTTCGCAATTCCCCGCCGCACAGATTTTCGCCGCGCTCAACTTGGTTTTCATGCCGCCCGTACCGCGTTCCGAGCCCTTCTCCCCCGCGAGCGCCTCGATTTCCGGCGTAATTTTTTCTACGCGCGAAATAAGTTTTGCAGATTTTTCCTTGTGCGGATCGGCGGTGTATAACCCCTCGATGTCGGAAAGTAATATGAGTAAATCGGCGTGCACGCTTACCGCCACGATCGCGCCGAGCGTATCGTTGTCGCCTACGGCGATTTCGCCTGTGGCTACCGTATCGTTTTCGTTGATGACGGGGAGCACGCCCAGACGTAAGAGTTCGTTCATCGTATTGCTGAAATTTTCGTAACGAGCGGCATCGTGCAGATCTTCGCCCGTCAGTAACAATTGCGCAACGGTATGATTGTATTCGGAAAACACGCGATCGTACACATACATTAACTCGCACTGCCCTACCGCGGCGCACGCCTGCTTGCCTGCGATATCGTGCGGACGTTCGCGCAAACCTAATTTTCCCACGCCCATGGCGATCGCGCCCGAGGAAACCAGAATTACTTCGTTCCCCGCATTTTTGATATCGGCGATGACCTTACAAAGTTCTTCCACCCGCCGTAAATTCATGTTGCCTGTGGCATACGTCAACGTGGACGTGCCGATTTTTATTACGATACGCATTATTTTGCCCGCCGTTCTTTTTCCGTTTTTATCTGTCGCAGAAATATTGTTATTTTATGTAGTATATCACAATTTTACAAATAATGCAACCCGTTCAACGCCCCGCAGCCTTTCTTTCCCGCTCTTTTTGTTTTTTCCTTATGGTTTTCGCGCTCTTTTTTCTTTTTGTCCGTTGTTCTTTCCGCCGAAATCTTCCCGGAATAAGAAAAAGCGCAAAGAATACAACTCCGCGCTTTTTTTATGTTCTGTTTTTTTAACCCGGTTATTTTATAAAACCGTTATTTTACAAGTATTTTCGCTACCAGACAGAATGCGGAAACGGCGGAAAACACGCCCGAAAGAATCGAGCCGATCGCCAGCGTAAAACCGTCTTTCGCGTAAGTATTCACCGCTTCCGACGCCGTTACGACGTATGCGGGCGCGGTAAAAAAGAATATCGCCGCCGCTACGAACAATCCCAAAGAAATTACGTTCGTCAGAAACTTATTTTTACCCAGAGCGTTTAACAGTGCAAGCACTCCGCCCGCAAGCGCCAACAGGTACGGCAACAGATTCATGAACGAAAAACTGAGTATCTTTGTGGTAAGCGTCGACCCGAGAATCGTGGCTTTTTCCGAATACCCGAATGCAACCTGCATTCCCGTAAAAGAAACAAGCACATTTTCGCCGACAACGTAATCGATCGACTTAACGAACATCATACACACAGCCGCCAGAGCAAACAAAACCGCCGCGCCGCTTAAAATCAGCCCCAAATTATTAGATTTTTTCATTTTTTTAGCCATAAACTCCTCCGATGATTTTTGCGGAACGTTCCGTCCGCTTATCTGTATTTTATCATAATCATGGTTAAAAATCAATTTTTTTACAACGTTTTTTTTAAATTTTTCGCCGCTTTCTTCACTTTTTTATAAAATAAAAAATTTATTTGTAAAAATTTTCCGTCTGCGAAAGGCGCGGCGCATTAAATTGTTTTTTATATCAATCGTCCTTTTTCGGGAAAGAAATCACCCTGTCTTTTTTCTCGTGTTTTCCTTTTTGTTTATCTCCGTCAGGATTTTTTTCCGGCTTTATATCGCCCTGTGCGTCGCCGCGTTTCAGATCGTTTTTCGCCGTTGCGCCGCGCTTTATTTCGCTTTTTGCCGCATGATCCGATAGAAGCAATCGCATCACCGTTTCTAAATACGCCTCGCGCTCGCCTAACGCCGTAACAAATACGATTTCCTCGAAATCGAACGTGGTAAAACCGTCCGGTTTACCGCTTGCGCCCACCAGATTCATCTGCACCGTATCAAAATCGCGCTCTACGAAATATCCCGTTAATTTATCCAGCGTTTCAAATCCGAGTTCTACGCTGCACAGCCATTTGTTTTTGATTGCCTGATCGATAAACGAACCCAGAATATCGCGCGAAGAAAGTTTCGGTAAAGCGATTGCTTCGCCGTAATATGCGTGCACGCGCGCCAACATCGTAAGATATTCCGTGGCAACGTCGGCACGAGCAATCTCCTCGATTCTGATACAGGCAAATCCGTCGAAATGCCCCGAAGGCGACAGCGCGCGAAGAATAATAAACTCCTCGTCCGCCTCCTCAACGAATCCCGTAAAAAACGCGCCTTCATCCTTGCCCGTTATCGCTACGGGCGCTCCTGATTTCTTCAATTTTGCAAATACATCGTCCATTTAACTTTTTTCTCCCGAACGTTGCAACGCTTAAACAAAGCGCCGAGATTTTTTCAACGACAACGTTCTCATCCGGGTTGAACGCCGCGCCGCATCAACTTTGCGCAACGATCGTTACGCCGCCGTAACGGCGGCGCGCATTCCGCAAACGCCGTTTCGATAAGCGGACGAACTGCCACGGCGTAAAATAAAACACGAAAAGCACCCCCGAACGGAATCCGGAGGTGCGTAGGGTATTTCCCAAAACTTATTTAAGGATTTTAGCGATAACGCCGGAACCTACCGTTCTGCCGCCTTCACGGATAGCGAAACGAAGACCTTCTTCCATCGCAACCGGCTTAATCAATACAACTTTCATATTGATGTTGTCGCCGGGCATAACCATTTCAACGCCTTCGGGAAGTTCGATCGCGCCGGTAACGTCGGTGGTTCTGATGAAGAACTGCGGTCTGTAATGGTTGAAGAACGCCGTATGACGTCCGCCTTCTTCCTTCGTAAGCACGTAAACCTGCGCTTCGAATTCCGTACCCGTTTTAACGGTGCCGGGTTTCGCCACAACCTGACCTTTTTCGATATCCGTTCTGTTGATACCGCGAAGCAGAGCGCCTACGTTGTCGCCTGCCATGGCTTCGTCGAGTTGCTTATGGAACATTTCCAGACCGGTGATAACGGTGGGAACAGGTTTATCGATTAACCCGACGATTTCGGCAGGATCGCCTACTTTCGCAACGCCGCGCTCTACTCTGCCGGTGGCAACCGTGCCGCGCCCGGAGATGGTAAACACGTCTTCCACAGGAAGAAGGAAAGGCTTCGCGTCGTCGCGGGGAGGGGTAGGAATATACGAATCCACGGCGTCCATCAATTCGATGATGCACTGGCATTCGGGAGCCGCAAGGATCTCCGCAGGGGAAGCGTCGGAAGACGCCTTTTCAAGCGCTTTCAGCGCGGAACCGCGAATAACGGGAATATCGTCGCCGGGGAAGTTGTAGGAAGAAAGCAGATCTCTTACGTCCATTTCCACAAGGTCGAGAAGTTCGGCGTCATCAACAAGGTCGGTCTTGTTCATGAACACAACGATATAGGGCACGCCAACCTGACGGGCAAGCAGAATGTGTTCGCGCGTCTGAGGCATGGGGCCGTCGGTAGCGGCAACCACAAGGATAGCGCCGTCCATCTGCGCAGCGCCGGTAATCATGTTTTTAACGTAGTCCGCGTGACCCGGGCAGTCAACGTGCGCATAATGGCGTTTATCCGTCTGATATTCAACGTGCGCGGTGTTGATTGTAATACCGCGGGCTCTTTCTTCGGGAGCCTTGTCGATTTCGTCGTATCTCATCTTTTCCGCACCGCCGCGAGCCGCCATAACCATGGTGATTGCCGCAGTCAATGTAGTTTTACCGTGGTCAACGTGGCCGATAGTACCAATGTTAACGTGGGGTTTGCTTCTGTCGAATTTAGCCTTAGCCATAATAAAAATCCTCCGATTTTATTTATATTTTTTTGTATTGCATATTCCCCTTTTTACGGGCGGGAACCCGTTTTTTTCGCCTCAGCCGCAATCTTCGGCTTACTGCAATACGCCCGTTTTCTTTACGGAACGTATTCATTATACCTTAAAATTCCGAAATTATCAAATATTTTAAAGCCGTTTTCTGAATTTTTTTTATTTTTCCCGAATTTTCACCCGTTCCCGGGCGAAAATTCAAGAAGGTTACGATACATTCGCCTCATCGGCGCTTTGTTTTACTCTGCGAATAAATTTTTTACGCTCAGTCTTTCTTGCCGCGTTTTTCGATAATGTCTTTGGCGATGTTCTGAGGCACTTCGCTGTAATGATCGAACTGCATCGTGAACTGTCCGCGTCCCTGCGTTCTGGAACGCAGTTCCGTTGCATAGCCGAACATTTCGGAAAGAGGCACTTCCGCGTCGATAATCTTCGCGCCGTTACGATCGTCCGTACCCAGAATGGTGCCGCGGCGACCGCTGATGTTCCCCATCAGATCGCCGAAGTAATCTTCGGGAGTGATGATCTGCACTTTCATAATAGGTTCGAGCAGCACGGGATGCGCCTTTTCCACGCCGTTCTTAAACGCCATGGATCCGGCGATTTTAAACGCCATTTCCGAAGAGTCGACTTCGTGATACGATCCGTCGTACACGATGACTTTGAAGTCTACCATTTCGTATCCGGCAAGATAGCCGTTCTTCGCCGCTTCCTGAATACCTTTATCGATGGCGGGAATATATTCCTTAGGAATAGAGCCGCCTACCGTAGCGTCTTCGAAGGCATAACCCGCGCCCGGCTCCTGCGGAATCAGATGAATCTTACAATGACCGTACTGACCTTTACCGCCGGACTGACGCTTGTACATACCCTCGGCGTCCACCGCGTTTCTGAACGTTTCGCGGTACGCCACCTGCGGCGCGCCCACGTTGGCTTCCACTTTGAATTCGCGAAGCAGTCGGTCCACGATGATATCGAGGTGCAATTCGCCCATACCCGCGATAATCGTCTGCCCCGTCTCCTGATCGGTATAGGTTTTGAACGTAGGGTCTTCTTCGGCGAGTTTGATGAGCGCCATCGTCATCTTTTCCTGCCCGGCCTTGGTTTTGGGTTCGAGCGAAAGTTGAATAACGGGTTCCGGGAACACCATTTTTTCCAGAATAATAGGGTGCTTTTCGTCGCACAGCGTATCGCCCGTGGTGGTGTATTTCAAACCCACGATCGCGCAGATATCGCCCGAATAAATTTCGGAAATATCCTTTCTTTCGTTGGCATGCATCTGCACGAGCCGCCCCACTCTTTCCTTTTTCTCTTTGGTGGAGTTATACACGTACGAACCCGCTTCCAATACGCCCGAATAGGCGCGGAAGTAGGCAAGCGATCCTACGAACGGATCGGTGGCGATTTTAAAGGCAAGCCCCGCGAACGGTTCGTCGTCGGAAGTTTTTCTCTCTTCCTCTTCGCCCGTTTCGGGATTCACGCCTTTTACGTGGTCTACGTCCAGGGGGCTGGGCAGGAAATGAATCACCGCGTCCAGCAAAAATTGTACGCCCTTGTTTTTATACGAAGAGCCGCAGAGCATGGGAACGGATTCCATTTTAAGGCAGCGCGCGCGCAAACCTTTAATGATGTCCTCTTCCGACAAATCGCCCTCTTCGAAGTATTTTTCCATAATCTCGTCGCTGCCCGAAGCCGCTTCTTCCAGAAGTTTCGCGCGGTATTCGTCGGCGAGTTCTTTCATATCGTCGGGAATGGGCTCTTTGCGGAAGTCTTTGCCGAGGTCGTCGTAATACACTTCGGCTTCCATTCTGATTAAATCCACAATGCCGCGGAAGTCCCCTTCTTTGCCGATGGGGAGTTCGATGGGAACGGGGTTTGCGCCGAGGCGTTCTTTAATCATCTTTTCCACACGGTAGAAATCCGCGCCGTTGATATCCATTTTGTTCACGTACGCGATGCGGGGAACTTTATAGGTATCCGCCTGACGCCAAACCGTTTCGGACTGCGGTTCCACGCCGCCTTTGGCGCAGAACGTAGCCACGGCGCCGTCGAGAACGCGGAGCGAACGCTCCACTTCCACCGTGAAGTCCACGTGGCCCGGCGTATCGATGATGTTGAAACGATGCCCCTTCCAGATGCAGGTAGTGGCGGCGGAAGTAATGGTAATACCGCGTTCCTGTTCCTGCACCATCCAGTCCATGGTGGCGGCGCCTTCGTGCACTTCGCCTATCTTATGCGTTTTCCCCGTGTAGAACAGGATACGCTCGGTAGTCGTCGTCTTTCCGGCGTCGATATGCGCCATGATACCGAAGTTTCTGGTGTGTTGTAAATCGTATTCTCTGGGCATAATTTACTCCTTTCAGAATCTGAAATGCGCGAATGCCTTGTTCGCTTCCGCCATTCTGTGAGTATCTTCTTTTTTCTTAACCGTGCCGCCCGCGTTGTTATACGCGTCCATAAGTTCGGCGGCAAGTTTGTTCGCCATCTCTCTTTCGCTTCTCTTTCTGGTATTGATCACCAGCCAGCGGATCGCAAGCGTCTGACGGCGTTCGGGGCGGATTTCCACGGGAACCTGATAGTTCGCGCCGCCTACGCGACGGGCCTTTACTTCCACCACGGGCATGATGTTTTCCATCGCCTGTTTGAAAATATCCATCGGGTCCTGATTGAGTTTCTCTCCCGCGATTTTAAAGGCGTCGTAAACAATCGTCTGCGCCGTGCCTTTCTTACCGTCGAGCATGATCTGATTGATGAGTTTCGTAACTACTTTGCTGCCGTACATAGGATCGGGCAACACGTCTCTTTTAGGTACGTTACCTCTTCTGGGCATGATATAAATCCTCCTTTAATAATGAATGTGTAAGGGCTACCACCCTTATAGTACAACTATCGCACGCTGCGCCGTAACCGCCGCTTTTTTCTTACGTCGTCCACGGGCGAGGGCGAACCTTCCGCAAAAGCGCTCCGCGCTTTTTACGTACTGTCTACTTTATTTCGGGCAGTTTTTCGATTGAAAATATTCCGAATTACAAGTAGGGACTTTTTTTACTCCGTATTTTTTTCAGTTTCTTCTTCGCGAGTAAAAAACGAAGATTACTTCTTGGCGCGTTTCGCGCCGTACTTCGAGCGGGCCTGTCCGCGTTTGGCAACGCCGGCGGTATCCAATGCGCCGCGAATGATATGGTAGCGCACGCCGGGCAGATCCTTCACACGGCCGCCTCTGATCAGAACGGAACTGTGTTCCTGAAGGTTGTGACCTTCGCCGGGAATGTATACCGTACCTTCCTGCTTATTGGTAAGACGCACACGGGCGATCTTTCTCAAAGCGGAGTTGGGCTTCTTGGGAGAAGTCGTGGTAACGGACAAACATACGCCGCGCTTCTGCGGGCAGTTATCGAGAATGGGACTCTTCGATTTGAAAGTGATCTTCTCTCTGCCCTTTTTGATGAGTTGGTTAATAGTAGGCATAGTTTACCTCCTTGTAAAAATTTGGAATATCTTTCAAATTGCCCTTACGCAATTAAAGAAAGCTATAAAATAACGGACAAACGGCGATAAATCGCGGAAAACGCCGACTCTTTGCAAAGCGTTTAACGCCGACTCTTTGCAAAGCGTTTTTTTAAGTTTTATCCTGCCGGAAGCCGCAAAAATCGGCGTAAAACGGCATAACTACACCTTTTTACGCTTAATCGCAAGGCATATTTTAACAAAAAAAAACGCATCTGTCAATCATTTTAACGGCTTTTTTCTGATTTTGCCGCAAAAATTCGGCTCGGCAAAAGTTTTTTCGGTTTTTTCGGAATTTTTTTTTCGAAAAAGTTGACAAATCATAAAAAAAACGGGTATTATATAAGCGAACGAAAAAAATCAAGGAGATTTTTAAGGATCATGAACAAAAAGACGGTAAGAGATATCTGCGTGAAAGGCAAAAAAGTGCTTGTCAGATGCGATTTCAACGTTCCTATGAAAGACGGAGTCATCACCGACGAAAACCGTATTCAGGGCGCGCTGCCCACCATTAAATATTTAATGGAACACGGCGCGAAAGTGGTTTTGTGCTCGCACATGGGCAAACCGCATAACGTATTCGACGAAAAACTCGAACTCAACAAAAAGGAAAAGGCGAAAATCGCCGCTCTGCCCGAAGGCGATCAGGCGGCGGCTACCGCGGAAGCCATGGAAAAGGCGAAAAAGGACGTAAAAAAACTTTCGCTTGCCCCCGTGGCGGCGCGGCTCAACGAACTTCTCGGCGGCAAAGTGACTTTCGCCAAAGACGTTGTGGGCGAGGACGCAAAAGCCAAAGTGGCGGCGCTGAAAGAGGGCGAATGCGTATTGCTTGAAAACCTGCGTTTCCACAAAGGCGAGGAGAAAAAGACGCCCGAATTCATGAAGGCGCTCGCCTCGTTCGCCGACGTGTACGTAAACGACGCGTTCGGCACGGCGCACCGCTCCCACGCTTCCACCGCGGGCATTGTGGAAGAAGGGCTGGTAAAGACGGCGGTATGCGGCTTCTTAATCGAAAAAGAACTTACCGTAATGGCGGATACGCTGGAACACCCCGCCCGTCCGTTCGTGGCGATTCTGGGCGGCGCGAAAGTAGCGGACAAACTCGGCGTTATTTCCAACCTGCTTGAAAAATGCGACACGCTGATTATAGGCGGAGGCATGGCGTACACCTTCATCAAGGCGCAGGGCGGCGAAATAGGCACTTCGCTTGTGGACGAAGAAAAAATCGGCTATTGCAAAGATATGATAGGCAAAGCGAAAGCGCTGGGCAAAAAACTGCTTCTGCCCGTAGATACGGTGGTTGCTTCCGCGTTCCCCGACCCTATCGACGCGGAAATCGAAACTTCCGTCGTGCCTTCCGACGCTATTCCCGCAGATAAAATGGGCCTGGATATCGGGCCCGAAACCAGAAAACTTTTCGCTTCCGAAATTGCCGGCGCGAAAGCGGTGATCTGGAACGGTCCTATGGGCGTATTCGAAAATCCCACGCTTGCCGAAGGCACGAAAGCCATTGCGCAAGCGCTTGCGGACGTATACGGCAAAGCCACCACGATCATCGGCGGCGGCGATTCCGCGGCGGCGGTACAGCAACTCGGCTTTGCGGACAAGATGACGCATATTTCCACGGGCGGCGGCGCTTCGCTCGAACTGTTCGAAGGCAAGGTGCTTCCCGGCATCGCTTGCTTAAACGATAAAGACTAATCCCGTTTAAATTGAAATTCCGTTCTTCCCCTGCTTGCGGGAGGGACGGAATTTGAACGAATACGGCTATGCGCAAGCAAATGTTTCCGGCAGAAAAAACCGGCCGATACAGCCGTTATTCGATTCAGCCGATAATTTAGCCGGTATAAATTTTAATTTTACAGAAAATTTCCAAGGAGAAAACGATAATGAGAAAAGCAATTATAGCAGGAAACTGGAAGATGAACAACACCGCCTCCGAAGGCGTGGCGCTGGTAAACGCGCTTGCGCCCCTTGTGAAAGAGGCGACGTGCGACGTGGCGGTCTGCGTGCCCGCCATCGATATTCCCGCCGTATCCGAGGCGCTGAAAGGCACGAACATCGCCCTCGGCGCGGAAAACGTGCACTTTGCGGAAAAAGGCGCGTACACGGGCGAAATTTCCGCCGCCATGCTGAAAGAATACGGCGTGAAATACGTGATTATAGGCCACAGCGAACGCCGCCAGTATTTCGGCGAAACGGACGAAACCGTGAACAAGAGAACGCTTACCGCGCTGAAAGCGGGGCTTATCCCCATCGTGTGCGTGGGCGAAACTCTGGAAGAACGCGAAACGGGCAAGACGGAACAGGTGCTGTACCGCCAGTTGAAAGAAGGTCTTGCCGGCGTGGAAGATTTAACGGCGCTGGTGATTGCGTACGAACCCGTATGGGCGATAGGCACGGGCAAAACCGCCACGGCGCAACAGGCGAACGAAACCATCGGTTTTATCCGCAAAACGCTGGGCGAACTCTTCTGCGAAAAATGCGCGGCGAAAGTACGCATTCAGTACGGCGGCAGCATGAACGCAGGCAACTGCAAAGAACTGATGGCGCAGGAAGAAATCGACGGCGGCTTAATCGGCGGCGCGTCGCTGAAAGCGGACGCTTTTGCGGCGATTGTAAACTACGATAAATAAGCCTAAGCCGTAACCGCGGCGACGCACCGAAACGGGCGGCGCGCGCCCTCGCGACCAAGCAAAAACGCAAGCGCGACAAAGCATTGCGCCGCTTATGGCGCGGGCGCAACAAGGAGAACAGATAAATTATGAAAACACCTTACGCTATAATTATAATGGACGGCTACGGCTTAAACCCTAATCACGAGGGCAACGCCGTATACACGGACGGAAGTAAAAATATAGAAGCGCTGAAAAAAGAATACCCCTCTTCCACGCTGGGCGCAAGCGGCATGTCCGTAGGGTTGCCCGACGGGCAGATGGGAAATTCGGAAGTGGGGCATTTAAACATCGGCGCGGGGCGCATCGTGTATCAGGATCTCACCAAAATCACCAAGGAGATACGCGACGGCGAATTTTTTAAAAACGCGGAACTGCTGCGCGTGATGCGCTACGTTAAACAAAACGGCAAAAAACTGCATTTGTACGGGCTGGTTTCCGACGGCGGCGTGCACAGTCACATCGAACACTTATACGCGCTTGTACAAATGGCGAAAAACGAGGGATTGCCGCAAGTATATATCCACGCGTTCACCGACGGACGCGACGTTCCCCCCACTTCGGGCGCGGCGTTTTTAAAGGCGTTGCAAAACAAACTCGACGAACTGGGCTTCGGCAAAATCGCTTCCGTTTCGGGGCGCTACTACGCTATGGACCGCGACAACAACTGGGACCGTGAAGAAAAGGCGTACGAAGCGCTTACCGAGGGCAAAGCGAACACGTTCGAAGGCACGGCGGAAGCGGCGGCAGAAGCCTCTTATAAAAACGGCGTAACCGACGAATTCATCGTTCCCGTAACGCTTACAAGCGGCGGAAAACCTATCGCTTTAATCGAAAAAGGCGACGGCATCGTCTGCTTTAATTTCCGCCCGGACAGAGCGCGCCAGATCACGCGTATGTTCTCGCAGGAAACGTTCCCTTTCGTAGATTCCAAAACGGGCGCAACGCTGGGTTTCAACCGCAAAACGGGTTTTCTCGCCCCCGTATACGTGGGATTCGCCACGTACGACGCGTCGTTTAAAAACGTTGCCGTGGCTTTCCCTCCGGACGAAATCGACGATACGCTTCCGCAATATCTCTCCGCTTTGGGCTTGAAGCAACTGCACATTGCCGAAACGGAAAAATACGCGCACGTAACGTTCTTTTTCAATGCGAAAATCGAAGCGCCCGTTGCGGGCGAAACGCGCGTCGTTATTCCCTCGCCCAAGGTTGCCACGTACGATTTAAAGCCGGAAATGAGCGCGTACGAAGTAACCGACCGCGTGCTTAAAGAACTTTCCACGGGCGAATACGACGTGATGATTTTAAACTTCGCCAACTGCGACATGGTGGGGCACACGGGCGTGATGAGCGCGGCGGTTAGAGCCGTGCACGTTGTGGACGAATGCGTAAAAAAAGTAACGGATAAAATTCTTTCGATGGGCGGCAGCGCGCTGGTTACCGCCGACCACGGCAACGCCGACGAGATGATCGCCGAGGACGGAAAAACGCCTTTTACGCAACATACCACCAATCCCGTACCCGTAATTTTAGTTTCGGAAAAATACAAAAACGCGCGCCTTGCGCAAGGCGGCGTGCTCGCCGATCTCGCCCCCACGCTGTTAGACGTAATGGGGCTGGAAAAACCCGCGAAAATGACGGGAAAATCGCTGCTTATCAGATAAGGGCGCGCCGAAAGCGGAAAAAAACGCCGTAATTTTTAAAAAATGCGGTAAAGTTTACGCAAAATTTAGATAAAAGCGCGTAAAAAACGGTTGCGCTATTTTAAATAGTGTGCTATAATTTATTTCGCTACGGAAATTTTCCGTCGTCATTTTATATACGTTTTTGTATAAAATTCGATTGAGAGGACAAATAATTATGTCGAATCTGTTTGCGTTACTCGTACCTACGTCCGACGCCGCGTCTTACGCCGCGTACCGTATCGTAAGTTTTATTCTGATCGCGTTAATGGGCATTGCCGCCATCGTTGCGATCATTCTCATTCTGATGCAACCCAGCAATTCCACCGGCATCGACGCCCTCGGCGGTTCGAGCGAAACGTTCTTCGGAAAGAATAAGGGTAAATCGATTGAAGCGAGAATGAAGAAATGGACGTGGATCTGCCTGATCGTGTTAGGCGTTCTTTCCGTTGCTTTCTTCATCGTGCAGCAACTTCCCTGGTAACGCGTTTCCCCTCCGTCGCGCTTTTTCGTTTGTCGTATTTTTCCGTACGGTTATTCCGCGGCGGAACGAAACGGCGGTTTGCGCGATACGGGCGGAAAGTTCTGATTTTTACGGCGGCTTATTTGTTTAAGCCGCCTTCTTTTTTGGCGGCGACGAGTTCGTTCGTGCGGAGGCTGTTTCTATGCAAAATTTTTCTTTGGAAGAGCGCGTTATACGCTTTTTATCTTCCTGCGAAAGCGCCACGGCGGAAACGTTGCGGCGCCATGCCGGCGTGCCGCAAAACAAACGCTCCCTCTTCGCCGCGATGCTTACGCGCATGGAACGGCGCGGCGAAATAGAATGTACAAACGGCTTGTATTCCCTTCCCCGCCCCGTGCTTTTGACGGGCGTGCTGACGGGCAACGAACGCGGCTTTGCGTTTTTCACCCCCGACGAACGACAAAGCGGAACGGACGGGCAAACGATAACAACCGTAGGCGCAAAAGACGTTTTTATTCCCGCCAAATATTTAAACGGCGCGATGCATAAAGACAGAGTGGTTGTGCGCGTGCTTTCCCGCGGCAAAAACCGAATCGAAAACGGCGAATACGGCGAAAAAGGCGAAAACCTCAAATACGGCAAACGCGGCGGACGCGGCTCGGGCAAAACAAGTGCCGTCCGCGGCTTTGAAGGAGAAAGCGATACGGGCGAAGTGGTAAAAATTCTTTCGCGCGGATTTACTCAGATCGTCGGCACGTTTTATAAAGACAGGCGCGGCGGCAGGCTGATTCCCGACGATATAAAATATTTTTCGGAAATTTACGTTCCCCTTTCTTCCTGCAACAACGTGAAAAGCGGCGTAAAGGCGGTGGCGAAAATCACTTCGTACGTTTCGGGGCGCTGCCCCGAGGGCGAAATCTGCGAAGTGCTGGGCGACGACGACGATTTTTTTGCCGAGGAACTTTCCATTATTCGTTCGTTTTTTCTGCGCGAAGAATTTCCCGAAACCGTTGAAAACGAAGCGAAAGACGTTTCCGCACAGCCCGTATCGGCGGAAAAAAGCGCCGAATACGGCATAGCGCGGCGGGATTTACGCAGCGAATTTTTCGTTACGATCGACGGCGCGGATACGCGCGACATCGACGACGGCGTTGCGGTGGAAAAATCGGGCGAAAATTACGTTTTATCCGTGCATATCGCCGACGTTTCGCACTATGTGCGCCCCGGCGGCGCGTTGGATAAAGAGGCGTTTAAACGCGGTACCAGCGCGTACTTTCCCGATCGGGTTCTGCCCATGCTGCCCAAAGATCTTTCCAACGGGTGTTGTTCGCTGAACGAAGGCGAGGACCGCCTTGCCGTCACCTGCAAAATGACGATTGCAGGCGAAAGCGCGGCAGAAGGCGCGGGCGAAGTTCTCTCTTACGAAATTTTTCCCTCGCTGGTGCGCTCTACGTACCGTCTGACGTACGAAGAAGTCGACAAAATGATAGAAGGCGATGGCGAAACGCGCGGCAGATACCCCCTGTTGCAACCTTCGTTGCCGTATATGAAAGCGCTGACGGAAATTTTAAGCGCGCGGCGCAAAAAATGCGGCGAAGTGGCGCTCGATTTGCGGGAAAAACGCATTATATACGATAAGCAGACCGACCGTATCGAAATTCCCGATTACGTTCCTTCGTTTTCGCGCGGACTCATCGAACAGTTCATGGTGACGGCGAACGAAACGGTGGCGCGTTTTTTAACGGATAACGCCGCGCCGTGTTTATACCGCGTGCACGAGCCGCCCGCCGAAGAAAAAGCCGCCGCATTAAAAAACTTTGCGCGGCTGTTGGGGTTTGCGCCGGAGTGGAACGACGAAAACGTTTCCCCCTCTTCTTATGCCGCTCTTCTTTTACAGGCGAAAGACGGCGCTAAACAAGACGTACTTGCCAAAGCGACTTTGCGCTCCATGCAAAAGGCGCGCTATTCTCCGAAAAACCTGAAACATTTCGCGCTGGCCTCCGCGTGTTACTGTCATTTCACCTCGCCCATCCGCCGTTATCCCGATTTGTTCGTGCACCGTTCGATCAAAGCGGCGCTGGCGTTGCGCGCATGCAATAACGCCGCCTCAACCATAGCGACGGAATCGGCCGCCGACGCGGAAACAGCCGCGCTGACGGCGACCGCGGCGCAAAAATCGCAAGCGGAAACGACGCAGAAAGCGCTGAAAGAATTTGCCGAAAGCGCGGCGAAACATTGCAGCGAAACGGAGCGGACCGCCGAAGAGGCGGAACGTACGGTAGACGATTTGTACGCCGCCGTATATATTTCCGATTATACGGGTCAATCTTTCGACGGGGTGATTTCCGGCGTTACGGAGCGGGGGTTTTTCGTGGAACTGAAAAACGGCATCGAGGGATTTGTTCCCCTTGATTCGCTGGACGGGTATTACGTATTTCAGCCGGAAACGTTTACGCTGCAAGGCGCGAAAAAATATTCGCCGGGAGACAGCGTGCGCGTCGTTGTCGCCGACGTAAACTTTTATACGCGCAAAATTACTTTTTACGAGGAAAAAAACCATAACCGCGCGGATAGGCGCAAAAAAGGAGAAGAACAATGAAAATCGTTGCGGTGAACAAAACGGCGGGATTCGAGTACTTTATCGAAGACAAATACGAGGCGGGCATCGTGCTGGAAGGCAACGAGATTAAATCGGTACGGGCGGGCGCGGTAAACATGAACGACAGTTTCTGCCTTGTTTCCGGTTCGAAAGCGGTGGTGAAAAACATGCACGTCGCGCTGTACGACAAATCGGACGCTTTTTCCACAAAAAACACCCGCCGCGACCGCGTTTTGCTGTTACATAAAAGCGAAATTGCGAAAATCGCGGGAAAAATCAACCGTCAGGGCTATACGTTAGTGCCGCTGAAAATGTATTTTAAAGATTCTCTCGTAAAAATAGAAGTGGCGCTTTGCAAAGGCAAACATACTTTCGATAAGAAAAAAACAATCGCCGAGCGCGACGTAAAACGCGAAACCGACCGCGCCGTGAAAAACGCGGGATATTGATTTCCGCGCCGTAAAAAAACGAAAAACTTTATCGGCGGTACTAATACCGTTCCGCCGCAAATCAAACGAAAAAAAGGAGAACTGAAATGAAAAGTTTACAACGAGTACAAAAAGCGGTGAAAATCTTTCGGATACTTTGGAAAATCGCGTTTATCTGTTCAATCATCGGCGCGGTTTGCTGCGTAATCGGCGCGATCTTTTGCGGCGTATGCGCCTTTAACGAAACGTTGCGCGAAATGATTGTACGGGAAGCGGAATCGTTTCGCCCCAAAGAAGGCGTAAGCGCATGCGTCTGCGCCGCAATTTCCTGCGGGTTCGGCATTGCCGTAAGTCGCTTAAATTTACAATTTTATAACGCCGTGCTGGCGGAAGGCACGCCGTTTACCAAACCGCTCGTTTCCTCTCTGCGGAAGACGGGCGTAAAAATAATTATTTTATCCCTCGCGGAAGCGATCGCGATCGGCATTTTAACAGCCGCCATGAATACTCGCGCAGATTATTCCGGCGGAAGCGGCGTGGCCCTTGGCATCGCCTACCTGCTTGTTTCCCTGCTGACCGATTACGGCGCGGACCTTCTGAAAAACGACGGGCAAAAACAGGACGAACCGCTTACCGGAAACGCGGACGCAGACGACTCGAACAACGAATAGATTAAATACATATCCGTTTGATTTCCACGAAAAAAACGGGGGCGTCGTCCCCGTTTTTTTTATATTTTATCGCCTTTTTTTCAGATATCTTTTTCTTCGTTCGGCGGCTGAAAAAATACGCGGCGCATTTACGCGCGCCTTATGTTCAATACGTTGCGGGCGGCGGCTTTTTAAACCCCCTCTGGCGCCATTCCACAAGGTGAAATTCGCCGTTTTTTTCCACATTGAAAAATACGGGCGAATGAGGCGATGAAAACGCCGCTTCTCCGTCCGCGCCCGCCACGAACGCGTAGCCTTGCGCGCACATGCACACGGGCGTACCGTATGAAAACGCCGCCGCCCGAAGCACTACGTTTTCCGCGCCGCCCGTCGCGCCGGAAAACGGGCAGAGCACCGCGTCGCTGCCGCATACCGCAAGCGTGCGCAGTATCTCGGGAAAGTATGCGTCCTCCGCAACCGCCACGCCGATACGCCCCACGCCCGTTTCGTACACCTTTAAAAACGCGCCGCAATTCCTTGCGCCGTCTACGCTGGTAATCGCGTCGGAAACGCCTAAAATACGTCCGTTTTCCGCCACCACCGCAGAAGAGCGCACCAGACTGCGCGTAGACGTGACGTACCCGCACACCACTACGTTTTTTCCCGCTTTGGAAAGCATTGCCACGTCCTCGAAGTAAGCGGTTTCGCCTTTCAGTTCGCGCTCGTAACTCACCACGGGATTATCAAACAACGGAAAAAACACCACGTCGGCGTCCACGCCGCCCGTTCGTTCCCAAAAATCCGTCAATCGTTCTTTGGTGACGAAGCATATTTTCACTTCGCGCGTTTTCCCCCCTTTAAAGCGTTCTCTTTTATTATACGAAATCGCTTTGAAAAAGGTGCGCCCCCCGTTGAAGCAAAGATTTTCTTACTTTGTTTGATCGTTGATACCCCTTCTTGCGTTTTTATCGGCGTTTAGCGAAAATTTTCGTTTGAAAAAAACTTTTTTTGTGAAAACGAAAAAAAATTTACTTTTCCTCTTGAAATCGGAAATAAAATATAGTATAATAAAACAAAGCGGACCGACGCATTGCGAAAAAAAACGAATCGGGCGGCGCGACGCTAAAAAATGAAGGGGAAAAAATAATTATGAGCGTATCGGGAGAAAACATCAGAAACATTGCGGTAATCGGGCACGGCGGCGAAGGCAAAACCACGCTTTGCGAAGCGATGCTTTTTTGCGCGGGAGCGATCGACCGCATGGGAAAAGTAGACGACGGCACCACCGTTTGCGACTTTGACGAACTTGAAAAAAGCAGAAAATCATCGGTTTATTTGTCCTGCGCCAATCTCACGTGGAAAGGCGTAAAAATCAATTTACTGGATCTGCCCGGTTTTTACGATTTCGAAGGCGAACGCAACGAAGGATTGCAGGCGGCGGGCGGCGCTTTGCTTGTCATCGGCGCGAACGGCGTGATTCCTGTCGGCGCCGAAAGCATCGTAGAATACTGTCTGCGTTTAAAAAAGCCGCTGATTATTTTCATCAACGGCATGGATAAAGATAACGCCGATTATCTGAGCACCGTGCGCGCGTTAAAAGAAAAATATGCGGGAAAACTTGCGCCCATACAAATCCCGATTATGGAAAACGGAAAAATGCAGGGCTGCGTAAACGCAATACGCGAAAAGGCGTTTTTATTCCGCCAGAGCGGCGTAGAAGAAATTCCCGTTCCCGAAAACTTGCGGGAACAGATGAACGCCATGCGCGAAAGTTTAATGGAAACCGCCGCGGAAAACGACGAGGTGCTTCTGGATAAATATTTCGACGCGGGCGAACTTACCAAAGAAGAAATCATTCACGGCATACGCCTGGGCATCGCCTCCGGAAACACCGTGCCCGTCATGGCGGGCAGCGCGCTTTTCAACCGCGGCGTGATCAATCTGCTTAACGAAATAGTAACCTATATGCCTCAGGCGAACGAACGCGTAAATACGCTGGCGGAAGATCTGGCGCAGGATAAAGTGGTAACCATTCTGCCCGAGGAAAACGCGCCTTTCGCCGCGCAGGCGTTTAAAACCACCGTGGATCCGTTTGCGGGAAAAACAACGTATCTTAAAATATTCCGCGGCAGATTAAAAAGCGGCGACGAAGTGTTCAACTCCAACAAAAACGAAAAGGAACGCATCGGGCAGATTTATCTGATGCGCGGCAAAAAGACCGAAAACGTTCCGGAAGTTTCGGCGGGCGATATCTGCGCCGTTACCAAACTTTCCGTTACCGCTACGGGCGATACGCTTTGCGACGAAAGCGCAAAGGTAAAATTTTCGCCCGTGTATTTTCCCCGCCCCGCTATGTATATGGCGATCGGCGCGGAAAAGAAGGGCGAAGAGGATAAAATTTTCGCCGCGCTGAATAAGATGAAAGAAGAAGATTTAACTTTCACCGTAGAAAAAAACGCGGAAACGGGAGAAATTTTAATCGGCGGACAGGGCGAAACGCATATTGAAATTCTCGCCAGAAAAGTAAAATCGCGCTATGGCGCGGACGTAAAACTTTCTCCGCCGAAAATAGCCTACCGCGAAACCATTCGCGGTAGCGCCGAAAGCGAGGGAAAATATAAAAAACAAACGGGCGGACACGGACAGTACGGGCATTGCAAAATCCGTTTCGAGCCGTGCGACGAACCGTTTATATTCGAAGAAGAAGTGGTGGGCGGCGCCGTGCCGAAATCGTACTTCCCCGCCGTGGAAAAAGGTCTGCGCGAATGTTTAAGCAAAGGTCCTTTGGCGGGCTACCCCGTTACGGGCGTGAAAGCCGTTTTGTACGACGGATCGTACCACGAGGTAGATTCTTCGGAAGCGGCGTTTAAAGCGGCGGCGGCGATTGCATACCGCGAAGGACTGAAAAACGCGCGCCCCGTGCTGCTGGAACCGTTCTGCCGTTTGAAAATCGTGGTAAAAAACGATTACCTCGGCGACGTGATGGGCGATATCAACAAACGCCGCGGACGCATTATGGGCACGGACGCGGAGGGAGAAAAAACCGTGGTTACCGCCGAAGCGCCGCAAGCGGAACTTCTTAAATACGCCGTGGATCTGCGTTCGATAACGCGCGGCAGCGGAAAATTCGCGAGCGATTTTTTAGATTACGAAGAAGTCCCCCGCGAACTTGCGGAAAAAATCGCCGCGGCGCGCGCCGCGGAAAAACAGGAATAACCGCTTTAACGCAAATAAAAAACAGGCGAATAAAAGCAGTTTATTCGGTTACGTTCTTTTTAACCGTAAAACACCGGTAATTCCGGTGTTTTTTTATCCGAGCAAACCGTTGAAATCCTCGTTGAAAATATCGCAAAGTTTCTCCGATGAATTAAAATCAGGCTCGCACACGCGTCTATCTGCACGTCGCCGTACCCGTAAAATCTCTGCCGCCAGGTCACCAATATTTTAGCGAACTGAACGTTTAAAAAAACGTTTATTGTTCCGTCAAACCGCGAACGATTGCGTTTTTTAGGATTTTTTTTAGAAAATTTATAAAAAACGCAAGTTTTCGGGAAAAATTTTTCTTTTCTTCTTGCAAAATTTTTTTTCGTGTGCTATCATATATATGAAAGAAATAAACTATATGAAGGAGAAAAGAATATGATTGAAAAAATTAAAAGCGCGTTTAATTCTGTCGGCAATAAAATCGGCGTTTCGGGCACGGCGGTGGGAATCGTCGCTTTAACCGTGCTTGTTCTCCTTCTCGCGCTTGTGATTTTTCTCATCGTAAAGCATGCGAAAAAATCAAAAAAAGCGAAAAACGCGAATCATTCCGCCCCCCTCGCGTCAGAAACGGTAACCGTAAACACGGAAAACGAACAATCAACGCAATCCGTTAACGCCTCGGAGGAAAAAACGGAAAAAGCCGCCGTTTCCGCCGCTTGTAA
>JAQYLE010000047.1 GCA_028720205.1 Clostridia bacterium
TAAACCGCGCGATATCCCCCGAAAGATACGTTACGAGCAGTCCCTCTTCCCGCGTTTTTTCCTCCGCTACGGAAAGCATTTCCGCCGAGATATCCACGCCCGTCATCAAACATCCTTCGCGCGCGAGCGCCCGCGTAAAAACGCCGCTGCCGCACCCGAAATCAACGCCTTTTCTGCCCCGCAGCAGATCCGGAACGTTTTTATCCGCCCCTTTGCCGAAAAGCCCTTCGCGCAATAAGTAAACGAAATACTGCGACCAACGTTCGTAGTCGCAGTCGTCGCAAAGATATTCGTAATATCCGGCAAGATGCGCGTAAGCGCCGTCCCGTTTCATGTCGTTTTCCTTTTTTTCATGTAGTATCTTCGCTTTCGTTTCGCTTTGTCGCCGCGCCGCGCGCACCGCTCACGAACCGAGCAACTTCGGCGGTTTTTTCTTCTTCTTTTTGCCGTTCTTGTCTACCTCGTCCTGCAAGGCTTTTTCGCGTTCGGCGAACTGTCTGTTGTACTCCACGTAACGCAGATCGTTTTTATGTTCTTCGGCATATGCCTCGGTGTCCTCCGCGATATTCTGTTTGCTTTCGCGCAGGCGTTGCAGATCGGCGCGGGTAAAAGACGGCGGCAGTTCGTATACCTGCAACGAATCGTCGATGGGTTTGATGGGCCGCGCCACCAGGTCGGACTTTCCCGCCGCCAGAAGTTGGCGTTTGTATTCGATGGAAGCCGCGCTTTCGCCCGCTTCGCCCACGTTATAGGCGGTGGAAGAGCCGTCCGCTTTGCTGTAAATGCCCCTGCCCACTTTCGCGCCTTCGATTTTGGGGTTGATAAATTTATCGAACGCCCACTGCGCGTAATCGAGCCACACCAGAAGCAGATACGAAAAAGCGAACAGAATCACAACGAACACGGCGATCACCGTAAACAGACCGCTGCCGAAAAGGAACAGCGCAAACGGCAGCAACGCGAGAAACGCAAAGAAAATCGTTTGCGGAAACGTGCCTAACGTAAGCAGAAACGCGTTGCGGAACATCGTAAAGAAGGTGAGTTTGTAGTTCACGCCCAAAGCCAGCATCCACAGCGACATCAGCGCCGCGAAGAATATCGTCACGTACGAAATCACGCGCGATACGTTCAGCCAGCCGCGTTTAAAGCCGGAAATAGAAGGGTCGGCAATCAGCACAAAATCAGAGGTGTTGATTAAATACGAACAAAGCGTAAGCACCGCCAGAAAGAAGAGCGCGGTTTGCAGCGCGTTTTTGTAATTGAGTTTAACGCCGCGCCAGAAATCGTTGGCGACGAAAATGCCCTCCGTCCACACCATGTTTCGCACCACGTACATGCCGCCCGCAATGCCCACGGCGGCAATCAGAGAGGCGATCATCATGGTAAGATAAGTGAACAAATCCGATTGAACGGTTAAACTTTCCGAAAGGCCCACAACGCTGGGCAACGCGGGATATCCCACGCCCAGACTCGCCCCGAACGGATAGGTAATTCCGTTGGAAGAGTTCATCATCAATCGCAACACCACCACCGCTATCGCTGGCAGCATAAAAATTAAAATCAGCAGATTGACTTTTACGATTTTACCGAAATTGCCCTTAAAAATATCCCAGAAAAGTTGCCAACGATTGGTAGGCAGCGTACTGCGCGCGTACTCCTCGCTTTTTTCTTTTCCTTCCAATAGCCTTGTAATCAATCCTTTTTTCTGTTCCGCCATAATCGCACGAAAATTCCTTTCACAATCCGTAATATTATTTCGTTCCGTTTGCGGCGGCGTTCCGCCGCTTTCATTACGCCTTTTCTATTTTACTATAAAATTGTGATTATTTCAAGAAAAAAAACGAATTTTTTCAAATATTTTCAAATAAAATTAAAAGAAAAAATATTTTTCCCGCGTTTTTCGCAAAAAATCTTTGACATTCTTCTTTCACCTATGGTACAATATCCGTAATTTACGGCGGCGCACCCGACGTTTTACCAAAGTTTTCCGGCTTACGCACAGATCCGACCGGGAACGGAAAACGAGAAAATAATTTCAGGAAGTATTTATGATGAAAGAATACAAAGTAGGCATCATCGGCGCTACGGGCATGGTGGGGCAGCGTTTTGCTCTGTTGCTTGCCGCGCACCCTTATTTTAAAGTGGAAGTACTGGCGGCGTCTGGTCGGAGCGCGGGCAAAACGTATAAAGAAGCGGTGGAAAGCAAATGGGCGTTCGACTGCGAAATTCCCGCTGCTCTCGCCGGAAAAACCGTGCTCGACGCGGAGGCCGATTTTAACAAAATCGTAAACGCCGTAGACTTTGTTTTCTGCGCGGTGAATATGGATAAAGCGGCGACGAAAGCGCTGGAAGAGCGCTTCGCCAAAGCGGAAGTCCCCGTGGTTTCCAACAATTCGGCAAACCGCCTTGTGCCCGACGTGCCTATGATCGTGCCGGAAATCAACCCCGAACATTTAAATGTCATTCCCTTTCAGAAAAAGCGGCTGGGCACGAAACGCGGGTTTATCGCGGTAAAATCCAACTGTTCCATTCAATCGTACGTTCCGCTTCTGCATCCCCTGAAAAAATACGGTATAAAGAAGGTTGCCGTGTGCACCTATCAGGCGATTTCCGGCGCGGGAAAAACCTTTAAAACCATGCCCGAAATTGTGGATAATATTATCCCCTACATCGGCGGCGAAGACGAAAAGAGCGAAACAGAGCCGTTAAAGGTATGGGGCGAGATTAAAAACGGCGAAATCGTACCCGCCGCGGCGCCTCTTATCACCGCGCAATGCGTGCGCGTACCCGTATCCGACGGACATACTGCCGCCACTTTCGTATCGTTTGAAAACAAACCGACGAAAGAAGAAATTCTGCGCGCGTGGGATACGTTTTCGGGCGAACCGCAACGCCTTCGCCTGCCCTCCGCGCCCGAAAAATTCATTAAATATTTCGAAGAAAACGATCGTCCGCAGGCAAAACTCGACCGCATGGAAGGGAACGGCATGAGCGTCTGCGCGGGGCGGCTTCGCGAGGACAACGTCTTCGATTATAAATTCATCGGGCTTTCGCACAACACGCTGCGCGGCGCGGCGGGCGGCGGCGTTCTGCTTGCCGAACTGCTGGCGGCAAAAGGCTGGTTCGACTAACCGTTCCGCTTTTTTACGATTCCGGTTTTTAACATGCGGCGCTTCCCCTTTTCTTTCGGGGCGGCGCTTTTTTTGCGCGCGGATATCACCTTTTGCCCGGCTTATTGAATATACTGATAGCGAAGAATAAAAAACGGAGGTGCGCATGAAACGTTTCTTTCGCGGCGTAGGCACCGCTCTCATCACTCCTTTTACCGAAAAAGGAGTGGATTTCGCCTGTCTGGAACGTCTGATCGAACGGCAGATAAACGGCGGCGCCGACGCGCTGATCGTTCTGGGCACAACGGGCGAACCCGCCGCCATGACGGAAAAGGAAAAACGCGCCGTCATGGAATTTTCCGTTAAGACCGTAAAAAAACACGCGGCGGAAAACGGCGCGGAAAACGACGCCGCGGTACATATCGGCGCGGAAGAATTTCCGCGTAACGCGCAAAAGCGACGGGTAAAACTCATTTTCGGCTGCGGCAGCAACTGCACGGCGACGGCGGTAAAAAACGCGCGCCTTGCGGAAGAACTGGGCGCGGACGGCTTGCTTGCGGTTACCCCCTACTATAACAAATGCACGCAGAACGGCTTGTATCTTTATTATAAGGCGATTTGCGAAGCGGTGCATATCCCCGTAATCGCCTACGCCGTCCCCTCGCGCACGGGCGTGAACCTGACGAGCGAAACCATGGCGAAAATTTCGGAACTGCCCAATATGGCAGGGCTGAAAGACGCCCGCGGCAACATGGCGCAAACGCTGGAAACCATGCGCCGTACGCGGAAAAATTGCGACGTGTATTCGGGCGAAGACTCGTTGAATCTGCCCGTTCTGTTATCGGGCGGAGCGGGCGTGATTTCCGTCGTTTCCAATCTTACGCCCAGAGCGGTAAAGGCGATGTATCTTGCCGCGGAGCGCGGCGACCTCGCCGAGGCGATAAAAATCAACGATCTGCTGGCGCCATTAACGGCGGCGTGTTTCTGCGAAGTAAATCCCATTCCCGTAAAAGCCGCGCTCAACGCGCTGGGGTATTTCTGCGGAACGCCGCGCGCGCCCCTCACCCCTTTGGAAAAAGCGCACGAAGCGCTGATAAAAAACGCCGTAGCCGAAGCCGGGAAAAAAGCGCAGGACGAAAATATCTGCGGAGGAGAAATATTTTGAAAGCGGCGCCCTCTGCGAAAAAAAACGCCCCGCGCGGCGATAATAGCGCGAATCTCCCCGCGGCGAAGCCAAACGGAAAAATCCGGATTTTAGTGCTCGGCGCGTGCGGAAAAATGGGAAGAGAAGTTCTTTCTTTATTAGAAAACGACGCGTGCGCCAAAGCGGTATGCGGCGTGGATTCGCGCGCGGAAGAATATGCCGCAACTGCCGCGGCGCAAAAAAGCGCGCCGGTTACGCCCATGTATTCCTCGTTTAAAAACGTGCGCGAAAAAGCGGACGTCATCATCGATTTTTCCTCCGCGCGCGACGTAGAAACGCGGCTGAACTACGCGAAAGAAAAACGTATGGGCATCGTGCTGGCGCCCACGGGCTTTTCCCGCACGGACGATGAAATTATAGAATATTATGCAAAATACGTGCCGCTTTTCCGCGCGGCGAACCTCTCCCTGGGCGCGAATCTGCTGCAAAATCTGTGCGCGGTCGCACGCGGAACGCTGGGCGAAGAGTTCGACGCGGAAATCGTGGAAAAACACCACCGCACCAAAAAAGACGCGCCTTCCGGCACGGCGCTCGCTTTGGCGGAAACGATAAAAAACGCCTCGGCGTGCGACGCGTTTTTCTCCTTGGGCAGAAGCGGCGAACGGTGCCCGAGAAAGCGCGGCGAAATCGGCATTCACGCCGTGCGCGGCGGCACGTTTGCCGGCGAACACGAAGTGATTTTTGCGGGCGACGACGAAACGCTGATATTAACGCACGTTGCCGCAAGCCGAAAAATTTTTGCAAACGGGGCGATTCGCGCGGCGCGTTTTCTCGCAACGAAAAACGCGGGACTATACGGCATGAACGATCTGCTTTACGAAAAGCGCTGATTTTTGCCCTTTATCGCACGGCTTTATTCCCGTTATCCCCAAGATAAACGACGGGAAAACGTTTAAAAATCCCGCCGTTTTTCTTGCTTTTATTTTTTTTATTGCCGTTTTGCTTTTTATTTCGCCGCCGCGGTTAAACGCCGCATTGTTTTTTCTCTGCCTAAAATCTGCATAATCGTCCATAAATCGGGCGTGTTCGCCCGCCCCGTCAGCGCGATACGCAGCATTTCCGCCACGTCGGAAACATTGCCTTTATAATTTTCGGGCGCGGCTTTATACGCCTTCATATCGGCGGCAAACCCGTTTTCCGCCGCCGCCTGTTTCACCTTTTCGAACCACGCGGAGCAATCGTCTTTTTCGTCGTAAGTGCGCATAAACGAATTTATCACGTTTTTCAGCGTGTCGCCGTCAAAGCGCTGAGCGTCGATCGCTTCGGGCGTTTCTCCGTAGAAATACGACATAAGTTTTACCGCCTGCGCCGCGCACGCGAAATCTTTGCGGCGTTTTTTACTGCCCGCGCCCATAATCAGGGCAAGCACTTTTTCGGCGTATTCCTCGTTTGCGAAATACTCTTTTTCTTCGGCGGAAGCAAACTCGTCCGCCCAGGTTTTCAAAAACGTATACGCCTGCTTTTCGGATATTCCCGCAAAGTACGTTTTAGAAATATCGTTTAATTTGGCAACGTCGAAAAGCGCGCCGCTCTTGCCCATCTTGCCCACTGAAAACTTAAAATCGGTATACGGCGCACCGGGATTTTTCAAAGCCCATTCTTCGAAGTTTGAATTTAACAGCGTCATTAAATACGTATTTACCGCAACCGGCGGATATCCCTGTTCGCGGTAGAAATTCAAAGAGGCTTCCGGATCTTTGCGCTTGGAGAGTTTGCGGCGGTTTTCCCCTTCCGTTTTCTGCAACGAGCAGTTGTGCCCGTAGCGCGGCAGAGGAAAGCCCAGCGCCTTGAAAAGTTCGATATGCACGGGCAGAGAAGAAAGCCATTCTTCCCCGCGGATCACCAGCGTGGTACGCATGAAATGATCGTCGATCGCGTGCGCGAAATGATAGGTGGGAATGCCGTCCGATTTTAAAATCACCACGTCCTGATCGTTTTCGGGAACGGTGATTTCGCCTTTTATTTCGTCTTTAAACGTATGTTTGATTTCCGCGTTCCCCTGCGATTTCAAACGAATGACGAACGGCTTTTTCCGTTTGAGATTTTCGTAGATTTCCTCTTCCGAAAGGTTTCTGCACCGCGCGAATTCGCCGTAGTAGCCGGGCAGCAGTTTGTGTTCCGTCTGATAAGCGCGCGTTTTTTCCAGTTCCTCCTCGCCGCAAAAGCACGGATACGCCAGACCGCGGCAAATAAGATCTTTTGCAAAGGCGCGGTATATTTTCGCGCGTCGGCGCTGGTAGTACGGCCCGTAATTTCCGCCTTTATCCGCGCCCTCGTCGAAATTCACGCCGAAATAACGCAGCGATTTGTGAATCACCTCCACCGCGCCTTCCACCTTTCTCTTGTCGTCGGTGTCTTCGATGCGCAGATAAAACACGCCGCCGCTCTGATGTGCGATACGCTCGTTGGCAAGCGCCACGAACAGATTGCCCAGGTGCATAAAACCCGTAGGCGAAGGCGCGATGCGCGTAACTTCCGCGCCCTTTTCAAGATCGCGCGGCGGATAAATTTTTTCGTATTCTTCCAAAGGCATCAGATCGTTATCGGGAATCAGCGCGTCGGCAAGTTTTTTCAAATCCATTTTTCTCTTTTCCTTCTCAATCGTATTTTATAACGTCGTTTCGGCGCAAGGCGTGGTTTTGCCTTCGTACGCGGTACATCGTACACGGTACATCGTACGCGGTAAATTATACCGCTTTTTTTATGCCTTGTCAATCAAAAAACCGCGCGAAAAAAAGCGTTTCAATCAAAGAAGGCGGCGTTTTTTACCGATAATTCGTACAAACCGTTTTCCACGCCGTGCACGATTTCCGTAACTTTGTCGCACAGCGGCGTGGCGACGCCCGCGCGTTTCCCTTCCGCGCTCACCGCGCCCGTAATGAAATCTATCTCGCACTTCCTGCCCCGTTTAATATCTTCGAGCATGCCGCTTACGGAATGTTTATGCGTCCTTACGAAATGCGGCATGGCAAGGCGTAAAAACGCCTCTTTCAGCCACCCCAAAGGCGCGCCGCCCTTTTTTAACAGAGCCGCGATATCTCTGCCCTGCACGGTATCTATCCGCACGCCCGTTTTTTCAGCCACGGCAAGCACCTCGCGCATAATGCCCAGAGCGATTTTTTTCGTCTTCGAATATTTCGCCGCCTCGCCGAACGTCATGCCCGTCGCCGCCGAAATCGAGGAAAACGCCGCGTTTAACGTTAGTTTAGCATATCTTACGCCCGCCAGATTTTCCGTTTCGCGGTAAAAATCCCCGCCTGTAACGTCGCCTACGGGTTTCAGTAAAGAACGTATGTACCCGGCAGCCTCCGAATAACGCGTCGCGCCGCCCCGTTCGTACGCGCCCACGCAGATTTTCGCCGAAGCAAGCGAAGAAGTCAGCGCCGCCTCGCCCGCTCCTATAAAATTCGCGCCGAACGAACATACGCCGCCGAACGTTTTTTCCGCGCCCAGAATGTCCGCGATTTTTTGTTCCGGCAAGCCGTTCTGCGTGGTGACAAGCACGCCGCCGTCCGTTAAATAAGCCTTTAAAAACGCAACGATTAAAGGGTTTTCCCGCTGTTTGGTCATCAGAAAAATCACGTCGTATTTTTCGCGTTTCGTTTTCAGTTCGTCGGGCGTAAAAATCGGAGCGTTCACCGTAAAAGTCACGCGATCCGCCTCGCAGCGCAACGTAAGCCCCTTTTGCCTTACCGCCGCCACGTGCTTTTCGTTTCGCGCGTACAAATCAACCGCGCCGCCGCTTTTGACGATCAACGTTCCCAATGCGCTGCCCATCGCGCCCGCCCCGTATATCGCCGCTTTCATTTTTCTTTCCTCCGCCTTTCATTGTACCCCGTCTGAAAAATTTTGTCAAAGAAAACGCCCGCGTTTTAAAAAAAAACGCCGCGTTTGTTTTTTTGTTTACCGCTTTTCGCCATACGAAATGCCGTTTTGCGGCATTTTTTCCGCAAAACGGCTTTTGGGACTTTATCGTCCGCGGCGAAGAAGCAAAACGCGACAAAGTATTGCGCCGCTTATTCGCGCACCCGCGCGACAGAAACGAGTAGTTCGCGAAGTGCGCGGTATTCCCCCGATGCACGCGCGCAGGGAGCAAGAAAACATTAAGTCAGTTCAGAACCAAGCAGAGCGCGAAGCGCGGCGAAGAAGCAAGCAAGACGCGAAACGCGAGCATTTCCCGACGGGCGTTTACCTGACGTAAACAACCGAGGGAAAGCGCAGCGCGACAAAGTATTGCGCCGCTTATGCGCCGCGCGGATTACCCTTTAACGGCGCCGCCCGTCACCCCTTCCACATAATACCTCTGCATGCTCATGAATAAGGTAACGATAATGGCGCCCACCACGCTTGCGCCGGCGCAGAATACCGTAAAATTGTTGTTGAAGCCGCTTTTTTCTTCGTTGATGAGTTTGAAAAGTCCAAGCGAAAGCGTATATCGGCGGCTGTCGTTTATAATCGTGTTTACAAAGATGAAATCGCACCACGGCGCGATGAACGAAGTGAGCACCGTATACACGATAATCGGCTTGGCAAGCGGCAACGTAATTTTAAAGAAAATGGCGATCTGCCCCGCGCCGTCCAGAAACGCCGCCTCTTCCATCGCGCGCGGAATGGTATCGAAAAAGCCTTTGCAGATATAATACGAAAGTCCGGCGCTGCCCGAATACACCAGAATCAGAGCGAACAGAGAGTTGGTAAGTCCCATGGCTTTTAAAATGAAGTAGATTGCAATCATACTCATAAATCCCGGGAACATACCCAGCACCAGCAACACGTTCATAATGGTTTTGCGAAGGCGAAAACGCAACCTTGAAAGCGCGTACGAAACCATTAAAATAAACAACGTGGTAAGCAGGCACGAACAAGTCGCCACGATAAGCGTGTTTCTCAGCCACAGCAAAAACGCCGTCTCTTCGAACAGCCTTCTGAAATTTCCCCAGCCGAGCCGCAGATTTTCGGGAAACAGTTTGTTGATTATGCCCGTATCGGGCTGCACGCGAAACGCCGTATACAATAAATAAACAATGGGCAACAGCCACAAAACCGAAAGCAGAGTTAACGCGATATACGTCGCCGCAAGGCCGATTCTGTCGTTCCGTTTCGCTCCGCCCGTCTTACCGCGCTTTACCGCAGCGTTCGTACGGTAACCGCTTGGCGTTACCGGCGCCGCGGTAGCCGTTGCCGCGGCCGTCGACGCGCCGTCTCCCGCGTTCACCGCGCCCGTGTTCAAACCCGTTTCGCGCGCGGTCCGCCCCGCGCCGTTTCCCGTCGCCACGTTTGTACTCGTATTCCCCGCCGTGTTTTTAGCCATATACGCCGTATTTTTCATTGGAACGCCTCCTCGTTTTTGTTCGCGCCCGAACGGTTGAACGTCAGAAGCGAAAGGGCGGCGCAGATAACGAAAATTACGATTCCGATAACGGAAGCCACGTTGTATTGCGGATTGGCGTCGGTCGTCAGGCGGTAGAGCCAGGTAACGAGCAGATCGGTTGCCTGCGCCTTGGTAGAGCCGAAGCGCACGCTGTCGACGGGTCCGCCGTTGGTCAGCAGCCAGATGACGTTGAAATTGTTGATATTACCCACAAACTGCGTAATCAGATAGGGCGTGGTCATCTGCAGAATATACGGCAGAGTGATTTTAAAAAAGATCTGTACGGGGTTCGCGCCGTCCATTTTTGCCGCTTCTATCGAAGATTCGGGCACGTTCATCAAAAGCCCCGAACACATCAGCAGCGTGTAGGGCACGCCTATCCAGATATTCACCAGAATAATAGAAATTTTAGGAATCAGCGCGTGATAGCGCGTATCGGTTAAAAACAGCACGTTTGAATGGAAGATAACGTTTAAAATGCCGTTTCTATCCAGAATTTTCTGCATCAGAAGCAGCGTTACGAACTGCGGCACGGCAATCGCCGTAACGAACGCCGCGCGGAAGAACGCCTTGCCGCGCACGCCTTTTTTGTTGATGAGCATGGCAAGCAGAAGCCCTAAAAAGAAGTTGGTAAACGTAGCGAAAAACGCCCACACGAACGTCCAGAGCAGCACCTGTAAAAACGCGGCGGGTAATTCGCCGCTGCCGAAAGAGAACAGCGCTTTAAAGCCTTGCATTCCCACCCAGTCGAACAGTTTTCCGGGCGGCATATGATTGTAATCGTAGTTGGTGAACGCGATTAAAATCATAAAAATCAGGGGCAGCACCGTGAATAACAGCAACCCGATAAACGGCGGCACAAGCAGCGGAATATAAAATTTTTTATTGAACAAATCGCTTATATCTTCTTTCAGCGACGGAATTTTTTCGTTTTGTTTAACGCGCAGATCGTTTCTGTAACTCCCCTTTACGTTCGCCGCCCAGATAAGCGCGAACAAAAGAATAACAACCAGGCTTACCACGCCGTACAGCAGAATAAGAAAACTGTTGTCGCCCGCCGCTTTTTCAAACACCTGCGTCTCTTCGTTCCACACTTCTCCCGAAACTTTCGTGCCCAGATTTCCCGAAAAAAGATGCGCCGCGTATCCGCCGCCGAAAAATACCATAAACAGAATAAACGCCGTTTCTACGGCAAGATACAACGCGCCCTTAACTATCTGACCGCGCATAATCTGCCCCACGCCCATAAACGCCGCGGAAATTTTCGTTGCCGCCGAACCGTTTTTCAACGCGTAAAAAACGCCGGCGTTCTTTCCGTCCGTTGCCGCCGTTTCCGTCTTTCGTTCCTCATCGCCGTTCCGCTTCATCTTTCCGTTCCGCTTCATTTTTCCGTTTCGCTTATCCCGCGCCTTTGCGCCCGTTTCGCAACGCTTCATACCGCTCCTTGTAAAAAGGGGGAAAGCCTCCCCCTTTCGTTGTTTGTTCTTCCCGCTTTGTTCACGCTTTAACGTATTATTTCCCGCGCCGCAGGTGCTTTTTTCAATCTGTTTTCAATCTGTTTTTTCTATCGCTTTCACGTAAGCGGCGAGTTCTGTTTCCAGTTTAAACGCGCTGCCCGTTACGGCGGAAGTAATCATCGCGTTGCCCAATCCCTGCATGGGCAGCCACAGCGTGGAGGGCACGTTCTTCTGCGTTTTGGAATATTTCAACTGATTTTCAATGGCTTTCGCGCACGCGTCGCTCTGCACGTCGTTTTCCTCGCGCGCCTCTTTGTTGGTGGGCACGAATCCGCGGTCTTTAAAGCGGCGCACCTGGTTTTCTTTGTTGGTGTAATATTCGGCAAAGTCCAAGGCCGCCGTCTTGTTTTTGGAATACTGCCCCACTCCCATCAGTTTGTACCCCGCAAACGCCGTAAGTTGCTTCTGCTCCTCGTCCGCCTCGCCGCGCGCGTAGGTGTACGAAGGCAACTTCGCCACGCCGAAATTATCGCCTAAATAGCCCGAAAACGTCTTTTTGTTCCATATCCCCGAAGTAGCGGCTATCACCGTGCCGTCCGAAAACCCCGCGGCAATCGTGGAATCGTTGGCGTCGGGCAGAACTTTGGGGTCAGAGACCGTTTCGTACAGCGCTTTCGTCACTTTTTTGCCCGTGTCGTTTCCGAAATCCGTGGTGATTTTCGTTTCCGCGAACGATTCGTTATACGTTACTTCGTACCCCAGCCCCGCCGCGAAATAAAACGAAGTGTTGTACCAGCCGTCGTTGAGCGGCATGGCGAATTTTTTAGAAGTAGAGCATTTCGCCAGAATGCCGTCCAGCGTCTCCACGTCGGTTTCGTTTAAATACGCCGTGTTGTAATAGAGAAAGAACGTATTGTCGGTGTACGGAAACGCGTACACGCTCTCCTCGCCGCCCGCCGCGCTCACGGTAGCGGAATCCACCGCTTTTTCGTCGTTGTTCTGCTTAATGCGCGTAAGTCTCTCTCCGCCGATACGCGAAAGCGCGTCGCCCGCAATGAGTTTTAAAATCTGATCGCTCGAAAAAGAAAATACGTCGGGCGCGGCTTCCACGTCGGTTAAAATCTTCGTAGCCACTTCGTCCTCGCCCTGCGCGGCAAAGCGGAATTCGTACGTCGTATCCGTATGCTCTTTTTTAAAGTTTTCCGCTATTTCTTTGGCAAGATCCATATCCATCTGCGAACACCACACCGTAAGCGTAACGGCGTTTCCCGTTTTTTTCTTGCACGATACCATTACCGTTCCCGCAATCGCCGCTACGGAAAGTACGGCAAGCGTCTGTCTGGTTTTTCTCGTCATCTTGTATTCTCTCTCCTTATCAAATCTTTCCGCCCGTTTTTTCCCCGCGTTTATTATTGCCCGCATTTTTTATCGCGTTTTTCTGCCGCGCGGCGGCTTAAAAACGAACGTAACCTTATTTTCGGTAACAAATTCCGATTTTATACCCCGCGCCCGCCGTTTTGCGCATAAAAAAATTCCGCCGCGCTCTTCATGCTTTTAAAAAGCGCAGCGGATTGATTTTTGCCTTTTTCATATTACTTATATTTCTTTACGCCGTTTTTACGATTAGCCGTTTCCCGTCCTCTTCCGCGCTATTCGCCGCCTCTGCCGTATTCTTCAATCAGCGCGCGCAGGCGCTCTTTCGTTTCCCCCGAAAACAGAGCGTCTTCTGAAAAGCGGTAACTCCAATTTAAAACGGAAAGCGTAGACGGCGCGTTGATGCGCGCTTCTTCCCCCAAGGCAAGCAGATCCTGTACGGGCGCAACGCATAAAAAGGAGGGCGAGGCAAACGCCAGCCGCACCGCGTCGGCGCAGTATTCTTCGGGCGTAACCGCAAACGACGTAAAGCCGAATTTTTCGCATTCCCGCTTAAAAGCGTATTCGAACCGCTCCTTTTCCCACCCTTCAAGCGATTCTACAAACGCCCTGAACGGCGCGTTATCGTGCGTGCCCGTGTACGTTACGCTGTTTTCGGGGGAATTCGAAGGCTTGTTTGTGTTGTCTTCTCCGCCGTCAAAGGCAAATTCCAACACGCGCATGCCGGGAAAACCGGTATTTTTCATCAGGCGCAGAACGCCTTCGTCTATCACGCCCAGGTCTTCCGCCACAATCGGCAGATCCGGCAGACCTTCAAACAATTCTTCTTTCGGTCCTTCTTCCCAACGCCCCTCGCGCGCCGTGGTTGCGCCCGCGTCCGTCACGTAATATCTGTCGAAAGCGCGGAAGTGATCGATACGCACCAGATCGAAAAGCGTAAACGCTTTTATAATCCGTTTTTTCCACCATAAATAACCGTCTTTTTTCATTTCCGACCAGCGGTATACGGGGTTGCCCCAGAGTTGACCGTCGGCGGAAAACGCGTCGGGCGGAACGCCCGCTTTCAACGTCTGAGCGCCGTTCTCGTCCGTTTCGAACAAAATTTTGCCGTATTTCCACATTTCAACGCTGTCGCCTGAAACGTATACGGGCATATCGCCGAAAATTTCCACGCCCCTTTCTTTTGCGTGCGCGCGCAGTTTTTTCCATTGCTTTAAAAATTCATACTGCGTGAATTGCCAGAAATTCACCTCTTCTTCGTGCTCTTTTGCAAATTGCTCCGCCCGCGATTCTTCGTATACCGAAAATTCTCCCCACTCGGTATACGGGCGATAAGAAAAATGCGCTTTCAGACTCATAAACAGCGCAAAATCGTAATATTCGCCTTCGCGTTTGAATTCTTCAAACTCCGACGCGTCTTCCGCGCTATGCGTTGCGTATTCCTGCGAAGCAAAGCGCGAAAAAGCCCTCTTTAACAGCGGCACACGATGAAAAAACAACGCTTCGTAATCGATTCTCCCGCCGCGTTCTTCCCCGCTTTTCGCGCTTTCAAGTTCTTCTTCCGTCAACAGTCCCTCGCGTTGCAACGTCGGTAAATCGATAAAATAATAGTTCAGCGCATACGAACACACCGATTGATACGGACTGTCTCCGTACCCCGTAGGCAAGAGAGGCAGAATCTGCCACACTTTCACGCCCGCGTCGGCAAGATAATCGATAAACCGCGTCGCTTCCGCGCCGATAGAACCTATCCCGTATTCGCCCGGCAACGAAAAAATCGGTAAAAGCACGCCGCTTCTGCGCCGCTTCCAATTGTCGGCAGCCGCGCCGCTCGCGTTGAAATAAACGCCGCTCATCCGCTGCGTCCGCTCCGCGTTGTCGTTTTTGTTTCTGTCGTTTTCCGTCGCCGCGCATTCCGTCATAATCTTTTACCTTTCGTAAGTATGTGCCGTTTTTTTAGTATTATATGCCCCGGGCGTAAAAAAGTCAAGCGAATCGCTTTGCAAAACAATAGTCGGTCCCGTAAACGCTTTTTTTCTTTTGCGCTTTATTTGTCTTATTTTTTTGTTTCGCAATATCTTCCGATAAAATATTTATATTATATCGAAATCCAACGTGCGGAAAACTTACGCGCGGAAAACTAACGCGCGGACGGAAACTTCAGGCATAAAAATCTTTTGCGGAAAGATTTTTTCTCAGTTTTGCAATCGCGCGCTTTTCTATCCGGGAAACGTACGAGCGAGAAATATGCAACGCCGCCGCCACTTCGCGCTGCGCCTTGCCCGCCTTTCCGCCGACTTCGCCTTCCTGCAACGCGTAACGCATACAGATCACGGCGTATTCCCTATCGGTTAAAAAACGACGTATCTGCTTTAACAACCTTTCTCTCTGAACGGAACGCTCCACGTTTTCCAACACGCCCTCGTCTTTTTCCGAAAGCACGTCTAAAAGCGTAAGTTCGTTGCCGTCTTTATCCAGCCCTACGGGGTCCGAAAGCGAAAGCGTGTTTTTATGCTTTTTATTCGCCCGGATCAGCATTAAAATTTCGTTTTCGATACAACGCGCCGCAAACGTGGCAAGCGTCGTTCCCCGACCGGGCTGATACTTATCGAGCGCCTTAATCAGGCCCAGGCTTCCCACGGAAATCAAATCGTCCGTTTCCGCCGCGCCGCGGTATTTCTTTGCAATATGTACCACAAGGCGCATATTATGCTTCACCAGAACGTCGCGCGCCGAGCGGTCGCCTTCGTGCAATAATTTTAAATACCTTTCCTCGTCCTCTTTCGAAAGCGGCTTTAAAAACGAATTTTTGCCGCCGATCAGTCCTGTTAAAAATCCGATTTTACATAAAAACGACCAAAAAACACTGAAAATCATGTTTCACCTCTTATATGTCAGCACTGCGCCTTTTTCGGCAAGTTTGCCGAAGGAAAAAAGCGCGATTGTTTTTACGAAATTTTTTTCGCCCGGCTTTTTCATCTGTTCGACTTAATGCGTTTGTACCGCCGTTTCGCGTTACTTCGCCGCCTCCCGTCCTTGCCGTATGCTTTTCCCTTCGTTCAACGCCGTTTCGCGCTAATTTGCCGCCTCCCGTCCTTGCCGTATGCTTTTCCCTTCATTCACCACCGTTTCGCTTACGCCGCGGTTTCTTTTTATACGGCGCTCATTTGCGGAACAATTTAGCCTATGCTTTTTAAAGGTTGTACTATGTGATTTTTCTGTGTTTTTAAACAATTTTGTCTGAATTTGTCGGGCAAAAAGTACTATGCGTGGCGTAAATATTTATGCCACGCATAGTACTTAATTGAAAAATATATCGATTCGCCCGTTTTTGCTTTATCGGCAATCTTTGCGCTCCGGCAAATTCCTTTTGCCGTGCCGAAAGGCCGAAACAAACCGAAAGCGACAAAAAATCGCTAAACCTGCACGATAGAAAAACGCTTTTCTGCGCCAACGTTGTTTTTGCAGAAAAGCGTTCGTTTTTATAAAGAGAATCCGAGAAGATCGGTAAGCCGAGTTCTGTCGTGTACGGTCATTTATCTACCCTTGCCGTCGCCGGCAAGGTCAAGCGATGTTCACGGCATTCGTCGGGCGGACAACCCTATGCGACGAACGCCCAATCTTGCAGCGAGTGGGGTTTACATGGCACGCCTCGTTACCGAAGCGTCGGTGAGCTCTTACCTCGCCTTTCCACCCTTACAGAAGTAATCTTCTGCGGTTTATTTCTGTTGCACTTTCCTTGAAGTCGCCTTCACCTGACGTTATCAGGCACCCTGTCCTATGCTGCTCGGACTTTCCTCACGGCGCTTCCGCGCCCCGCGACCGTATAATCTTCTCGGATTCCTATAATTATTATACCACGTTTTTTTATTTTTGTCGAGGTTTTTTACAAATATTTTTTAAATTTTACGTCGCTCGCGATTTTCTATAAAAATTACCTCGCGCAACATAATTATTTTGTTTCGCATAGTACATAAAATTGTAATTTTATCTATATTTTTTTTGTTTTCTTTTATTTTAAATTACTATGTGTGTCATACATAGTAATTTAAACGGCATTTATTATACTTTTTACCGCGGCGCGAATTTAATAACGCCATCCGCGCCGATTTTATCAATTTTCAACGGAAAAAATTACAGAAAAAAAGTACAAAAAGTATTGAAAATACAAGTAAAAAGACTTGCTTTTTCATAGAAAATAGTATATAATTAAAACTGTTGCAGAGATGGCGGAGCGGTCGAACGCGCATGATTCGAAATCATGTTATGGGGTAACTCATACAAGGGTTCAAATCCCTTTCTCTGCGCCAAGTGAAACTCGTTTGAACTTTTTTGGTTCAAGCGAGTTTTTCTTTGTGTTAGCGCTTGTTACATATGCTAAGTCTTGAAATCCCCGAATTTCTTGAAAATTACACTGCTTATATGTACATCATGTTCTTTAACGACAACAAAACGAACTCTCCGCACATTGGACGCATTGCATATTCGCTCGGCTCAAAGTATGCACGAAAAGTATGCGCTAAATATTCAATAATACAATAGAAACCACGCCCAATACAAATCCCACGTATTGAAATGAAGATAACTTTTCCTTAAACACAATTTCAGAAAGAATTAATGCCAGAATAAGTCCTCCCCCGCAAATAACGGGAAAAACTATCCCGGGCGATATTTTTCCGACCGATAACATAACGGATAAATTCAACAACGCATTGCACAATGCGTATAAAACGGCTATCCACCAGCCTTTTTTTACGTTAATCGATAAAACTTCTTTATTTCGTTTAAAATTTATCATGATCGTTATTAAGCAAAACAGAAAAACAATCGCCATCGCAACCATCATAAATTCGCTTTTATAGTTTCCCGCGCACTTTCTTTGTTGATGGGTTTGTAAAATAGAACAAATACCGTTTGAAACAAAAGCAATCGATACAAATAACAACCATTTTATTGAAATCTTCTTTTCTTCTTTTTCGCTATTTTTTTTCCCTAAGAAAAACAACGAAACCGCAAGTAGAATCAAACCAATCGCAAACGGCACGGATACCGTATTATCATACATAAAAATCCCAAATAAAGTCGGCAATATAAGGGAATAGGATATAACCAACGACGATAACGAGACGTACCCGATTTTTAAGGCAGATAACATCGAAGCATTGCAGATGCAATACGATATACCGAAAAAAAACGCATAAAGAATCGTGGTCACGTCGAAAGTAAACGAAAAACCACCGTAACAAAAATAAAAACAAAACACTACCGACGAGACAATTAAAGTATAACAAAACGGATTGACGGTTTTTACCTTTTTATTATACGCTTCGCCGATAATGTTACCTATACCGCTAAATAACGTTCCAAACGCCAAAAACAAATACACCATTTTCTATTGTAAAACAATGTTATTACACAAAATCTAATTTTTATTCCGGTTTTTTATCGAAATCAAGCGTTAAATCATAATCGCCGAGTTTATGTACTTTAAAGCCGTTCTTCTTGTATTCTTCGTAATTAAACGCCTCTAATTCGTCGATGGCAAGTTTGTGGAATTCGTAAAAATTATGCCACCATTCCCAGCCGCTGCCCAAGGAATTGGAAAGATACGCGTCCGCTATATCGCACGCCGTCTGAGGCGCCACGTAAAACGCGCCCATTGCCAGAACGTTTACGCCGTTGCCCGTAATCGCTCTCGTTGCCGCAGGCAGACTTTCCACAAC
>JAQYLE010000048.1 GCA_028720205.1 Clostridia bacterium
GCTCTTCGTGGAATTTCTGCCGTTTTTCCAGCATAACGTCGCGTACGGTCATTACGACGGCTTTATAAATCTGGTCGCTTGTGGCCTCTTGGGGGGTAACGCCGAAATAACGCGACAACTTGCCGTCGATGAGTGTTTTCAGTTTGTGTTCGGTCAACTTTTCTTCCATAACTTTATTACGTTCTCCTTCTTTGCCGCACGTACGCGCGTCATTTTTTAAGATGTGCTTTTCAAAGCAAATTTAAACGGAAAACCGCATGGTTTACGGCACGTTTTACAGGCGTACAACGCGCGCTCCGCTTTGTTTGCGGCATATTTTATCGGTATTGTTCTCGTCTTTTCCCCGCTTTATCCTGCCTTTTTTCGATTTTTTCTCTTTAACGAAGCCGCGACGTATAAAAAAACGTAAAAAAACGCTTTTTTAAAAAACTATTTCATTAAAGCCAGCGTATCTTCGTACAGTTTTTTGTATTCCTGCGCCGAACGCTGCCACGAAAAATCGGTCGTTCCCGCTTTTATCATCAATTTTTGCCATTCCGCCTTGTTATTATACAGTGCGATCGCCTCGCGAAGCACATAGAGCATATCGCGCGAATTGTACGCGGCAAACGTAAAACCGTTTCCTCCCGCGCCGTAGGGTTTGATACTGTCGTACAAACCGCCCGTTTCCCGAACGACGGGCACGGTGAAATAACGGGACGCGATCATCTGCGAAAGCCCGCACGGCTCGCTTTTCGAAGGCATTAAAAAGATATCCGCGCCGGAATAGATCTTACGCGACAAATCTCCGTTGAACGCGATAATCGCCGCGACTTTGCCTTTGTAGCGGACGGCGAGGTCTTTGAAAAACGCCTCGTATACGCCGTCGCCGGTGCCTAAAACAACGAATTGCACGTCGGAGGAAAGAAGTTCCTCTATCGCCGCGCGCACCAGATCCAAACCTTTATGAGGCACAAGCCGGGAAATCATGGCAATCATCGGTACGTCGCGCACGGGCAAGCCGAGCATTTTTTGTAGTTCCGCTTTACATACCGCTTTGCCGCTTAAATCGGTTGCGTCATACGCCGCAAACAGCGCGGAATCGGTTGCGGGATCGTACGATTGCACGTCGATGCCGTTTAAAATTCCCCGCTCTTTAAAGGCGTTGCGGCGAATTATGTTCTCCAAACCGTGCGCGTATTCCGCGCTTTTTATCTCCTGCGCATACGTGGGCGATACCGTGGAAAACGTTTCGCTGCATTCGATGGCGGCCTTCATGAGGTTGATACAGTTGCCGTATTCCAGAAGATAGCGGTAGTCGTTGGAAATGCCGAACAGATCTTCTAAAATATCGGGCGAATATCTGCCCTGGTATTCGATGTTATGTATCGTGAACACCGCGCGGATAAACCGGTATTCGGCTCGCTTGCAGTAAATGGTTTTCAGATACACCGCGGCAAGCGCCGCCTGCCAGTCGTGACAATGCAGAATTTCGGGATAAAAACGGATAAACGGCAGAATTTCCATTACCGCGCGCGAGAAAAACGCAAACCGCTCGCCGTCGTCGTAATAGCCGTAACAGCCGTTGCGGCGGAAATAATATTCGTTATCGAGAAAATAATAGGTTACGCCGCTTTCTTCGTACGAAAATATGCCGCAATACTGGTTGCGCCACGATAACGGCACGTAAATATTGCCTAAAAATTTGAATTTCATGCGCAGATCGCCGCGGATATCCGAATAGAGAGGCATCACCACGCGCACGTCGTACGTATCGTCCCGGGCAAGCGTTCGGGAAAGCGAACCCGCCACTTCCGCAAGTCCGCCCGTGGCGATAAACGGCGTGCATTCCGAAACGACGAACAGAATTTTGCGTTTGGGCACGATTTTTACCTGCCCGCACGCAGAAACGCCGTTTTTGTTTGCGCTTGCCGAAGAAAGTTTCGCTGAAAATGCGGAATCGTCGCATTCGGCGATTTTTACGGTATCTTTACGCATCTTTGCCTCCCCGTCCGGCGTAACCGGCGCTTTCGTTTTTCTTTTCGTTAAGATTTTCGCCTGTTTTTCCGTTTGTTTTTCACTCATCTTTTTCTTTTCCCCTTTATTTATTGCGTAATTTTATTTATTACGTAAATATTGCGTAATTTTTATACTATGTCACACATAATAAAATTGCTTTGCCAGACATATTATATGCGAACGGCTGATTGAACCGTTGCGAACGGAGTTACAGTTTGCTCCCCTTTTGTATGTAGTACGGCAGATCTTCGCAGCCACTCAGCACGCGGCGATCGGTTACCGTTACGTTTTTATCGGTTACCACGCAGTTTAATACGGCGTTGGCGCCGACGGAAGAATCCTGCATAATCACGCTGTTACGCACCACCGCGCCTTTTTCCACTTTAACGCCGCGGAAGAGAATGGAATTTTCCACGATGCCTTCGATCACGCAGCCGTCGGAAATCAAAGAATTCTTTACGATGGCGCCGGCGCCGTATTTGGAAGGCGCGCTGTCGCGTACTTTCGTATAGATATCGCGCGCGCCGAACAGTTCGTTGCGCACCTCTTTATTCAGCAACTTCATATTGTATTTGAAGTAATTGGAAAGCGAATCGATGACGGCGTAAAAACCGGTGAACTCGTAACGGTAAATTTTCAGCGAATGAATCTGCCGCGCGATGATATCGTTTTCGAAACTGGTGAGCGAACGCGAACTGGCGTCTTCGATGAGATCGATAAGAAATTCGCGGTTAAAAACCGCCACGTTCACGTAAATATCCGCTTCGCTTCGCAAGGAAAACTGCGGATTGATTTTTACTTCCGTTACTCTTTGGTTTTCGTCGGCGCCCAGCACCATGCCGTTTACGCGACCTTCCGCCTGTTTTTTATGCGTTACCATGGTTACGTCGGCTTTTTTCCGTTCGTGAAAAGCGATGACGTCGGCAATATTCAGCCGCGCCACGCCGTCGGAATCGGAAAGCACAACGTAACTTTCGCGACGCCTGCGCAAAAATCCGAGCACGCCGCAAAGCGCTTCCAGCCGCGTGGTATACGGCTTTTCGGATATATCGGAAAAGGGCGGAAGCAGTATAATGCCGCCGTCTTTCCGCGCCAGATCCCAATCTTTGCCGCTGCCGATATGGTCGATTAACGAACGGTAGTTATTGGTTGTCATCAACCCTACCGTGGTAATGCCCGAATTCACCATGTTGGAAAGTTGAAAATCGATCAGTCGATATCTGCCGCCGAACGGAATAGAAGCAATCGTTCTTTTTCTTACCAGTTCGGGAACGCTCTCTCCGTGCAAATTCGTAAAAATAACCCCTACAGCCGTTGCCGCCATAATTTATTCCCCCTTTTCCTGTTCCGGAATATCCTTTTCGTGCTTTTGCCCGGAAAGCACCTTCACGCCGTCGCCTACGGTGATATCTCTGCCGAGCACGACAATTTCCGCTTTGGGATTTTTCTCGACGCCCACCACGGCGTTATTGCCCACCGTTACGTTTTCGTCGATGATGGAATACGAAACTTTCGCGCCCGATTTTATTACGCTGTTGGCAAGAATTACCGCGTCTTTTACTTCCGCGCCCTTTTCCACCACAACGTTGCTGCCCAGTACGGAGTGTTCCACTATTCCGTCGATTTCGCAGCCGAGCGCGATCATCGAATTTTTCACCACGCCGTCCGCGCCGACGTATTCGGGCGGAGCAAGCGGGTTGCGCGAATGAATTTTCTGCGACAGACCGCCCACGTCGAATACGGGCGGATCGTCTAACAAATCCATATTCGCCTGCCAGAGCGAGGCGATCGTGCCGACGTCCTTCCAATACCCTTCGAATTTATACGAAAACATTCTTTCCCCCGCTTTCAGCATGGCGGGAAGCACGTCTTTTCCGAAATCTTTGGACGAATCCGGATTTTTATCGTCCTCTTCCAGATATTTATAAAGTTTTTCCGCCGTAAACACGTAAATGCCCATCGAAGCAAGGTTGCTCTTCGGCTGTTTCGGCTTCTCTTCGAATTCGTAGATCGATCCGTCGTCGTTTACGTTCAATATGCCGAAACGCGAGGCTTCGTTCATAGGCACTTCGATTGCCGCAATGGTGCAAGCCGCGTTATTTTCCGCGTGTTTTTTAATCATCGCGGCATAGTCCATTTTATAGATGTGGTCGCCCGAAAGGATCAGAACGTATTCCGGATTATACATCTTCATAAAGTGCATGTTCTGGTAAATCGCGTTTGCCGTGCCTTCATACCAGGAAGAGCGCGACTTTCCCTGGTAGGGCGATAAAATATGTACGCCGCCGTAAGCGCGGTCGAGATCCCACGGCTGCCCGTTGCCTATGTATTCGTTTAAAATCAGCGGTTGGTACTGCGTTAACACCCCCACGGTATCGATACCGGAGTTGATACAGTTGGAAAGCGGAAAATCGATGATCCGATATTTCGCGCCGTACGACACGGCCGGCTTTGCGACGCTTCCCGTTAATGCGTACAGGCGGCTGCCTTGCCCTCCCGCAAGAAGCATTGCCACACATTCTTTTCTTCTTTGCATATTTTTTATTCCCCCTTCACGGCGCTTTACGCCGTACGGTTAAATTTTACCGATTGAATTTTAACGATTGGTTTTTTATCCGCGGCGCCTGCATTCTGCCGGTTTTCGCCGCGATTTTTTGCGGTTTTTCGCGGTTTTTCGCGGTTTATTCCGTTTTTAACAGAAATTTACACGAGAGCGGCGGCATGTCTACGGCAATCGACGTTTCCTTGTAGTTCGCGGGAATTTTTTCCGCGCGGTATACCCGTTTTTTTACCGCGCCGCTGCCGCCGTACGCCCTGGAATCGGTATCGAATATCGTACGATACTTTTTCCCCGCAGTCCCGACGCGGTAAGCGGAAAGATACGCGCCCGAAAAATTCACCAGCACCATGATTTCCGCGCCCGAACGGTCGCGACGGAAAAACGCGAGAAAATTATGATCGGCGTCGTCCGCCGAAATCCATTCGAAGCCGTCCCACGAATCTTCGATTTCGTAGAACGCGGGAGTGTTTTTATACAATTCGTTCATCGCGCGTACGCATTCCGAAAGGCGCGCGTGCATCGGATAGTCTTTCAGAAAAAATTCCAGCCCTTGCGAATAGTCCCATTCCTTGAACTGACCGAATTCCGAACCCATGAAATTGAGTTTTTTGCCGGGATGCGCGATCATATACGCCAGAAACGAACGGACGCCCGCAAATTTTTGCTGATAATCGCCGGGCATTTTTCCGATCAGCGAACCTTTGCCGTGCACCACTTCGTCGTGCGAAACGGGCAGCACGTAATTTTCGGAAAAGGCGTACATCATAGAAAACGTAAGTTTATTATGCCCGTATCTTCTGAACAGCGGATCGGTGGAAATGTAAGAAAGCGAATCGTTCATCCAGCCCATAGTCCACTTGAAATTAAAGCCGAGCCCCCCTACCGACGTGGGACGCGTAACCAGCGGCCACGCCGTGGATTCTTCCGCTATCATCAGCGCGTACGGAAAATATTTAAACACCGCTTCGTTGAGTTTGCGCAGAAACGCCACCGCTTCCAGATTTTTATTCTCGCCGTAAATATTCGGCGTCCATTCGCCCGGGCGTTTATCGTAATCGAGATACAACATGGAAGCCACCGCGTCGACGCGCAAGCCGTCCGCGTGGTATTTTTCGAATAAAAATACGGCGTTGGAAACGAGAAACGACAACACTTCGTTTCTGCCGTAATCGAAATTACGCGTTCCCCATCCCGCGTTTTCTTTTCTGTCCTGCTGCGTAGGCTCGTATAACGGCGCGCCGTCGAATTCGTACAATCCGAACGAATCTTTGGGAAAATGCGCGGGCACCCAGTCGAGAATCACCCCGATTCCCGCGGCGTGAAACGCGTTTACAAGCGCCATAAAATCGTGCGGCGTGCCCAGCCGCGATGTTACCGCGTAATACCCCGTAACCTGATACCCCCACGACCCGTCGTACGGGTGCTCCGCTACGGGCATGATTTCCACGTGCGTATACCCCATTTTCTTTACGTACGGAACAAGCGTTGCGCAAAGTTCGGCGTACGTTAAAAACGAGCCGTCTTCGCGCCTCTGCCACGAAAGCAGATTTACTTCGTAGATATTCACGGGCGCGGCGTATATATTCGTATGTGAAAGTTTTTTGAAATATGCCTTGTCCGTCCAGACGAAACCGTCGAGCGGATAAACTTTCGAGGCGTTGGAAGAACAACCGCCCGGCGTTTCCGCATGAAACGCGTACGGATCCGCTTTGTACAGGCGACGGCCGTCCTGCGTTTCTATACAATATTTATATTGATCGTATCGCCGTAAACCGGGCACGAACAGTTCGAACGACTCGCCGTCGATCAGACGGGTCATTTTATGCGTTTCCGTATTCCAGCCGTTAAAATCGCCCACGAGAGAAACGCTCTTCGCACGAGGCGCCCATACCCGAAAAACAAATCCTTTCTTCTTTCGCCCCGACGTTTCGTGCGCGCCGAAAAATTCGTACGATTTGTAATTAACGCCGTGGTGAAATAAATGCAAAGGAAAATCTGCTTTGGTTTCGGACATGTTATGCTTTACTCCTTCTTCTCTTCGCCGCCCGACGCGGCGCCTTTTATAAAAAACAGATTGAAGTTACCCTTTTTATAAAAGTAGATTACGCGAAAAAATAGTTTACGCGAAAAAAGATACGCCGCTTCCGACGAGTTTCCGCCTTATGACTTTATTATACAACAAACGCCGCTAAATTTCAAGCGCTACGGGCAAAAATTTTGCCGCACGGCTTAAATTTTTTGTTTTTTTACGGCTTTTTTTGCGCATACGACGATTTGATACGGTTTTTATCGCCACTCGACTACTATGCGCGGCATAATAATTATGCGTGACATAGTAATTATATTATGTCAGACATAGTTATTATGCGTGACATAATACTCGTTTATACCCGACTTTCTATCGAAAAAAAACGGCCGTTCAGCCGCTTTTTTCGTTATGATATTTTTCGTTATGATATTATTAAAATGGATAAATTGACGGGCGGAATATACCGACGGCGCCGACAGATTACAGTTTTTTTAAAAGTGCGTTAAGGCGAGTTTTCAGCCTTGCGGGAGAAACGTCGTTTTTTAAAAATACGATTTTTTCAAACGAGGGATAATTCCCTTTTTGCGGAGGCAGAGAATAATCGAATTGCAACGACATTTTTTTTAGCACCGCTTCTTCTTTGCAGCGATCGCGCGCGACGACGCTTTGAATTTTATCGGTTTCGTTTCGCTGAACCACTATGATTTTATCGAATAGTTTATCGAATCCGCCTTCGAATAAAAGCGGTACTTCGGCAAAAACTTTTAAAGCGCCGCTCGTTTTTGCCGCCTCGTTCATTTTGCCGAACAGGCGATCCATGATTTTGGGATGCGTAAAAGCGTTAAGAAGTTCTACCGCTCCGTTTCTGATTACGATTTGTTGAAAGAGCGCCGCCTTTTCTACCCTTCCGTTCGTAACGCTGCCGGGAAAAAGAATTTCCACCGCGGCGGCAAAATCCGGCTCGGTAAGCATTTGCGCGTAAATATCGTCGCAGGAAAACACGGGATATCCCGCCTGTTTGATAAGCGCGCAAACGGTTGATTTTCCGCTGCCGATTCCGCCCGTTACGGCGATTTTTTCGTAAGCGGGTGTCTGCGCCTTTTGCGACGACGTTTCGTCCGCTTTTTTTTCGACGTTCCGCGCCGTTTCGTACGGTAACGTTTTTTCGTATCGTTTTTCGTTTTCGTTCATATTTCTTCCTTATCGCGCCGACCGCACGGGAAAAGGAAAAGTCAATCCGCCGTTTACAGGCTTTTTTATGCCTGATTCAATGCGCGTCGTACCAACTTTTTCCCGTGCCCACTTCCGCTTCCAGCGGAACGGAAAGAGCGGCGGCGTGTTCCATTTCGTACTTTAAAATTTCCTCTACCTTTGTTTTCTCGTCTTCGGGACAATCCACAACGAGTTCGTCGTGCACCTGTAAAACGAGTTTTGCTTTCAGTCCCTCTTTTTTCAGCCTGTTATATACGCGGAGCATGGCGATTTTAACGATATCCGCCGCCGTGCCCTGCAACGGCATGTTCATCGCCGCGCGTTCGCCGAACGACCGCACGGCGTAATTGGACGATTTCAGTTCTTTGATTTCTCTTCGCCTGCCGTACAACGTGGTGACGAAACCTTGTTCTTTTGCTTTGCGCACGTTTTCTTCGACGTATTCTTTTACTTCGCCGTACGTTTCGAAATATTTATCGATGTACGACTTTGCCGCTTTGGCGCCGACGTTTAAATCTTTTGCGAGTCCGAACGCGCTGATGCCGTAAATGATGCCGAAATTCACCGCCTTCGCCTCGCGGCGCATGTCGGAGGTGACCTGCGTTATAGGCACTCCGAATACCTGCGACGCGGTAAGCGCATGGATATCCTCGCCTTTGGAATATGCCTCTTTCAACGCTTTACAGCCCGAAAGGTGCGCCATTAAGCGAAGTTCGATCTGCGAATAATCGGCGTCGATCAATACGCCGTTTTCGCTTGCAATAAACAGTTTTCTCAGTTCCCGTCCTTCGTCGGTTCGCACGGGAATGTTCTGCAGATTGGGATTTGCGCTGGATAGCCTGCCCGTAGAGGTATTGCTTTGATTATACGTGGTGTGCACGCGCCCGTTTTCAATCAGCGGCCGGATTCCTTCCAGATACGTGGAATTTAATTTCTGCAACTGCCTGAAACGAAGAACGCGGCGCACGATTTCGTGTTCGTCGGCGTATTTTTCAAGAACTTCCGCCGACGTGGCGTAGTTTTTCTTTGCATTCGTTTTTTGCTTTTGCGATTGCGTTTGACCGATATGCAGTTTATCGAAAAGAATTTTCCCCAGTTGCGCGGGAGAATTCAGATTAAACTTTTCACCCGCCAACTCGTATATGCGTTCGCTGACTTCGGATATTTCCGCTTCGTATCGCGCGGAAAGTTCGTCGATCATGCGTTCGTTTACGCATACGCCCGTGCGCTCCATATCGTAAAGCACGTTCACCAGCGGCAATTCGACGTTTTTATAAAGTTTTTTCTCGTCTTCGTTTAACATTCCGGCGTATTTTACGTACAGGTTATACAAGCCCGCCGCGGGCAGATTCGAAGCGTATCCGTTCGCGTCGAGCAGATATGCAAGCGATTCGGAAGAAGCGCTGCCCTCGGCGATATAACGCAAAAGCGACACGTCTTCGTACGGCGCTTCGCATTCCACGCCGCATGCGGAAAGGTAATGCAAAAACGCTTTTGCGTCGTATAAGATAAGCGTTTTTTCGCCGTGAAATATCTTTTGTAAAAGCGGAGAAATCTCTTCGGCAAACACGCCTTCGTCGAGCAACGTTTTTTTGACGGGCAACGCCGCTTCGACGTATCCTTCGCCCCGTTTCGCCAAGAAACGGAAACAATCGGGTGAAAATACGCACGAAACGTACATTCCTTCCGCCTGCGCAAAAACATTCTCCGCCTCGGCAACGGTTTTGCATACGGTCTCTTCGCAGGGCGCAGCCGTATTATCCTTACCGCCGTTTGCGCTTTCCGACGCCGCGCCGTCTTTTTCGGCGGACTCGAATACGTTTAAAGACATAAGCGAACGAAAATCGAGTTCGTCGAATTTCCGCCGCACCGCATAGGGAAAAGGCATTTTTAAAACGCACTCGGAAAGGGCGCAGTCGATTGGCGCGTCGACGTCGATTTTCGCAAGCGTATACGACAGTTTCGCCTGCTCTCCGCCCGATTCGAGTTTGTTTTTCAGCGCGGGCGACTGTTCGCCTATATGTTCGTACACTCCTGTAAGCGAGCCGTATTTCAGCAACAGATTTTTCGCCGTCTGTTCGCCTACGCCGCTTACCCCGGGTATATGATCGGATTTATCGCCCATCAGCGCTTTTAAATCGATGATCTGCGCGGGAGAAAGCCCCGTTTCCTCGGTGAAATTCTCTGCGGTGAGTTCAAGTATATCGCTTACGCCTTTGCGCGTAAAACATACGCTTACGTTGCCGTTCACCAACTGATAAGCGTCGCGGTCTCCCGTATAAATATACGTATGAACGGGATATTTGCGTGACATGGTGCCTATGATATCGTCCGCTTCATACCCCTCTTTTTCTAAAATTCTGATGCGCATGGCGCGTAACAGTTCTTTTAATACGGGCATTTGCACGACAAGTTCGTCCGGCATGGGGCGCCGCCCCGCTTTATACGAATCGTACATTTTATGACGGAACGTGGGCGCGTGCACGTCGAACGCCACGGCGAGATACTGCGGCGTTTTATCCGTTATGATTTTTAAAAGCAGTTTGACGAATCCGAAAATTCCGTTGGTGGGAAATCCGTCTTTCGCGGTGAACACGGGCGTTGCGTAAAACGCTCTGTTCAAAAGACTGTTCCCGTCGATCAATACGAGTTTTTCCATGTTGTACCCTCTATGCCCTTATTTATCGATATAAATTTTACCGAATACTTTATTGAATACGCCGCTTACAGTTTTTGCAACCCGACTAAGGTATATTCGAATTTTTCGGTATATCCGATTTTACGTACGTTATTCCGCCGTGCGCCCGCGCTTATTCGAAGAACGGATCCGCACAAGAAAATTATAGCATAAATGTGAAGAATTGACAAGGTTTTCCGCCGTAAAATTCTGAATCGCCGAATTGAATTACGCCGAAAAAAAGCAAATAATAAAAATATCTTGTCAATACGGCGAAAAACGCTTGATTTTTTTTATGTTTTACCGTATAATATCATATGCACATGCGCCGGTGTGGTGGAATTGGCAGACGCGCGGGACTCAAAATCCCGTGATGGCGACATCGTGTGGGTTCGACCCCCACCACCGGCACCAGGCAGACATAGTACGAACGCCGGCGTAACGTCGGCGTTCGTACTATGTTTTAACGCATTCTTTCAAAATACGTATAACCGGTTAACCTTTTATACGATTACGGCGATTCCTGCCGGGCGAATAAAATCGCCCGGCTGTTTTTACGGATTTATACGTCTTTATACGTCTTTATACGTCGGCGAAAATGCCAAGCAGAATTATGCCTGTCATTACCGCCGCTATACACAGATACTGCTTCCAGTTGAGTTTCTCTTTAAGGAACACGCGCGAGAGCACCATGGAAACAATGCTGTAAGCCGCCACCATGGGCGCGGCTATCGCCGCCTGACCGCTCATGGCGTATACGTATGTAAATTGCCCCGCCGTTTCGAACACCGCCGCGCCGATGCGCGCTGGACGGATATCTTTTATGCCGTATTTTTGCTTTTTGAAGAATTTGATAAAGATAAAGCATACGACAGCCGCCAGCAAGAACGTGAGTTCGTACGAGGTGTTCGCCACCGATTCCAACGTGTCTTCCGTAACGCCCACAAGCGGCGTTGTAGCCACATCGTCGAGATAAAACGCGTCGAAAAACGTTCCCAGCGCGTCGACGACGCAATAGATGACGGGCATAAAAAACGCTACGAATCCGATTCGGTATTTCTTTTCTCCGCGTTCTTTCAGCAAATCGTTTTCTTTTTTTTCTAAAACGCCGAGCGCAAACACGCCCGCGCATACGGCAACGACCGCCACGACCACCTGCCATGTGAAAATTTCCGTCTGGTGCAGAAATACCACGCACAATATGCACACCAGCGCGCCCGAGGAATTTTGTACGGGCGACGACACGGAAAGTTCGAGGTATCTCAACCCGAAATACCCCACCGCCATTGAAAGTATATACATCAGCGAAACGGGCAGATATTTTAAAATATTGACGAAATTATACCCGATATCCCCGAAAATCAGCGTAAATATCGCGTGAGCCCCCATTACGACGCCCACCGCGATCACCGTTTTTAAATGACTGTATTTATCTCCTTCGTCCGCTCCTTTTTTATAAAACAAATCCGCAGTGCCCCAAAGAAGCATGGTGCAAAGCGCAAATATAAACCAAGTCATAATTTTTTCCTTTTGTAATTTTTCTTCTTATTTCGCCTTTCTCGTTTTTTTACGAAAACAAAAGATGCGTTGAAAAACGAGATTCGCCGCAAAATACGCCGTTAAAACAAAAAACGCCGTTAAAACGCGTCCTTTGATATTTTGCTCCAACGCTTTTCGATAAATTTCATTTTTAACGAAAGCGGTATCAATTTCGTACAGGCGTTCATCGCTTTGTTCCAGAACCCCGCGATGACTTTCGCGCGGTTTTTTTCCGCCGCTCTCAACGCGGCTTTCGCCACGACCGACGGAGGCTCGGCGGCGAGTTTACCCCACAGTTTCTGACCGCGTATCTGTTCGCGGATATCTTCGCGCGTGGGCATAGCGCCCGGCAATATTACCGTTACGCCTATACCGCGCTTTTTAACCTCTTTGCGCAAAGCGAGAGAAAACGAAGTAAGCGCGCCTTTCATAGCCGAATACACGGCAAAATAAGGCATGGGATAAATGCCCGAAACGCTGGAAATATTGATTATTTTCGCGCCAGCCGCCGCGTTCTGCACGGCGTATAAACTCATCGCCGCCGCTCCTTCGAAATTGGCGCGACACTGAAAAAGCAACTTTTTCTGCGTGTAAGTTTCAAACGGTTTTTGTATATCCGCGCCCGCCGCGTTGATCAGCAGGCTTACCTTTTCGCCGCGACTTTCAAGCGCCGAAAAAAATTCGTTTCTGCTTTCTTCCAAAGACATATCGGCGGATTTCGTATAGATTTCCGCGTTCGGCGCGCGCAATAACAAGTCTGATTTTAACAAAGCAAGTTTTTCTTCGCTGCGCCCCGTAAGCACCAGCGAACGCTCGCCGTCGGCAATTTCCTTTTTTAATATCAATTCTTCCGCAAACGCCTTGCCCAATCCGCCCGTGGCGCCCGTTAATATTACGCATGTATTTTCCATCGCTTTACAGGTTTTCTCCGTTTTTGTAGTTCTTTCCGTGTGTCGCGCGCAAAAAACGGCGCGTCGGAACCGACGTTACGTCCATACCTTTTCGGGATCGAATCCGTAAATTTGCACGATCTGCATGTATTCGGAATTCGCCATATCCTGCGGCTTTACGATACAACCGCCGTTACCGTCGAGATCGATTCCGAAATTTTTATAAGCGTACCAAACGATATGCGCGCACTGCGTGCCTTGCAACGGCTGCTGAAATTTCTTGCGGAATATCCCCGCAAAAACGGTGTACGGAATTTCTACAAGTTCGTTGCGCGCGTATTCCGCCACCGCAAGCCGCGTTTCGTCGGAAATTTTTTCGGGATCGGGGCGAAGCACCATAAACGTGGCGTAATCGTCGAACGTATTGACGTTTGTGAGATGACTTTTCGTGCCCGGCGTGTTCGCTTCTAAAATCGTGCCGCCGTCGGACACTACAAGCGCGGCGTGACCGTAACGGAAGCCTAATACGTGCGTCGCCGACGTTACGATGATATCGCCCGCGCGCACGTCGCCGATCTCCGCACGTTCGCCGTCCTCTAATTTTTCCCAGCACGTCCAGGGCGCAAATCGTTCGCGCGTGACGGAAACGTTGGCAAAATAACTTTGCTGAATGCTTGATATTTTACTCTTTTTCCCTTTCTCTATCAGCCTGTCGGCGCCGATTTTCGTCAGACCCGTCTGTGCGTAAATCACCGCGTAGTCCTCTTCCGTCAGCGCGCTTTGCTCTTTTGAAAGTATTTCGGTTAAATCGGCTTTTTCGTACGAAGGCTTCCATTGCTCCCACGTTTTATCGGATATCTGCGTGGAAAGTTCCACGCCTGCCAGCGCCAGAAAACAAAAAGCAAAAAAACACGCGAATACGCGCAGAATGATTCTTCCCGCGCCGACCTTCCTTTTTTTCTTTTGCTTTTCGGAAAAATTTTCGCCGCTTCCGCTTCTTTCCGTTTCTGCGGCTTTTCCGTTTTTTTCGTTTCTTTCGTCTTCGATCACGCCGTTTTGTTCCTTGCTTTTACCGAGTATATCCGCCCGTGCTATACGGTCTGCTTATTATTGTTTGCCGACAACGCCTGCGCGCGCCTTTCGCCGAAAATTGCCGTACCGAGCCGCACGGCGTTGCTCCCGTTTTTTACGCACAACGCATAGTCGCCGCTCATTCCCATGGACAGAACGTTAAATTCGCGATGTTCCGCCCTGATTTCGTCGAGCAACGACCGCATTTTTCTCACCATCGCGCCGCCCGCTTCTTCGCCTATTCCCTCCGGCAACATCGCCATAAGTCCGCGCGCCTTTATTGCGGGAAGCGCGCTTATATAGGCGTACGCCTCCTTTGCTTCATCATAGGAAAATCCGCCTTTACTTGCTTCGCCGCCCACGTTCACTTCCAGAAGAACGGCGCTTTCCACGCCGCGGCGTACAGACAGCGCGGATATTTCCTCCGCGATTTTTTTACAATCGCACGAATGAATCAGATCCACTTTGCCTACGACGTATTTTAATTTGTTCGATTGCAATCTGCCGATAAAATGGCGAGGAAACGGAGGCAGTAAATCGTTTTTGTCGCGGAATTCCTGCGCGCGGTTTTCGGCGATCGCGTCTACGCCGCCCTCTATCGCCTCTTTGATTTCTTCCGCCGTTCGCGTTTTCGTTGCGGCTATAAGCAATACTTTTTCACCGAACGGATTTTCAGGCATTCGGCAACGTATTTTTTTTATGTTTTCTTTGATTTCTCCGCTCATGCCGCGCGCGCTCCTTAATTTTTACTTTCTGTTTTCCGATACGGAATATCGATTTTGATTCTCGCCGTAAGCGGAACGGACTTATTATACCGTTTTTCGCCCGTTTTGTCAATCCGTTGCCGCCGAATATCGAAAAAAAGCGTAAAAATCCGTATTTTTTATCGCGAGCGGAAATCGGCGCAACGTTGTTACGCGCCTGAAAATTCGAGCCGGACCGCTTTTTGGTTCTGCCGCTGATACGCGTAACGCTTTTTATCCGCGAATGCCGTTGTTCCCGCCTGCGATAAAAAATATTTAATTTTTAATAAAATCTCGTTGAAAGAGTTGATTTTTATTATTTCTTGTGCTATGATTTATACGATTAAAAAAATAATTTGGGACAATCAATTTTTTCTATGAATACCGAAGAACTTAAAACGTTTATTACTCTTTGTAAGGTTAAAAATTTCACTCTGGCTGCCGAGCAGATGTACATCGCGCAATCTACGGTTACCAACCGCATTGTGGAACTTGAAAAAGACGTGGGCAAAAAATTATTTGACCGCGCCTCGAAAAAGGTGATTTTAACCGAAGAAGGCAGAATTTTTCTGAAATACGCGGAACGTATTTTGGAATTGCAAAATACTTCCATCGCCGAAATGAACGCCGTTTCCGCCTATCGCCAGAAAATCGCCGTAGGTTCGGTGAACGCTACGTACGAAAGTTTTGTAAAACCTATACTCGATCGTTGTCTGCACGAAGCCGACGACATCGCCGTTAAAGTGGTGATCGGACACTCGATGAATCTGATACAACAGTTACAGGATAACGTTCTGGATATGGTATTCTCGTCGATTCCGTTAAAACGCGCGGGCTTCGAATG
>JAQYLE010000049.1 GCA_028720205.1 Clostridia bacterium
CGCAAAATTAAAAAACATGGTATAATTGTACTCGCTTTTAGAAATATTTTCTTTGCAACACAATTATATCATAAAAGCAGAAAATACTCAGCCGTTTTATCTCGGTTGGGTGTTTTTTTACGCAAAAAGACTGCCGCTTAACGCGACAGCCCCACTTGACTTTAACGATATTCAGTTTTTGCGGAAAGAGCGTTTAACCGAAGTATTCGTACTGCAAATTCTTCGGCAATAAGGGCATCGTATCGCCCGCGTCCGCAAACGCATTACCAAACAATTTACCGTTATAATCTACGATTTTATACTCTCCCCGAATGGGACAAACGTCCCCGCCGTGTAATATCATCGTTAAAAGTATGAGGATTCCTCGCGCCTTTTATACGCCCGACGCGCCGGTTTTTATACTTTCACTAAAATTAATTACCCATCTCCAGAAGGTCCTGATAACGCGCCGTAAAATACGTTACCGCCGTTTCGGTATTGTACGCGGTGAGCAATTTTTCCTGAACGATGGTGGAGTTTTCGTCCTGAATCTTCGATTTCAGCGATTCGTAGAAATATTTAGCGAACGTATCCGCTTTATATTCCCCTTTCTCGTCTTTGTTTGCCGCGCAGAAAATATCGTCCGCATTGCCGTACACGCTGCCCGCGTCGTATACGTAATTGCAATACATGATATGCCAGCCGTAATCGGTAAGGCAGACGGTATACGTACCCACGCCGTCTTTCACCGCTTCTTTCGCCGCATACGCGAATTCTTTCACGAACGTTTCGTCGCACGTGGGCGTTACGGTATAACCGATATACGTATTGATCGCGCCCGTATCCGTGCCGTAAGCAAACAGAATTTCGTTCACCGCCGTCACCGCTTTATACTGCGCGGAAGTCGTATCGGAAAAATACGTGTTTAAATCCACTACGCCCGTGCCGTTCGTCACGTCGATTTTGTTTTTGTAATACATGAAATCGGCGTATTCGAATTCGTTCTTTTCGTTTGCCGTCGGCGAGGTTTTATACGTGGCAAGCGGCGATACCCCCGTCGCGCCGAGGCGCGCTTCCAGAACGTCCCGTATAAAAGCGAGAACGGTTTTTTCGCTACCCGCTTTGGGCGTAATCACGGCGGTGAATTTGCCTTTTTCGTCGGTTTTCACTTCGCCGTCGAAAGCAATCGCGCTATCGTAGTGCGCCGCTTTTTCGTATCTGCCCGTGGTATCGTTTACGTATTTATCGAAGAAATACCACTTGCCGTCCTCGCGTTGTCCGGCGTAATTCGCCGTAGAATCGTTGGAAAACCACGAAGTACGCTGATCCTGCGCCACAATGTTGTTCGCCAATCTCGCGCGTTCTTTATAGTACGTTCCCATACGTTTCGCTTTTTCCGCGGAAGTGTTGGCTTTTTCCGCGTCGGACTTGGCGGCGGAAAGCGCGTTGGTATCGTTTGCGGAGAACGGAAGAAGAATATTGTAAACATAGCCGTACTGATATCCGTCCGTGGTTTTGCCCGCTTCCGCCGGTACGTACAATACGAAACTGCTTTCGGAAAGCGAACCTATCGCGGTTTCAAAAGCCGAAAGATCGTTATCGTACGTCTTTTTCTGATATTCGTATTCTTCGTTGTATATGTCGATGAGATACTCGTCGGTTAACGAAGCGTCGGCGTCTTTATTCAGCGCGTCGGAGAATTTGGTAATCATCGCCTGTTCGAGTTGCGAAAGAAGTTCCACGTAATAATAATCGATCTTTAAAAAGTCGGTGGTTTTGATATCGTCGCCCGAAATCAGACCGTTGGAAACAAGATTGGTAAGAAATTGATTATACGCCGCCGTTCTGGAATAAGCGGTGGAGCGTTCCTGCCGTTCGTAGCCGCCGCACGAATCGGGCGAATTATACCCCGTGTAAATTTCGTAATCGGCGTTATAATAATCGGATTTTTCCGTGTTGATATTCGTGGGAACGCTACGCGAATCGCCGCTTACCCCTTCGATTTCGTTTGACGAGCCGGATTCGGCGCGCATAAACGTAGTTTCGGAAGAATCCAGGGAATCGTTCACCGCTTTTTTCAAAGAATACACCGCACGGGCGTAATCGTCGTTTTCCGCCGTGGCCGCGCCGCCTTCGGTAAGGAAGTATTTAAACGTTAAAATCTGCGTTCTCTTTTCCTCTTCCACGTCTTTCAGTTCGTTCTTCTGCGCGGAGATATACGTTTCGTATCCGCTTACGGAATAAGTATCGCTTTCTTCTTCCAGAAAGTAAGCCACGGAATACTGCACGGTAATCTTGCGCGCCACCAGCGTATCCATCAGTTTGTTGAACGTATCTTTGTACGTGGCGCCGCTTTGTACGGAAGAGTACCCCGAAGAAAGGAACGCCGAAATCAAATCGCGTTTATAGATATTGCCGCTCACTTTCTGCACTACGGGGTTAAAACTTTCATATTTTCCGCCGGAAGCAAAATCTTTTTCCCTGGTGATATCCACCGTCGCCACCACGCGGGACATATCCGTTTCGTTATCCGTTTTAATCAGGCTGTCGCAGCCCGCGGCAGTCGCCGCGAAAGAAGCGCACAAAAGAGCGATCGCCGTGTTTTTTACCGTTTTTTTACCGTTCATTCGTTTTCTCCGATTAGCATTGTAGTTACTTACTCAAAAAGTATTCAGAAATTCAGGCGGACAAAGCGTTTTTCTCCGCTTTGTTTTGCCCCTGCTCCGCACGCGCGAAAACCGGCGGAGGCAGAAACCCGCTTATATTCATTTTCTATTATACCCCCTTTTGCCGCAAAATGCAACCGTTTTTCAGGCAAAAATCGTTACAATCACGCGAAAGTTGAGGCAAATTTTAAAAATTTAGTCATTTCCGCCATTACGCCCACGGCGGAAGCGGCAACGCAAAAGCGCACCGCAGGCGCCACCGACATATCCAGCCGTATTTCGTTTTTATACTTTTCCATAGCCGCCTGCAAGCCTTTTCCGCCGAGTTTTTCCACCGCCGCGAATTCTAACGAACCCTCGTTTTTCGCCGCGTATATTTTTTTTACGCCCAGGCGCGAAGCGTACGATTTCATCGCCGCAATCACCAAAAGGTTCACCACCGCCTGCGGCGGCGCGCCGTAAACGTCGCTCAGCGATTGATACACGCGCTTATAATCTTCCACCGAGCGGATTTCGGCAATCTGTTTATACGTATCCAGCCTGCCGGCGGAAGATTCCACGTAACTTTCCGGAATATACGCGTCCGCGCGCACGTCCAGTTCCACTTCCTCCTGCGTTTCGCCCGTAAGTTCCTCTTTTAACAGTTTGGCGTACAGTTCGTAACCCACTTTATCCATATGCCCGTGCTGTTCCGCGCCCAGAACGTTGCCCGCGCCGCGGATTTCCAGATCGCGCATGGCAAGTTTGTATCCGCTGCCGAGTTCGGTAAACTGCATAATCGCTTTCAGCCGTTCGGCGGCGTTTTCCGTCATCACCCGTTCGGGTTTGTATGTAAAATACGCGTGCGCCAGACGTGTGCCGCGCCCTACTCTGCCGCGGAGTTGGTAAAGTTGCGAAATGCCCAGCCGCTCGGCGTCGATAACGATCAGCGTGTTGGCGTTGGGAAGGTCGATGCCGTTTTCGATAATGGTTGTGGTGACAAGCACGTTGGTTTTGCCCGAATAAAAATTATATACGTTGTTTTCCAGCACGCTCTTTTCCATTCTGCCGTGCGCCACGGAAATTTTCGCTTCGGGTACGATCGCGGCGATTTTTGCGGCAAACGTAAATATACTTTCCACGCGATTATACAGAATAAATACCTGTCCGCCCCGCGAAAGTTCGCGAAGGCAGGCGTCGCGGATCAGCGTTTCCGTTTCTTCCGCCACGTACGTCTGCACGGGCAGCCGCTCGCGCGGGGCGGTGCGGATCGTGGAAATATCGCGTATGCCCGTAAGCGACATGTGCAGCGTTCTGGGAATAGGCGTCGCCGTCATCGTAAGGCAATGCACGTCTTTCCTGAGATTTTTGATTTTTTCTTTATGCTCTACGCCGAAGCGCTGTTCCTCGTCCAAAATCAGAAGTCCCAGGTCTTTGAATTCCACGTCGGAAGATAAAAGCCTGTGCGTGCCGATAACAAAATCAACCGTGCCCTCTTTCAGTCCCTTTAACGTATTCGCCGTTTCCTTAGGCGTGGAAAAGCGGTTGAGCACGGCGATTTTCACGCCGAACGGTTCGAAGCGTTTCAGCGCGGTATCGAAATGCTGATTGCAAAGAACCGTTCCGGGGCACATCAGCGCCGCCTGCTTGCCGCCCAATATGCACAGATACGCCGCTCTGAACGCCACTTCCGTTTTGCCGAATCCCACGTCGCCGCAAAGCAGTCTGTCCATTACTTTGCCGCCGCACATATCCGCTTTAATCTCCGCCACGCTCTCCGCCTGATCGGGCGTGAGTTCGTAAGGAAACGCCTCTTCGAATTCGCTCATGAACGCCTCGTTCCGCGGGAAGGCGTAACCGCGGCTTTCCGCGCGGGCGGCGTACAGCGCCTTTAAATCGAACGCCATTTTTTTGATGGACGCGCGCACGCGCGCTTTTACCCGTTCGAAATCCGCGCCGCCTATACGGCTCAGTTGCGGCTTATCGCCGCCCACGTATTTGGAAAGGGAATCCATATTTTCCACGGGCACGTACAGCGTGTCGCCGTCTTTATATTCGAGGGCGACGTATTCCTTGGTGCCGTCGGTGGTTTCGATTTTTTTCGTGCCGATCACCCTGCCTATGCCGTGCGTTTCGTGCACCGCGTAATCGCCCACTTCGGGCGCGGAGAACAAATCGCCGCGGCGGCGCCTGATACGCTTTTGTTCGGTAGTTTTGGTGTATAAATCGCCCGTGCCGATCGCCACGAACTTTTTTTCGTGCAGAATAAAACCTTTATCCAGCGTTTCGCTTGTAAGCGCCACGGCGGAAAGTTCGCTCATCGCGCCAAGTTTCTGCGTGGGAACGTACGCGTCGGCAAGCGCGTCCGCCATCCGCGCGAGACGGTTTTCGTTGCCGCAGAAGAGCACCGCGCGATACCCCCCTTTCAGCCAGTTTTTCAAATCGGTAATCAGCGCGGGCACGGCGTTTAAATAGCGGCTGACGGGAGTAACGCGGAAATTAAATATTTTCAGCGGCGTAAAAAAGAACGGATTTCCCGTAAACGTTTGCAACGCCGCAAGCCGAAAGCGTTGCAACCCGTCGTAAAACGCCTGTTTATCAACCAGTTGCCCCTGCGAAAAAGTAAGCGCTTCCCCGCCTTTTTTCAGCCTGTTGAACCGTTCTTCGAAGTCGCGGTATATCCCCTCGCACTTATCGCGCAGCGTTTTGCTCTCGTCGAACAGAATCGCCGTGTTTTCGGGCAGAACGTTAAAAATCGTACCGCTGTTTTTTAATAGCGGCATTAAAAATTCCTGCGCGGAAAATAGCCCGGATTGCCTATCGGCATACCGTTCGTCTTCAACGCTTTCCAGGGAAGAAAGCAGATCGGAAACAATCGTGTTGGCGCGCACGTAACTTTCCCGTTCGGTAAATTCACGCAGCGATTCGCGCAACACTTCTTTTACGGCGGGCAGTTCGTCGCTTTCGATAAAACAATCGCTCGCGGGTAAAATCGTAAGCCGCTTTTCCGGTTCAAGGCGGTTGCCCGTTTCCGGATCGTACGGTTTGATTTTTTCCGTTTCATCGCCGAAAAAATCCACGCGCACGGGCGTTTCCCGCCCCACGGGAAATATATCGAGAATGTCGCCGCGCAGAGCGAACGCCCCTTTGCTCTCCACTTCCGTCACGCGCGTATAGCCCATACGCACAAGCCGTTCGGGCAACGAAGAAAAATCCGTTTCCTTGCCCTCTTCCAACGTGATAACGGGCAGATTTTCAGGAAAGAGTTGCAACAGCGCGTCGATTTCACAGGCGATAAAACGGCAACCGCTCTTCATCGCGTACACGCCCTCTATCCGCTTGAACAGCGCGTCTTTAGAGAGCGCTTTACGGTAGGAAAGCACCTCGTCTTTCGCCGTAATCACCGCTACCCTCTCGCCCGAAAGCACGGCGAGATTTTCCGCCGCCGCACGCGCGGTCGCCGCGTCCGCCGTTACGTATAATACGGGCAGATCAACGATAGCGGACAACAGATATTTCATAGCCGAGGATACGCCGAAAACCGCCGCGGGCGTACCGCGACGGACTTCCTGAACAAAACGGAGATACTCTCCTCCGATTTCTTCCGCGTTGAAAAAACCTTTTTTCACCGTCCCCTCCGACGATTTGCTTTTACGCCGTATTTTCCGCCTTCCGCTAAAAACGCCGTTTGCCGAAAATCAGCCGTTGAATTTATTCATTACGTCCTCTATTTTCATGCCGTTTACAAACGCCGCCGCGGCTTCGGCCGCTTTTTGCAAAGCGGCTGTAAATAAAGCGTAATCTTCCCTTTTTACTTCGGAAAGCACGTAATCTATAATGGGAATATTCACTTCCTCGTCGCGGATTCCCACGCGGATACGCGGAAAGTTCTTCCAACCCGTTTCGCCGATGACGGAGCGCATGCCGTTATGCGTGCCCGCGCTGCCTTCGGGGCGGATACGTATTTTCCCTTTGGGCAGATCGTAATCGTCGTAAATCACCACCGTCTGTTGCGGCGATACCTTGTATTTTGCCGCGAGTTGTTTCACCGCGCGCCCCGAATTGTTCATATACGTAAGCGGACGGGCGATAATCACCTTTTCTCCGTTTACGTACGCCTCCGCCACGGAAGATTCGCATTCTTTCTTTTTGAACTTCGCGCCGAGTTTTTCCGCAACGTCCGCCGCCGCCAGATAACCCATGTTATGAAACGTCTTTTCGTATTTTTTTTCAGGGTTTCCCAGCCCTACTATCAGAAACATTGTATTTTCTCCACGCTTTTTCTTGTACGAGCGCACGTAAAAGCGCGCCCTGCGTAAAATAAAAACCTAAAAACAACGCCCCGCGCCTTACCGTACGGCCGACGGACAGGCAGACGGATAAAACAGAATTCTGAAAACAACCGCCGCGTTTCGCGCGCGGGCGAAAACGAACATCGCCCGAAACGTCCGCGAAACGGCGGCGGTTTTTTCTTTCGTGTTTGTTAATCGTACAATTTAGACATCGGTTTATCGAGATATACGTTTTCGATAGCCGCGGCGAAGATATCCGCCACGGAGAGCACCTCGAATTTATCGCGCATTTTTTCTTCGGGCAGATGAATGGTATCCAGCATAACCAGTTTGGTAATCGGCGAATTTTCCAGGCGTTCCACGGCGGGACCGCTGAGCACCGCGTGCGTGCACGCCGCGTAAATTTCTGTAGCGCCGAGGTCTTTCAGCGCCTGCGCGCCCTGACAGATCGTGCCTGCGGTATCGATCATATCGTCCACCATAAAGCACCGCTTGCCTTTTACGTCGCCGATGATGTTCATTACTTCCATCACGTTCGCCTTAGGGCGGCGTTTATCGATAATGGCGATGGGTACGCCGAATTTTTCCGCCACTTTGCGCGCGCGTTTTACGCTGCCCATATCGGGCGCCACCACCACGTCGATGTTTCCCTGTTTTGAAAAATGATTGTAAATGGTAGGTCCGCCTAAAAGATTATCCACGGGAATATCGAAAAAGCCCTGTATCTGTTCGGCGTGCAGATCCATCGTAAGCACGCGATCCGCGCCCGCCGCCGTAATCAGATTCGCCACCAGTTTTGCCGTGATAGGGTCTCTGGAACGTGCTTTTCTGTCCTGACGGGCATAGCCGAAATAGGGAATCACCGCCGTAATGCGCCCCGCGCTTGCGCGTTTCGCCGCGTCGATCATAATCAGAAGTTCCATCAGATTGTCGTTGACGGGCGAACAGGTAGACTGTATAATGAACAGATCTCTGCCGCGTACGGTTTCTTCGATGTGAACGTTGATTTCGCCGTCGGAAAACGTCGATACTTCGATGCCGCCGAGTTCGGTATTGAGTTTGGCCGCGATCGATTTTGCCAAAGGCACGTTGGAGTTTCCCGAAAACAACTTGATTTCGTTACCGTGAGTTATCATATCGTATATTACCTCTTTTTTTTTCTTTCCGCTTTCCCTCAGGCAGACTATACGGCTTTTCCGCCGCACGTTCCGCCGCCGTTTTTCGGAAAGTTTTTTTGTAAGAGTAGTTTCGTCGCGCAACCCCTCGCGTTTGCGCGCAGCGTTCCCCCAAAAATCGCCCTATCCGCTTTTACCGTAGTTTCAACCGGCACTATATATAATACAGTTTTTCTTGCGTTTCGTCAAACGATTGAACGGAAAAAAGAAAAAAATTATTTTTTCCCGTCGTTTCGTTCTTTCAACGACGATTGCGCTTAGTATCAATCTTCTTTCCGCTTTCCGCGCGGCGCCGCCTGTCGCTCTCTATTCCTTTCCGGCTTTTAAACGGCTGCGCAGATCGGAAAAAAACTGCGACAAAATCGCGGAGCACTCCTCTTCCAGCACGCCGCCCGTAACCGCTACGGTGTGATTGAGTAAATTCGCCGCCGCCAGTTCGCCCGTCAGCGACCTGCCTTTCTGTTCCTTCGCGCCGAAAATAACCTTGTCCACCCGCGCGTTGAGCGCCGCGCCCATGCACATGGGGCACGGCTCTAACGTAACGTATAGTTCACACCCCTCGGGCAACCGCCACGAGCGGAATTTGCGGCAGGCGGAATCGATTGCCATCATCTCCGCGTGCGCGCTGGCAAGTTGTTTTTTTAAACGGCGGTTATAGCCTTTCGCTATCACTTTTCCCTGATACGTCACCACCGCGCCGATAGGCACTTCGCCTTCCGCAAGTCCCTTTTTCGCCTGCCGAAGCGCCGCTTGCATAAATTTTTCTTCTCTCGTTCTTTTTTGCATAACCGAAAATTATCTCTCTTTTCCTTCTTATTCTTTTCCGTTTTTTATCAACGCGATCCGCGCCGTAAAACGCGCCGACGCCATTTTACGAACCGCCGCGTTTATACGCCGCCCGTGGCGCGCTTTATCGCAAAGGAAAAATCGTAAAGCGCCTCGCCGCATTTTTTTACGATATCTCTGCTCTCGCTTTCGGGCAGAGGGTGCGAAAGTCGGTCCCGTCCCGCTTCCACGGTAAACGCGGGTATCGAAAATTTTTCGATACACCAATCTTTATACCCGCCGCAACTTTCTGCCGCGTCGCCCAAGGGATACCCCGTGGAACAGGAAAGCGCTTTGGCAAGCGCGTAATCGCGGTACGTTCTCATGCCCGTCTGATAAAAACGCCAGTAAATTTCTTCCCCCTTCGTATGAAAACTCACCGTGTAGTCCGGGCGGATTTCTTCGGTGATATTTTTCAGCGCGCGCGTCTCCGGCTCGGAAAACGGCTTTTCGCCCACGTAATTTTCGCTGCCGGGTACGCGCGCGTTGCTCTTGCCCTCGCCCCAGCGCGCGTCGAAATTCACGTTTAAATCCACCCCGTTGCCGTTGGCTTTCCAAAGGGAAAAATCTTTATTGCCGCCGTTTAAGCCGATCAGTCGCTTCCGCGCCCGTTCGGGCGCGGAGCAAATCCCCTTTTGCGATAGCAAAGCGCCGTCGGGATTTGCAAGCGGCACGATCCACACGCTTCCCGCGGCGACGCCGCGTTTAAAGTGATGAAACGCAAGGCGTGCGGTCAGGTATTCTCTGCCGTGTATCGCGTACTGCGCTATTCCCACGGGCGCGCCCGAACCGATTTTTACGGCGTAAATCTCTCTGCCGAAAAAACTTCTGCCGATTACCCGCTTTTCACCCGCCGCCGAAAGAAAAAATCGCCGCGTCTGTTTAAATATGTCCATACAGGCAGAATATGCCCGAACGGTTAAATTGCGTGAACAGGAACGGAATAATACTCCGCGGCAGTCGTTTTTTTCGATAACCGTTATTTACGGTAACCGCTATTTATGGTACGCAGAGCCCGAGTTGATCATAAACGCGCGATACACCTGTTCGCACAAAATAACGCGCATAAGTTGATGAGGAAAAGTAAAATCGGAAAAGGATAAAAGCCTGTCGGCAACGCGTTTTACGGCGGGGCAGAGTCCGCAGGAAGAACCGATGACAAAAGTTAATTCCGCCCCCTCGTCCGCTTTCTTTTTCAACAGCGCGGCAAACCGCTCGCTGGAAAATTTTTCGCCTTCCACGGCAAGCGCCGTCACATAGCCGCGGCACGCGGAAAGAATATCCTTTCCCTCCTCTTCCAACGTGTTTCTTTCGGGCAGTTCTTTTATCTCCACGTCGGCAAAGCGCGAAAGGCGCTTTGTATATTCCGCCACAGCCTCTTTCCAGAATCTCTCTTTCAGTTTTCCCACCGTCACTATGCGAATTTTCTGCATATTTCTCCCCGTTTGTAAAATTTTACGCGAACAGCGCCGCCGCCCACGAAAGGGCGCAGACGATAATGCCGATCAGCGCGCAGAGCGTAAAGCCTTTTACGTCCGCCTTTTTCCGCTTCTCTCCGCCGTCTTTGCCCGCCGTCGCGCCGCTTTCGTCCCGCAACGTTCCGCCCGCGCTCTTATCGAAAAACAAAAGGTAGCAAAGCGAGGCGACCAACAACGCGGCAAACGCGCAGACGAGAGGCACGGGAAGAGAATTCACCCCGCAGGCGGTCATAACGATAATAAAGGCGTTGTTTATAAAATGCGAAACCACCGTAGGCAAAATACTGCCCGAACGGAGCGCGATTAACGCAAAGCACGCGCCGCAGATAAACTGATATACCGTCTGCGCGGGACTCTGGTGATAAAGAGCGAACAACGCCGCGCCGTAAAACACCGCCGCCGCCGTTCCGAATTTTTTCATGCCGCCAAGCAATATTCCGCGGAAGAACAATTCTTCAAGGCAGGCGGGCAATACCGCCGCCGCCAATAAAACGGGCAGAATTTTCGCGCCCTGCACGGAAGGAAGCACAGGCGAAGCGGGCGTGTACCCGAACTTTTCCAGCCAACCCAGAAACAGCGTATTCACGAAGGAAAGCGACAATAAGCCGCATTGCATGGCCACGGCAACGATAAAATATACGGGACGCGGCTTTTTCACCGCGTCTTTTATCCGCGCGTCCGTACGCGAAAAGAACAGGCACGCCGTAATGAAAAAGGCGGCTTGCGGAATCAGATACGAGCAGTATAAAAACCAGTCCCGATTTTCGTAGCCTTCCGTAAGACGTCCCGAAAAACGGGCGATAATAAGAAAGAACAACGTTAAAACGTACTGCGCCACGATCGCCGCGGAAAAAGAAAGCCCGGAAGCCTTTTCCTCGTTCAGTCGCGCAAAAAGTTTTTCCGTTTTTGAATAAGATTCGCGTTTCATAGCCGTATTATAGCAGATTTTTTCCGCAAAGAAAAGCAAAAATGAAAAAAACGGCAAAAAAATGTTGCGCTTTCGCCGATTACGGCTTGCTTTCCCGCACGATTTATGTTATAATACCCGCGTTTTTTAAGACAGTTTTTACTTTACAAATTCAAAAACCGATTTCTTTACAAATTCGAAAACCGAACTTACCGGAGTTTTTCATGAAAAAATTTTCTTCGTATAAAAGCACGCTTACGGCATGTTATTCCCAATGCACCATTCAATCGATTGTCGCCGTATTCGCCCCTCTTCTGTTCGTCACGTTTCAAAACGAATACGGCGTTCCCCTGAATAAAATCACCCTTCTCATCGCCGTCAATTTTTCGCTGCAACTGTGCGTCGATTTCGCTTCGGCGTTTTTTATAGATAAAATCGGCTACCGCGCCTGTGTACTCGTCGCCGATTTTTTCGTCTCGATAGGGCTGATTTTTCTCACCGTACTGCCTTCCCGCCTGCCCGATCCGTACACGGGGCTTTTCATCGCCAACGCCGTTTACGCCATAGGAAGCGGACTTTTAGAAGTGTCGCTCAGCCCCGTTATTGAAGCGTGCCCCGGCGAATACAAAGAAAAAAAGATGAGCCTTTTACATTCGTTTTACTCGTGGGGTTGCGTTGCGGTCGTCGGGCTTTCCTCGTTGTTTTTTGCAACGGCGGGCGCGGCGCGTTGGAAGGTTTTAACGCGCCTGTGGGCGGTTGTTCCCGCGGCGAACGCCGTGTTTTTCACGTTTGTGCCCGTGGCTTCGTTAAAAGAGGAGGGCGCGCCCCCGTTTTCCGTTCTTTCTCTTTTAAAAAACCGGACGTTCTGGCAGTTTGCTCTTATCATCGCGTGCGCAGGCGCGGCGGAAGTGTCCGTTTCCCAATGGGCGTCGGCGTTTGCGGAAAAAGGACTGGGCGTATCCAAAGCGGCGGGCGATTTGTTCGGCCCCGCGCTGTTCGCCTTATGTATGGGCGTCAGCCGTACGCTGTACGGCAAATTCGGCGACAGAATCAATCTGCAATCGGCAATGACTGTATGCAGCGCGCTGTGTACGGCGGCGTATCTTTTCGCCTCGCTTTCCTCTTCGCCCGTCCTCTCCCTCTTCGGCATGGCGCTGTGCGGATTTTCCGTGGGATTGTTATGGCCGGGCGCGCTTTCGCTTGCTTCCGCACGCATAAAAAACGGCGGCGCGTTATTCGCCCTGCTGGCGCTGGCGGGAGATCTGGGCTGTGTAAGCGGTCCGTCGCTGGTGGGGTGCTTTGCGGGGCTTTTCAACGATAATCTGAAAATCGGAATTTTATTTTCTGCCGTTTTCCCGCTGACGCTCTCGCTCGTTCTCATATTTTTCCGCAAAAAACAAGCGCCGCGGACTAAGCGGTTAAACGCGACGCAGTCGAACGATAGGCAGGCGGACGATACACCGGCGAACGACAGGCAGGCGGACGACAGGCGGTAAATCAGGTTGCCGAAACGCCCGCCTTAACGCCGCATAAATCGCGTACGACTTCGCCCGCAATGATCAGACCCGCCACGGAAGGAACGAACGCCACGCTGGCGGGCGGCACGTTCTTACAAGCGGTTTTTTCCGTGGAAAACGCTACTTTGCAATGCGTAACGCCTTTTTCTTTCAGTTTTTTACGCATGACGCGCGCCAGCGGACACACGCTCGTTTTTGAAATATCGGCTATTTTAAACAACGTAGGATCGAGTTTGTTTCCCGCGCCCATCGCGGAAATCACGGGCACTTTCGCCGCCGCGGCGCGCACGACGATTTCCGTTTTCGCCGCCACGTCGTCCACCGCGTCCACCACGTAATCGTACGCGGAAAAATCGAACGAATCCGCCGTTTCGCCGTTAAAAAACACGTTATATGCAATAACCTTCGCCTGCGGATTGATGTCTTTGGCGCGCTCCGCAAACACTTCGGCTTTATACCGCCCCAGCGTAGATGTTAAGGCGATAATCTGGCGGTTGATATTGGAAAGCGCCACCGTGTCGCCGTCCACAACGTCCAGCCGCCCCAAACCGCAGCGGATCAACGCCTCGGCGACGTAGCCGCCCACGCCGCCCGCGCCGAACAACAGCACTTTGGCGTTTTTCATTTTTTCCGCGCCTTCTTCCGTTAAAAGCGGCGCCGCGCGAGAAAACCTTTCCATGCGTATTATCTCCCTGCGTATTATTTCCCTGCGTATTATCTTATTACCCCTTTACGCCGCGTTTTTTCGGTAGGTATCGTACCATTCGCTCTGCGTGAACGGCTCCGCGCTGCCCGAACAACTCACTTTCACTTCTCCGCCGTCCGACGATATCACGATATTGCCGTTTAAGGAAACGTGGTTGCCCTCCGCCGTTTCGGAATACATCGTGGTGACGTAGATTTTATCCGTATACGCTTTTACGCGGTCGCAGAACGCCTGCGAAGGGAAAACGTTTGCCATATTGCTTGTATATTCCGTAGCGCCGCAACAGCAGGTAACGCAGACGATTTCCGGCTGAATCACCGAAAGCAGATCTTCCGTAGACGAGGTGGGAGAACCGTGATGCCCCGCCTTAAATAGTTTGCATTTGGGTAAATCGTTACTTTCCACCAGCGATTTTTCGCCCGCCTCTTCTAAATCGCCCGTGAACAGATAGTGATTATTCCCCTGCGATAACAGAAAACATACGGAATAATTGTTTTCGTCCGAAGAAGATTCTTCGTAAAATTTCTGATACAGAAAATTCAGCGTAATATCGGGCGCGAGTTCGTAACTGCGCTTTGCACCGCCGGCGTTGTTGTAGCAATCCAGCGCGGTGTAACGCACCGCCCCCGCCGCGACTTCCGCGTCGCGCTTATCCAGGTATTTCTGATACAATTGCGACGTTTTATCCGTTTTAGGAAAATCGATAATCGTTTTGCATTCGTATGAATCGAATATACCGGGGACGGACGCCGTGCCCACAAAGCCGGCGATATGATCCTGATCGGCGTGCGTTACGATAACGTATTCCAATATGCCGTCCGTGCAGTAATTGTTCACGTACGAAACGATGGTTTCGGCGGAGGACTGCCGCGAACCCGCGTCTACCAGCACTTCGGTATCGCCCGATTTAATCAGCACGCAATCGCCCGAATATTTGTTGCCCACTTCCAAAAAGTGTATCTGCAATTCGTCGGTGATAACGTCTTGTTTTTTGAACCATTTATCGAAAAAGCCGCGCGTATACAGTATGTACGCGATAACGGCGAGTACGATAAGTAAAATAACTACGAAAAGCGGCAATTCCACCGCCGCTTTTTTCGATTTTTTTCTTCTCTTTTGTTGTTTTGCCATAGTTAAAAACCGTTCTTATGAAACGTTGCGCATACGTTCACGTATCGCGATATCCCTGTTCGCATTTGCTTCACATATGCTCGTGAATGGTGCGCGAAATCACTTCGTCCTGTTGTTCTTTGGTGAGTTTGTTGAAGTTGACCGCATAGCCCGAAACGCGAATGGTGAGTTGCGGATACTTTTCGGGGTGCTTCTGCGCGTCTAACAGCGTTTCGCGGTTGAACACGTTTACGTTAAGATGATGACCGCCGTCAGCCACGTATGCGTCTAACATATTAACAAGATTATCTACTCTGACAGACATAATATTTCTCTCCTCTTTTTATAATTTTACGCCGCGGCTTTATACGCGCCGCGTTTTCCGCCTTTCAGCACGCCGTTTCTTCTTCGGGCCCCAGCGACGAGGGCGTAACCGAAAAGGTATTGGAAATGCCGTCGCGGGCGCATTCGTAAGGCAGTTTCGCCACCGAACACAGCGAGGCGATCGCGCCCGTATGATCGCGCCCGTGCATAGGGTTCGCCCCCGGCGCCAGCGGCGTTCCCGCCCTTCTGCCGTCCGGCGTATTGCCCGTTTTTTTGCCGTACACCACGTTGGAAGTAATCGTCAGCACGGAAGTGGTGGGTATACTGTCGCGGTAGGTCCGGTGGCTTTTAATTTTGCTCATAAACGTTTTTAAAATCCACACGGCAAGTTCGTCCGCACGATCGTCGTTGTTGCCGTACTTGGGATAATCCCCTTCTGTTTTATAATCCACAATCAACCCGTCGTTATCGCGGATCGGGTACACTTTGGCGTATTTTATCGCGGAAAGCGAATCCGCCGCGCACGAAAGCCCCGCGATGCCCGTAGCGAAAAAGCGGCGCACTTTGGTATCGTGCAGCGCCATTTCCAGCGCCTCGTACGAATATTTATCGTGCATGTAATGTATCACGTTCAGCGTGTTTACGTACAAATCCGCCAGCCATTCCATGGTTTTTTCGTAGCGCGAAATCACGTCGTTGAAATCGAGCGGCCCGTCGCCCTGCACGGCGGGAAATTCGGGCGAAACCTGAAACGGCTTGCCGTTCTTATCTTTTAAAAGTTCGTCTTTGCCGCCGTTCAACGCGTATAAAAGGCACTTGGCAAGGTTGGCGCGCGCGCCGAAAAACTGCATATCTTTCCCCTCGCGCATGCAACTTACGCAACAGGCGATGCAATAATCGTCGCCCATCAGCGGGCGCATGAGTTCGTCGCTTTCGTATTGCACGGAAGAGGTGCGGATAGATAAATCGGCGCAGAATTTTTTGAAATTTTTTGGCAGAGCGCGCGCCCAGAGCACCGTTAAATTGGGTTCCGGCGCGGGGCCCAGATTATCCAGCGTGTGCAGAATACGGAAGGCGGTTTTGGTTACCAGCGTTCTGCCGTCCTCGCCCATGCCCCCGATCGATTCCGTCACCCACGTGGGATCGCCCGAAAACAGTTCGTTGTATTCGCGGATACGCATGAATTTTACGATGCGCAGTTTCATTACGAAATGATCGATATATTCCTGCGCCTGCGATTCGGTAATTACGCCGTTTTTCAAATCGCGTTCGATATAAATATCTAAAAACGTGCTGTTTCTGCCGATGGACATCGCCGCGCCGTTCTGATCTTTCACCGCCGCGAGATATCCGAAATACAGCGCCTGTATCGCTTCTTTCGCGCTCTTTGCGGGCAGGGATATATCGCAGCCGTAAATCGCGGCAAGTTCTTTCAGATGCTTCAACGCCTTAATCTGTTCGGCAACCTCTTCTCTGTCGCGGACGAGTTCCGGCGTCATCTCGCCGTTTAAGGCAAGTTTATCCTTTTCTTTTTCGGCGATTAAAAAATCAACGCCGTACAACGCCACGCGGCGGTAATCCCCTACGATTCTGCCCCTGCCGTACGTATCGGGAAGTCCCGTTAAAATATGCGCCTTGCGCGCCGCGCGCATTTCGGGGGTGTACGCGTCGTATACGCCGTCGTTATGCGTTTTTCTGTACTTGGTGAAAATCTCTTTTACTTCGGGGTCGAGTTCGTACCCGTACATCTGCAACGCTTCTTCCGACATGCGCAGCCCCCCGAACGGCTGCAACGCGCGCTTGAACGGCCGGTCCGTCTGCAACCCTACGATTTGTTCCAGATCTTTATTCAAATACCCCGCCCCGTGCGAAGTGAGCGTAGAAACAACCGACGTATCCGCGTCCAGAACGCCGCCCGCTTCGCGTTCCTTTTCGGAAAGATCGGAAACGATTTTCCATAATTTTTCCGTATTTTCGGTAGCGGGCGCAAGAAACGCTCCGTCCCCCTCGTAAGGCGTGTAATTTCGCTGAATAAAATCGCGCACGTTCACTTCGTTTTCCCATGCGCCGGAAACAAATCCGTTCCAACCTTCGTATTTCATATGCCGTACTCTCCCGTATTGTTTTCAACTATGTTTTCCGCGGCGCTTTCGGCGGCGTCTTTGGCGTCTTTGGCGGCGACTTTGGCGGCGCTTTCGGCGGAAACCGCAAGACGCGCCCGCGCCTTTTCTTCGGCGAATATACGCCTCGCGTTTTCTATCCGCTCTTTCGGGGGCGGATCTACGCCTTCGAGCGGATAGGGCAACCCCATTTTTTCGTATTTGATTCTGCCCAGCGTGTGATAGGGCAGAATTTCCGCTTTTTCCACAGCGGAAAGCGAATACGCAAACGCCGCCGTTTTTCTTAAAGCGCGGTCGTCGTCGGTATAGCCGGGAACAAGCACGTGGCGTATCCACAGTTTATTCCCCCGCGCCGAGGCGCGGCGCGCAAACGCCAGGATATTTTCGTTCCCCCGCCCCGTAAGCGTTTTATGCGCCGCGGAATCGATATGCTTGATATCCAGTAAAATCAGATCGGTTACGTCAAGCAGTTTATCAATCGCTTTTACGTTCTGCGGATCGGAGGGCAAAAACGCGCACCCCGAGGTATCGAGGGCGGTATGTATGCCGCGCGCCTTTAACAGCGAAAACAGTTGCGTTACAAACTCCGCCTGCATCAGCGGCTCGCCGCCCGAAACCGTCACCCCGCCCGAAGCGATGTATTTTTCGTACTTTATAATTTCCGAAACCACCTCTTCCGGCTCGTACGCCGTGCCGCCCGCGCCGCGCGTATCGGGATTGTGACAGTATAAACAGCGCATGGGACACCCCTGCATGAATACCACGAAGCGTATTCCCGGTCCGTCCGAAGTGCCGAACGATTCAAACGAATGAATGTAGCCTTTCATGCTCCGTGCCCCTCTTTGCCGTAAACGCGCTTGCTCCGCAATGCGTTTTTGTTCGGCATACGCCGACAAAAATACCATATCTTGTTATCGGCGAATATCATTATACACTACATTTAGTAAACTTGTCAAGCCTACGCAAGCAAATGCGATATAAAAAAATCTTATAACAAAAGGCGTTTTTTTATCGAACGATTTTTGGGGCAGACGAAAAGCCGTAAAGCGTACCGATGCGGATACCCCTGCCCGTATCGGCGCTTTCCGGCTTATAAAAAGCAGTAACGGAATCGTTTATATCCTTGGTTTTTTTATTGCTCCGCACCGCCGTTTCGCCCGTCGGAACGAACGACGGATAATACGCCGTTTTCCAATCGCAGCACTACGTCCGCCACCGAAAGCGCGGCGGGGCGGTGGGTAACGATCAGGCAGGTTTTATCGCGCATGGCGCGAATATTGGAAAGAAGCCTGCGCTCCGTCTCTTCGTCCAGCGCGCTCGTGGCTTCGTCCAACAGTAACACAGGGCGATCCGAAAGCAGAGCGCGCGCTACGGCAAGGCGTTGCAACTGCCCTTCCGAAAGTCCCCCGCCCCGTTCGCGAAGCGGCGTGGAAAGCCCTTCGGGCAAATCGTACGCGAACGTGGCGCACGCGGCTTCCAGCGCGCGATTGATTTGCCGTTCGTCCGCCGTGCCCGTTTGCGTAAAAAAGGTTAAATTTTCGTATATCGTGCCCGAAAAAAGAAAGTTCCCCTGCGGCACGTACGCAAACAAATCGCGTTGTTCGGCCGTTATCGGCGCGGCGCTTCCGTCCGCGCTTTCCAGAAGAATCTCCCCCGACTGCGGTTTATACATACGGAGCAACAATTTAAACAGCGTGCTCTTTCCCGAGCCCGAAGCGCCGGTGACGCAGGTAATTTTTTTCAACGGCACGCGCGCCTCGCCGCCGCGCAGCGTTTGCCGCCGCCCGTCGTAGGCGAACGAAACGTTGTTAAAACGGATATCTTTCGCGTTTTCGTATTCTTCGTCGCGCTCTTGCCGCGAACGCGTAGATGTTTCTTCCAAAGGAACGTCGTCGGTTTCGCAAAGCCGTTCCGCCGCCGCCGCGCGCGCATAGCAGGCGGGCAGTACCGCCGAAAACGAGGAGAACGGTTGTTGCAACTGGCTGAGCAGCATAATTACGGATAAAATCGAGCCGTAATCGGAAGAGCCGCTTTTTACGATCTGTACGCTGCACCAAACCACCGCAAACACCGAAGAAAGCGCCGAAAGCAACGAAAACGAACCGCCGAGCGCCGTACTCAGACGATTTTTTTTCATGCGCGCCGAATAATAGCCGCTCAACAAGCGGCGCGATTTATCGTCCGCGCGCCGCTCCGCGCCGTACGATTTCACCGTCATCAAAGACGCCGTGCTCTCCTGAATGAACGAACGGCTTTTTCCGTCCGCTTCGGTGAGTTGTTTATGGTATTTTTTCGTGGCTTTCCTGAATAACGCCGAACACGCGGCAAGCGCTATTCCGCCTGCGGTAAATATCGCGGTAAACAACGGATCGAGGGTAAAGAGCGCCGTAATCGCGCCCACGCATTGCACGCACATGCCCGTAACGGCGGGAAGAATGCCTACCGAGGTATTCGCCACTTCGAAAACGTCGGTAGTGAAGCGGTTGAGGAGATCGCCGCTGTGATATTTTTCCGCCTGCATGTAATCGGCGCGGAGCAGCCGCGAAAACAACCGCGAACGCAAACCGACAACGATTTTCGCCCTGCATTTTTCGGTATAATACGTTCTGGCCGCCTGTAAAATCACGCGAAACAACGCCGTAACCGCGCACGCCGAAGCAAAAATCCACATCGCGCGCGCCTTTCCCGCCGCCGCGCTGTTAATCACGTAACGGATAAGATACGAGAACGCAAGCGAAAACAGGGTTGCCGCCACCGTCAACCCGCAAAGAAGAATTACGGGCAGCCGATACGGGCGCATTTCCCGTTTCAGCCACGCTCTTCCCTTTGGTTCCGCTTTGTCTTTCACCGTTTTTTATCCCGTATCGTTTTTTTTCCGTAATGTTTATTTACGCTTATTCAAACCTTACCGTTCTTCTTCTGCACGCGTCCTCTCCTGCGGTTCGCTGCTCGGCGTCCGCTTCGTTTTCCGCGGAAAAATTTTTCGGTATACGCGCGCGGCAAAATGCCTGCAACGCAGAAAAAACGGAACAAACGCTTTGCGTAGCGGATAATTTTTCACTCTGCGCTCTGCATAGCGCAGATATTTTTTATCCGTGGCGCAATCGATATGTTTTTCGCCGCGGAAATATTCCGTAAGCACGCCGAACACGGCGTTTTCCGCCACCGCTTCGTTCGAATAGCAATTATCGCCGCGAATGATATACCCGCCTTCCACCGCCGAAATCACGCGGTGCAACACGTATTTGTCGCCGCGTTTATAAAGCGCCACGTCCAGCGGTTTCAACCGCCCTTCTTTTTTGCGGATCACCACGCTGTCGCGCCCGGTTTTCAGCATGGGCAGCATGCTTACGCCCACCGTAGGCCCTACGTATTTGCCCTCCGTTAAAATCAACGCTTCAATCGTTATTTTCTTCGTTTCGTCTTCCACGGCAAACTACCCTGTTTTGCGGTTATTTTTTTTCGATGAATCGCGGATCGTCCAACGTAGCCGCAAACGCCGCCACGTCTTTTTTCGCCGTTTCTTCGTCTACGTCGTACTCTTCCGTAAGCGCCTTAACCGCCTCTTCCTGCGTGTGTTCCGTGCAGAAAAAACGCCATAAAAACGCGCCGCTTTCGTTGAGTTTCACCATGCCGTGAAAACTCTTTCCCGCTTCGCCGATGGGCACTACGATATGTTCGCCGCCCACTTCTCTGATGATAAATCCCTCTTTGATTTTCATGTTTTTCACCCTCGGTTCCGTTGTTTATTTCACGTTTTATTTTCTGTATTCATCGCCGAATTTTTTACCCGTCAGCGCGAAAAACGACGTTTCCATCGCGTTTACTTCCATATTGCAACACAAAACGTACGCAGGCACGCCCCGCACGAGCGCGTCGGCAAGTTCCAGCGTTTTTTCGGCGGCGATACGCTCCGTAGGCAGTAAAAGTTGCGTAAAAATACGGTCGGTTGCCTGCGAAGGCGTGATTTTTTCGATGGAATTTTCTTTCGCCCGTTCGATAAAGCACAGGCTTTTTAACGGCGCGCTGCCCTTTCTGCCACGGTTTTCCTTGCCGTTCCAGGGCGTGCCGTATACGGTGAAAACGCCGTTTTCGTACGATAAAATAGGTTTGTCGCCGTTTAAAATTTCCGCGCCTTTCACGTTGTTTATCCAAAGCGCCGTGTGCGTGGATTTGCCGATGCCGCTTCTGCCTAAAAACGCGTAGGCGTTTCCCTCGAAGGTCAGCACGGCGGAGTGCATTAAAAATCTGCCGTACTCAGGCATTTTCAAACATATGGCGCGGTATAAACAGATGTTTTCGATATAGCCGTCGGAAAATCCGGGCGACGCTTCTTTTTCCGCGTAAAATTCCTCTTGGGTTACCTCCGCCGAAAAATCGGCGGGAACGTCCTGATTGCAGGAAAGATAATCTTTGCAAAATTCGCTTGTATAACGGCAACGGTTGTTTATGTTTACGCGAAGCCCCGCAAGATCGTAAATCATTCCTTAACTTTTCCCCTTCGTTTTCTCTCTTTCGTTCCGGCAATTGCGCGCGCCTAAAATATTACGAATTTATCGCAAATATTTTAAGCCTGCCGAACCGCCGACGTTATTATAACGTTAATATCATATCATAAACGGAATTTTTTTGCAAGTCCTGCGGCGCGTTTTTTTCCTCCCTTTAACGAATTTTTATAATTTCGAGCTTTTACAAAGAATTCGGAAAGAAAATAAAATTTTTTCGGCGATACGCTTTATCGCCAAGCAAACAACAGAATTTCCGCTCGCCGTTCTATATTCTATAAGCCGCCGTTCTATAAGCCGCCGCCCCGACGCGTTCCGTCGGGGCGGCGTAAACTTATTCAATCGTATCGCTTATCATACGCCTTTACGGTTACAGCGTTTCTTTCAGCCGTTCGATAACGCATACGGGCAATTTGCTTTGCGCAAAATACATTTCGGTTTTCTGCACGCTTTCTAACCGTGCGATTGCCGCATTCGCCTCGCCGTTTAACACGTTGGAGCCGTCGCTTTCGGTTAAAATTTTCGTCGCGCGTTTCTTCCATGCTTCAAAAGGCGCTTCGGCAACGTATTCCACGCAAATTTCGTACTTCGCCCCCACAGTAAAAGACGTTTCCACCCATACGCAATCGGCGTAGATTCTTGGCGTTTTTTCCTCTTTGCCGTTGATTTTCAGCGTTACTTTTCCCTTTCCGATATTTTCGAAACGCACGCGCAACCGCCTGTTTTCAGGGATAACGCCGCTTTCGCCGCGCGAAGAAATTTCCAGCGTCTGCACTTTTTTGCCGTCTTGTAAAACGCTTTCTCGCGCGGTAAAGTCCGTGAAAAATTCGCCGTTTTTCCCCTCTTCGCGCCCGTCTTCGTACAACGTAAATTCGCCGTTGCCCGAAAACACTTTTACAGTAAGTTTTTCGGGATTGGGCGCGCCGTTGCCTTTTTCTTCGGAAAGGGGCAGAATCGTGCCCGCTTTGGCAAGCACGGGGATACTTTCCGGCGTACGGAGCAACGTTTTTTCCTCGCCCTCCGCGCTTGTTACCGCGTAATAATCGCCCGTGAAAATATCCGTGTAGTTTCCTTGCGGCAACCAGACCTTCACGCGCGCGTAGCCGTCCTTTTCTGCCGCCGTTACCACGGGCGCTACGATCAGCGATTGCCCGAAGTAATATTCGTCGCCGTATGCGTACGCCTTTTCGTTGTTTTGGTGATAATAGTACAGCGGCTCGATAAGCATTTCCGCGTTTTTGTTGGCGCGGTAAGCGCAGGTATACAGAAAAGGTATGAGTTTATGCCGCAGTTTCATCTGCTCTTCGATAAGCGCGCCCGCGCCGTTTTTATACGCCCACGGCTCTTTGGTAAGCGTGGGCAGCGACGTACCGTGGTAGCGGTTGATGGGCGAAAACACGCCGAACTGCGCGTGGCGCAGGTACAACTCCCCGTCGTGCGTACCCATATGATGCCCGCCGATATCGTGACTCCACCAGCCGTACCCCACGTTGCTTGCCGTGGCGGTGAAATACGGCAGATAGCGGAGCGTCGCCCACGAGATAGTTGTATCGCCCGAAAACCCGAGCGGATAACGGTGCGACCCCACGCCCGCATACCGCGATAATATCAGCGGCTGAGAAGAATTTTTCGCGTTGTCGAGATAGTGGTAGTGATTGAGCGCCCACAGCGGATCGATGCCGAGTTTTCCCGCCGTTTTCCCCTGCTGCCAGTCGATCCACCAGAAGTCTACGCCGTCCTTTTCGTACGGCTTATGCAATACGGAAAAATACGCGTTGGCAAACACGGGATCGAAAATATCGAACGCGATTTTCTCGCCCGCAGACGCGTCTTTTCCCACCGCTTTCGCCATTTCTCCGTACATGTCTTCAAACCAGCGCACGCCGTCCGCCGGGTGAAGATTCAGGGTGATTTTCAAGCCTTCCGCCTTAACAAGGCGCAGAAATTTTTTATAATCGGGGAAGAGGTCTTTATTCCACGAGTACCCCGTCCAGCCGTTTGCCCCGCCGTAAAAATCCGTATTTTTACCGCTTTTTGTAATTTGTTTCTGTTCGTCGAGGTGCACGGAATAGTGCCAATCCATATCCACCGTGGCGACGCTGAGCGGAATTTCGCGCTCTTTAAAGCGGTGCAGTACGGTGAGATATTCTTCGTCGGTATATTCGCGGTAGCGGCTCCACCAATTGCCGAGCGCGAATCTGGGCACGAGCGGCACGCCGCCGCAGATTGCGTATAACGCTTTTACCGCGCCGCGGTAATCGTTGCCGAACGCAAAAATATATTCGTCGGTGCCGTTTGCGTATTCCTTTTTGATTTCGCCCGTTTTAGCAAGCGTTTCGCTTTTCGAATCGTCGTATACCGCCACGCCCGTTTTCGAACACACGCCGTCGCCGAGTTGAATTTTTCCGCCGTGATATACGTCGGTATCGCCGTCGAAACCGTCCAGCGTGCGGTACGTGCCTTTTAAATTGCCCGAATTATCCACGGGCTTTTCCGCGCCGTCTACGATTACGCGGCAATCTTCGCGGTTTTCTTTTACAATCAGCGTAACCGCGGCGGTTTTTACCGTAAGCGCGTCCGCGCTTGCGTTCGCCGTGAATTTCTGCGGCGGCATATCGCGGAACCACACGGAAAGCGTGGCTTCGTCGCGGAAGATTTTTTCCGCGCTTTTTTCAAGGCGGAAAAGTTTTTCGCCTAATACCGTAACGCGGTAATTCTGCCAGAAAACCATGTTTTTTTCGTTGGCTTCCGGCGAAGTTCGGGCGATTAAATGTTTATCGAGCATGATGACTGATACTCCCTGTTTTAATATTTTTCAGCGCATGACGGCGCGCCGTTTCAGCGGCTGCTATCGCGCGCGATGAATTTCTGCCTGGCGCGGTAAAAAGTATTCATCGAATTAAATCCGCATTCCATGGCAACATCGGTGACGTTACGTACGTTATCCTCTTCCAGGCGTTTCATCGCCTCTGTAATTCTTACGCGGGAAAGATAATCGCAAAAGCCCATGCCGGTGTATTTATTGAACAGATAAGAAAGATAGTTTTTGGAATAACCGAACTTCTCCGCCAGATTTTGTACCGTGATATTTTGCGAAAAATGTCCGTCGATATAACGGAGAACGTTTACGACAATCCGTTCCGACTGCTTTGTTTCTGCCGCTTGTAAAGGATAAATTTCCGCCAACATGCCTAAAAACAGATCGGCAAAGCCGTGCTTTTCGCACACGTTGAACACGGAAAAATTACGTAAACACGCCTCGACAAAGCGGAAAACCTCTGCGGTTTTTTCGCCTTGGTTCTTTAACAGCGATTCAAAGACTTTTCCGTATTCTTCGTCGAACGTCTTTCTGAAATTTCCGCTGAACACAATGGAAAAACAACGGTTTTTTTCAACTTCCGGAACGCAATGCACCACAAATCCCGGAATAAAAAGTATGTCCCCCGTTTCCGCGAGATATTCCTCGCCGTCGAGAAGAGCGCGGAGCCGACCTTCCGCAACGAATATAAATTCCCAACTGCCGTGAAAGTGCGGCGCTACGTATACGTTTATCATTTCGCTGCAACGGAAATAATCGGTTTCGTCGGAAAACCATTCATACGTATTTGCAACGCGTTTGTTGCTTTTGCTTCCTCTTTGTTCCGATTTTTTGTATGATTGTTCGCGCATGCGTTTTTCTCCCGCCTTTACGGTTCTATTATAAATCGTCGGCGCACCGCTGTCAATCCCTTTTCAACGTTTTTATTGTCAAAAACTACGATTTTTAAAACTACGATTTTTATATGTAAATTACGCTAAAAGATAAACTGCGGGGCGCGAATATCCTTCGCGCCCCTTGCGTACCGCACCGTTTTTTATTTTCCGTTTCTACGCCGTCTGTTTTTGATTTACCCGACGGATTTCGCCGCTTTTTCCTCGTTTTAACGCTTGCTTTTCAAATATTCGTCTATCGCTTTGGCGGCGATTTTTCCCGCGCCCATGGCTTTTATCACGGTTGCCGCGCCCGTTGCCGCGTCGCCTCCGCAATATACGCCTTCGATAGAGGTCTTTCCGTTTTCGTCCACCGCGATTTCGCCGCGTTTGAGCGTGGTAAGTCCTTCGGTGGTATTTTTTAACAGGGGATTGGGCGACGTGCCCAGCGACATAATCACGCAATCGGCGTTAATCGTGAATTCGCTGCCCGGCACGACGACAGGCGCGCGCCTGCCGCTTTCGTCCGGCTCGCCGAGGCGCATTTTAACGCACTCTACCGCGCGAACCCAGGCATAGTCTTTATCGCGCGGATTCGTCGTTTCCGTGGCGAGTATGCGCACGGGATTGGTAAGGGTATCGAAGATAACGCCCTCTTCTTTGGCATGTTCCACTTCCTCTTTCCGGGCGGGAAGTTCCTCTTCGCCGCGGCGGTACACGATATGCACTTCCGCGCCCAGCCGTCTGGCGCAACGCGCGGCGTCCATCGCCACGTTGCCGCCGCCTACCACTACCGCGGTTTTCATTCGCTGTACGGGAGTTGTAGAATTATCTTCGGCGGCTTTCATCAGATTGATCCGCGTTAAAAATTCGTTGGCGGAATACACGCCGTTCAAACCCTCGCCCTCAATGTTCATAAACTTCGGCAACCCCGCGCCCGAACCGATAAATATCGCGTCGAACCCGTAATCGCGTTTCAATTCCTCGATAGACAGCACCTTGCCTATCACCATATCGGTGAGCACGGTTACGCCCAGCGCTTTTAAATTTTCAACTTCGCGCCGCACGATGGTTTTCGGCAGACGAAATTCCGGTATGCCGTATACCAGCACGCCGCCCGCTACGTGCAACGCCTCGAACACGGTAACGTTATACCCCGCTTTGGCAAGATCGCCCGCACAGGTAAGTCCTGCGGGACCAGAACCGATAACGGCTACTTTCTGCACGGCTTTATCCGTTGCAAAAAGCGTTTCGGTTTCTTCTTTTTTCGCTTGCTCTTCCGCCGCCCCTGCCACGGTTTCAGCCTCCGACCGCTTTGCGATGCGGCTGTTATGATAATCGGCGACAAAGCGTTCCAGATAGCCGATTCCCACCGCTTCGCAACCCGCTTTGATTCCGCGCGTGCATTTGCCTTCGCACTGCGTTTCCTGCGGGCAGACCCTGCCGCACACTGCGGGAAGAGAACTGGAACGGGAGATGATTTCGTAAGCCGCCTCGAAATCTCCCGCCGCCACGCACGAGATAAATTCGGGAATGGCGATACCAACGGGGCAACCGCTTACGCACGGTCTGTTTTTGCAATTCAAACAGCGCCGCGCTTCCTCTTTCGCCGTCTGTTCGTCATAGCCGAGGGCAACCTCTTGGAAATTGCCTTTTCGTACGTCGGGGTTTTGCACGGGCATCGGGTGTTTTTTCGGCTGCATATTAAAATTCGGCATGATTATTTTCCTCCTTCGGCTTGCATTTTAAAAAGATTGCACGTTTGTTCGCGCGATTGCGCCTCAAAATCGGAATAGGCGCGCAAGCGGCTCATCGCCTCGTCGAAATCGATTTCTTGCGCGTCGAATTCCGGCCCGTCCACGCAGGCGAATTTCATTTTTCCGCCCACGGTAAGCCTGCACCCGCCGCACATACCCGTGCCGTCTATCATAATGGGGTTCATGCTGGCAATCGTTTTCACACCGTATTTTTTGGTGGTCTGCGCCACGAATTTCATCATAATCAACGGCCCTATCGTCATCACTTCGTCGAACGTTTCGCCCGCGGACAACAATTCTTCCAGCGGCGCGCACACGTTCCCCTTACGCCCGTACGAGCCGTCGTCCGTCATTACGAACAGCCGCGAAGAAACCGCTTTGAACTCCTCTTCCAGAATAAGCAGATCTTTGCTGCGGAAGCCGATGACGGCGGTAACTTCCGCGCCCGCCTCATGCAGCGCCCGCGCTACGGGCAGCGCGATGGCGCAACCCACGCCGCCGCCTACCACGCATACTTTTTTCAGCCCTTCTATTTTTGTGGGATTGCCGAGCGGCCCCACAAAGTCGGGCAGAAAATCGCCCGCTTGTTTCTGATTGAGTTTCATCGTGGTTGCGCCTACCGTCTGGAATATGATTTCCACCGTGCCCCGATTCTTGTCGCACCCCGCTACGGTAAGAGGAATTCTCTCCCCGTTCTCTTCTGCGCGCAGAATAATAAACTGCCCCGCGCGCGCTTTGTTCGCCACGAACGGCGCGTGAATTTCCATCTGCGTCACCGTGGGGTTCAGGCTTTTTTTCGTCATGATACGATACATCGACTGATTCTCCTTTGTTTTCCTCTTTCTGCAAGGAATAACGCGCTATATTTTTTTATAAATTACGTAATTACACGTATAGAATTATTATAATACAAATTTCTTTATTCGTCAAGGATTTACCCGCAAATTTGCGGCAATTTTGCGTTGTTTTTGTGTTTTTTACGTGAAAATCGTTTGCCTTTTGCCCTGCAAGAGAGTATAATATTATTCGGCTTTTGAAAAGGAGCGTTTTTTATGGCTGCATACGAAATACTTTTACCCCTCGCTTTGATTTTGTGTCTGACAAAACTGTTTGCCCTCGGCGCGCACAGAATCGGCTTTCCCGCCGTGATCGGCATGCTGCTCGCAGGGCTTTTAATAGGGTTTCTGAAATATATTCCTTCCGAATCTTTCCGCAGAATCTTTTTCGGGGAACAAATCCGCGAATGGCTTTCGGTGTTTGCTAAAATCGGCGTGGTGCTGATTATGTTTTCCACGGGGCTCGGCACAAACTTAAAAACGTTAAAAGCGTCGGGCGGCGCCTCGGTAGTGATTACGCTGTTCGGCGTAATCGTTCCCATGGCGTTGGGAACGCTGGTTTCCTACCTGTTCGGCGCGGGGGAAGGCTTGCTGAGTCATCTTTTTTACGGCGCCATTTTAACCGCCACTTCCGTTTCGGTCACCGTGGCTACGCTGAAAGAACTCGGAAAACTGGAAACGAAAGTAGGCACGTCGATCGTTGCCGCCGCCGTGATCGACGACGTAATCGGCATAGTCGTTCTTTCGGTATTGACGGGTTTTACGCCGACCGCTTCGGGCGAAAGCGTCTCCTTCCTGCCAGATTGGTGGGAAAACGCGAAATGGTGGCTGGTAATTATAAAAATCGTCTGCTTTTTCGTTTTGGCCGTCGCGTTGGGCTTGTTTTTGCGCAAGCGGTTCTCTAAAATAGAAAACAAATATCCGCACAACCGCCGCGTGCCCATTCTCGCGATCTGCGTATGCTATGCCTACGCTTACGTTGCGGAAAAAATCTTCGGCGTGGCGGATATCACCGGCGCGTACGTCGCGGGGCTGATTCTGGGCGGAACGCTTCGGGAAACGCCGTACGTGGAAGTGAAAACCGACGTGCTCGGATATATGGTGTTCTCCCCCATTTTTTTCGCCACGATAGGTATGAATCTCGACTTTTCCGGTTTTTCGGGCGCGTTTGCGGGATTCGGTTTGTGCTATGTTCTGGTGGCCGTTGCAGGCAAACTTATCGGTTGCGGCGCGGCGGCGAAATTGTGCGGCTTTTCTACGAAAGATTCCTACCGCGTGGGGTGCGGCATGATGGTGCGCGCGGAAGTGGTGCTCATCTGTACGGATAAAGGCATTTCGTCGGGACTCGTTTCCCCCGCCGTTTATCCCTTCGTGTTTATGATTATCATCGTAACTTCGGTGCTCGCGCCGTTGCTTCTGAAGTTTTCGTATAAAGGCGAACTCCCCTTGCGGCAAAGCGGAGTCGCTTCCGCACCTGCGGACCAAGACGCACACAAAAATTAACCGGACGTTTTCTGCGTTATAAAACCCGCTCCGCCGCTTGGTTTAACTTAAGCGGCGGAGCGGGTTTTTTGCCATTTTTTTAACCGTATATTTATATTTTTCGTATACGCTCAGTCGTCCTGCGTCATCAAAGAAACGAGAATCGCGCGAAGGCGATCGACCCGTTCGTTGTTTCGTTCGATGTTTCGTTCGTTTGCGTTTACGCCCGGTATCGTTTCGATTCTGCCGTTTTTCAAAACCGCCACGCGATCGCCGATCGCCGTCGCCTCTTTAACGCTGTGCGTAACGACGACCGCCGTTTTTTTACCGCCGGTTTTTCCCTTTTCGCTTAACAGCGAACGAAACAGCAAAATCATGCGTTCTTTCAAAGCGATATCCAGCGCGGAAAACGGCTCGTCGGCAAGCAGCAAATCGAACGGCGCCGCAAACGCGCGCAACAAAGACAAGCGCTGTTTTTCTCCGCCCGAAAGCGCGGAGGG